>NZ_JBFMHW010000007.1:0-302304 GCF_040754745.1 Pseudomonas sp. SB113
TCCTTACTGGGGCTGCGTAGCAGCCCCAGTAAGGAAGAACGCGGTGTATCAGACACTCTGTGGAGGCTGGTTTTGGGGCTGCTTCGCAGCCCAACGCGGGACAAGCCCGCTCGCCACAGGGGAACTCGCCAGTCTCTGAAAATTGTGTAGATACCTATGCTCATCGGGGGCAAGCCCCCTCCCACACGTGAAGGTGTTCACACATCAAAATGTGGGAGGGGCGGCGCGACGATTCGACTTGCCCCCGATAGCATCAGTGCCGGCAACCCTTACCGTTCGGTCAGCGCAAACTGCGTCAGGCAAAAGGTGGGAATCCCCATGTCTTCCAACCGCTGCGAACCACCCAGCTCCGGCAAATCAATGATCGCCGCCGCTTCAAAGATCTTCGCCCCCATGCGCCGCACCAGGTTGGCTGCCGCGATCAGGGTGCCCCCCGTGGCGATCAGGTCATCGAATATCAGCACCGAATCACCCTCGCACAGGCTGTCGGCATGCACTTCGAGGAAGGCCTCGCCGTATTCGGTCTGGTAACCCTCGGCCAGCACGTCAGCTGGCAGCTTGCCCTGTTTGCGGAACAGGATCAGCGGCTTGTTCAGTTGGTAGGCGATGATCGAGCCGATCAGGAACCCTCGTGCATCCATCGCGCCGATATGGCTGAAGTCGGCTTCGACGTAACGATGGACAAAGGTGTCAGCCACCAGGCGCAAGGCCTTGGGCGATTGGAACAGAGGGGTGATGTCACGAAAGATCACCCCAGGCTTGGGGAAGTCGATGACGGGGCGGATCAGGGATTTGATGTCGAACGAATCGAAGGTCATCGTCGAAGAGTCCTGGGCGGAAAACGGACTCGAAGTATACCTGCGGCCTCGCCGGTTGGCGCGGCCACAAGCGTCTGCATCAGCCTTCTAAAGAACCACCGGCCAGTGCGCACAGTTGGATCGGGTCGAGGATGTGCACTTCCTTGCCTTCGGCGGCCAGCAGTTCGTTCTGCTGGAAGCGGGTAAATACGCGGGACACGGTTTCCACCGCCAGGCCCAGGTAATTACCGATTTCGTTGCGCGACATGCTCAGGCGAAACTGGTTGGCCGAGAAACCCCGGGCACGGAACCGCGCCGACAGGTTGACCAGGAAGGTCGCAATGCGCTCGTCGGCGGTTTTCTTCGACAGCAGTAACATCATCTGCTGGTCGTCACGGATCTCGCGGCTCATCACGCGCATCAACTGGCGGCGCAGTTGTGGCAGTTGCAGGGCCAGTTCGTCCAGGCGCTCGAAGGGGATTTCGCACACCGACGTGGTTTCCAGGGCCTGCGCCGATACCGGGTGAATCTCGGTGTCCATGCCCGACAACCCGACCAGCTCGCTGGGCAGGTGGAAACCGGTGATCTGCTCTTCGCCGCCGTCGCTCAGGCTGAACGTCTTCAACGCGCCCGAGCGTACTGCATAAACGGAATCGAACTTGTCACCCTGGCGAAACAGAAACTCGCCTTTCTTGAGCGGGCGACCGCGTTTAACGATTTCGTCCAACGCTTCCATGTCTTCCAGATTCAGCGAAAGTGGCAGGCAGAGGGGGGCCAGGCTGCAATCCTTGCAGTGAGCCTGGCTGTTAGCGCGCAGTTTGACTGGCTCGGACATTTCTTAAATCCTTGTGGGAAAACACACATAAGACGTAAGGGTACCGCACTGTGGGGCGGTGAAGCCAGCTTGTACAAAAAACAAGCAGCCATATAAAGTTTTTTGTACCGATGCCGATACAAGGGCATTCCCACACCCCGGAGCTCGGAGCATGTCTGTCATCGCCGCCTACAATCCTGCCATCCGAGTTCCTACAGTGTCGGGCGCGAAGTCAGCGGCCGAAACCGCCGTAAAAGATCAGGCCGCTGCACCGGCTGCCGAAACCAACGTGCTGGAAGGCGTGAAGGTGACGATTTCCGGCGCGGCGTTCAAGGCGGTGGCGGTGGCCAGGAAAGCCAACTCCGATATTGATGACAGTGGCCTGGACGACAGCGTTAAACAGATCCTCAAAATGATCCGCAAGCTCAAGCAACAGATCGCCGAGAAAATGGCTGAGCTTCAGGCGGTCGCGAATGACAATAGCCTGACGCCGGAGCAGGCCCGGATTAAGACCAACAACATCCAGGGCGATATCAGTTCGCTGCAGGCCGGTTTGATGACCTCCCAGGGCTCCCTGCTCAAGGCGATGAAAAGCATGAGCTCTGATGGTGCCCTCAAGGCCGCTTCGTTGTCGATGTAACTAGATCACCCGTGAAAATCGTTGCCTGTTCTGGTGCTCCAGGTAGGCATCGAACACCATGCACACCGAACGCACCAGCAGTCGCCCGGCCGGCAGAACGTGGATGCCCTGCGCATCCAGTTCGATCAGGCCGTCTTGCGCCATGGCCTCAAGTTGCGGCCAGATCTCGTCGAAGTACCCACGAAAATCAATGTTGAACGCCTGTTCGATCTGCTCGAATACCAGGCGGAACCTGCAGATCAACTGCTGGATCACTTCCCGTCGCAACCGGTCGTCCGTGGTGCACAGCAGGCCACGGCTGGTGGCCAGTTGGGCGCTGGCCAGGGCGGTCTGATAGCCGTTGAGGTCACTGCTGTTCTGGCAATACAGGTCGCCGATCTGGCTGATGGCTGACACGCCTAGCCCGATCAGGTCGCAATGGCCATGGGTGGTGTAGCCCTGGAAGTTACGTTGCAGCGTGCCTTCTTCCTGGGCAATGGCGAGTTCGTCGTCCGGCAGGGCGAAGTGGTCCATGCCGATGTAGCGGTAGCCGGCCTGGGTCAATTGCTCGATGGTGGTTTGCAGCATCAGCAGTTTGGATTCCGGCGACGGCAGCTCCTCGCTGTTGATCCGTCGTTGGGGCATGAAGCGTTCCGGCAGATGCGCGTAGTTGAACACCGACAGGCGGTCCGGCTGCAGCTTGATCACTTCCTCCACGGTGCGCGCGAAGTTGATCGGCGTCTGCTTGGGCAGACCGTAGATCAGGTCGATATTGATCGAGCGAAATTGCAGGGTGCGCGCGGCGTCGATCACCGCGCGGGTTTCTTCCAGGCTTTGCAGGCGGTTGACCGCGCGCTGCACCTCGGGGTCGAGGTCTTGCAGGCCGATGCTCACACGGTTGAAGCCCAGTTCACGCAGCAGGCCCATGGTCGCCCAGTCGGCTTCGCGGGGGTCGATCTCGATGCTGTAGTCGCCGGAGTCATCGTCGAGCAGATTGAAGTGCTGGCGCAGGCTGCCCATGATCTGACGCAGTTCGTCGTGGCTGAGAAAGGTCGGGGTGCCGCCGCCGAAGTGCAGTTGTTCAACCGACTGTTTCGGGTCGAGGTGGCAGGCCACCAACTGAATCTCCTGCTCCAGGCGTTGCAGGTAAGCCTGGGCGCGGCCGCGGTCCTTGGTGATCACCTTGTTGCACGCGCAGTAGTAGCAAATGTTCGCGCAGAACGGCACATGCACATACAGCGACAACGGTCGCGTGGCCTTGCGGCTTTCACGCAGGGCGTGGAGCAGGTCGAAGGTGCCGACCTGGCTGTCGAATTGTACGGCGGTGGGGTAGGACGTGTAGCGCGGTCCCGCCAGGTCGTAGCGTTGAATCAGATTTGGATCCCAACGAATGGCGTCGAGCATGCGGGCATTCCCCGGATAGGCTAGTGAGCCGAGTGTAGGGGCGTGGCCGATATGGCATCTTGATTTGCGTCAACGGGGAGCGGCGCTATGCCACATGGCCTTTTAGTGGCCCATCAGCCAGTGCTGATGCGGACCTGGCAGGGTCCAGACACCGAAAATAATCACCAGCACGCCGCCGGACATACGCACGCTGCGCTTGCGCAATAACGCGGTCACGCGTTCGGCCGCCAACCCGGTCGCCAGCAGTACTGGCCACGTGCCTAACCCAAAAGCCAGCATCAGCAATGCACTGTCGAGCGCATTGCCCTGGCTGGCGGCCCACAGCAGGGTGCTGTAGACCAGCCCGCACGGCAACCAGCCCCACAGCGCGCCCAGCAACAGTGCGCGGGGCAGGCTGGACACCGGCAGCAAACGGTTGGCGACTGGCTGTATGTAGCGCCACAGGCCGCGCCCGAGGCTTTCGATACGGGTGAGGCCGCTCCACCAGCCGGCCAGGTACAGGCCCATGCAGATCAGCAGCAACCCGGCGAGCACGCGCATGAACAACGCCGCTGGGCTGTTGGCCACGGCCCAGCCGGCCAGACCAATCAATAACCCGGCGCTGGCATAGCTGAGGATGCGTCCCAGGTTGTACGCCAGCAGCAGGCGGAACCGGCGGCTGCGTTGCTCCTTGGGAATCGCCAGGGTCAGCGCGCCCATCAGCCCGCCGCACATGCCCAGGCAATGGCCACCGCCCAGCAGGCCGAGGATCAGCGCAGAGACCAGCAGCGGCGCCAGCTCAAGCATGGGGCGGGTCTTTGGGCGCGGGCGGTTGCTCGGGGCCGTTGGCTTCGTCGACGGCCGCCAGGTGGTTCGGGTCCTGGTCGTCGAACAGTACGCTGTGGGCCGGGCCGTCGAGGTCGTCGTACTGGCCGCTGTCCACCGCCCAGAAGAAGATGTAGATGGCCACGCCCACTAACAGCAGCGCCGCCGGAATCATCACGTATAGAGCTGGCATCTGCACTCCATGCCCACGCGGCTCAAGCCGGCAGCGGACGGGTTACCAAAGGGGCGCTGTGGGCCTGCGCACTCGGCAGGCGAGTCAGGCGCAGGGCGTTGAGCACCACGGTCAACGAACTGAGGGACATGCCGATCGCCGCCCAGATCGGAGTGATCCAACCGAGGGCCGCAAACGGCAGCATAAGGCCATTGTACAGCCCGGCCCACAGCAGGTTTTCAATGATTACCCGGCGGGTGCGTCGCGCCAGGGTGAAGGCTTGCACCAGGGCCTCCAGGCGGTTGGACAGCAGCACCGCATCGGCGCTGGTCTTGGCCAGGTCGGTGGCCGAGCCCATGGCCACGCTGATGTCGGCGGCGGCCAGCACCGGCACATCGTTGACGCCATCGCCGAGCATCAGCACCTTGCGGCCTTCCTTGTGCAGTTGTTGCAGCACCTGCAGCTTGTCGTCGGGGCGCAGGCCGCCGTGGGCTTCATCGATACCCAGTTCAGCGGCGACACTGGCGACCATCGGCGAACTGTCCCCCGACAGCAGCAGCGTGCGCCAACCGCGTGCCTTGCAGGCGGCCAAAAGGGCAGGGGCATCGCTGCGCAGGCGGTCGTCGAGGACGAACCAGGCAAGGGCGCCGTCACGGTCGCCCAGCAGCAGCCATTGGCCGTCATCTTCCGGAGAGGCGGGAATCGGACAACCACTGAGTGCACAGACAAACCCCGGCTGGCCGATGCGCAACTGGCGTGTGCCGACACGTCCTTCCAGGCCGAGACCGGGTGAGCTGAGCACCTCGTCGGCGGCCAGCGGCGCACGGCCAAAGGCGCGGGCAATCGGGTGTTCGGAGCGGTTTTCCAGGGCTGCGGCGAGGCCCAGGCACTCGTCGCTGTTCAGGGCGGCCAGTGGCCGGATCGCTTTCAACGCCAGGCGCCCTTCGGTGAGGGTGCCGGTCTTGTCGAAAATCACCGTGTCGATCTGGTTTAGGCCTTCGAGCACATGGCCACGGGTCAGCAATAGCCCGAGTTTGTGCAGGGTGCCGGTGGCGGCGGTGAGGGCGGTCGGCGTGGCCAGGGACAATGCGCAGGGGCAGGTCGCGACCAGCATCGCCAGCACGATCCAGAATGCCCGCGATGGATCCAACTGCCACCACAGCAGGCCGATCAGTGCGGCGGCAATCAGCGAGCCCAGCAGGAACCACTGTGCGGCGCGGTCGGCGATCTGGGCCAGGCGCGGCTTCTCGGCCTGGGCCCGTTCCAGCAGGCGTACGATGGCGGACAGGCGGGTCTCGTGACCCAAGGCGCGCACTTCGACGGTCAGCGCGCCTTCGACGTTCAAAGTGCCGGCGGTGACGGCATCACCGGTTTGGCGCGGCAGCGGCAGGTACTCACCGGTGAGCAGCGACTCATCGATGCTGGACCGGCCGTCGAGGATCACCCCATCTGCCGGCAGAACCGCGCCGGGATGCACCAGCACACGGTCGCCGAGTGCCAGTTCGCTCAAAAGAATACGTTCGCTCTGGCCGTCATCTTTGAGGCGCAGGCATGAGGCGGGCAGCAGGTTGACCAACTGCGCGGTGGCCGCGGCCGTACGTTCCCTGGCGCGGCGCTCCAGGTAGCGACCGGCCAGCAGGAACAGCGCAAACATGCCCACCGCATCGAAATACAGCTCGCCCACGCCGGTGATCGCGGTCCAGATCCCGGCCACGTAAGCCCCGCCAATGGCCAGGGACACCGACACGTCCATGGTCAGGTGGCGCGTACGCAAGTCGCGCAGGGCGCCCTTGAAGAACGGCGCACAGCTGTAGAACACGATGGGCGTTGTCAGAAACATCGCCACCCAGCGCAGGATCACGTGCAGTTCGGGGCTCAGGTCGATGTTGAATTCCGGCCAGGTGGCCATGGTCGCCATCATCGCCTGGAACCACAGCAGCCCGGCGACCCCCAGTTGGCGCAGGGCCAGGCGGTTTTCGCTGGCCAGTTGCTCGGCCGCGCGGTCGGCTTGATACGGATGGGCGGCATAGCCGATATGGCGCAGTTCACTGAGCACCTGGCTCAACGGCAATTGCCCGTCGGCCCAGCGCACTTGCAGGCGATGATTGGACAGGTTCAGCCGCGCTTCGGCCACGGCGGGCAGGCTGCGCAGGTGTTTTTCGATCAACCAGCCACAGGCGGCGCAACTGATGCCTTCCATCAACAGGGTGGTTTCAGCGAGGTCGCCTTCATGGTGCACGAAGGGTTTTTGCACGTCGGCGCGGTCATACAGCGCCAGTTCGTCCACCAACTGCACCGGCAGCGTCTCTGGGTTGGCCGAGGCTTCGCTGCGATGCTGGTAATAGCTTTCCAGCCCACCGGCCACAATCGCTTCGGCCACGGCCTGGCAGCCGGGGCAGCACAGCTCGCGGCGCTCGCCGAGGATCACGGCGGTGAACCGACTGCCGGACGGGACGGGCAGGGCGCAGTGGTAGCAGGGGGTTGGGCTGGTCATGGGCACTGCTATTTTTTCAGGTCTTCAGCACCCTGCAACGGTTCATCACCCAGCAGCAAGTCCTTGTCGTGGCTGACTTCTTCTTCCTCGAACAGGCGCCAGGTCTTGTCGCCTTCCACACCCAGCAGTTCCACGAAGCGGCGGCCTTCGACCTTGTCGGTGACCTGGCCGATGTAGCGGCCCGGTTCGCTGTCGCTGCGGGTCAGGTTGATCTTGCGGTCCTTCTCTGGCTGGGTCGGGGAGATCAGGTTCAGTTCCAGGGTGTTTGGGTTGCTGTAGCCGGTGAGGTTCAACTCGACTTCACCGGTCAGCTCATCCAGGTGCAGCTTGGCGCGCAGTTGCAGGGTCTGGGCCAGCCGTTCGCGGTCCAGGGAGCGGTTGATGCCTTTGCCGGCCTCGTAGTAGTTGTCGTTGACCAGGTTGTCCGGGTTGTTCACCGCGATGGTCACCATGGACAAGGTCAAGGTCACCGAGCAGGCCAGGATCCCAATGATGATCCAGGGCCAGAGGTGCTTGTACCAAGGGCTTGCGGCAGTGGCTTGGGGCATTGTTCTGCTCTCTTTAACGAAGCTTTCTATTTATTAACGAACCTGGGGGCCAATGAATCGGCTCTTCGCTTCAATATGGACGCTGGCGTCATCGGCATCCTTGAGGATGAACGTCACCTCGTTGGTACTCGACGGCAGTTGCTCCGGCGCACTCGACAGTTCCACCGGCATGCTGACGATGTCGCCGGCCGCCACTTTGATTTCACGTCGGCCTTGCAGCTTGAGGTCCGGCAGGCCGGCGGCGTCGAGCACGTAGGTGTGATCGCGCTGGTCCTTGTTCATGATCTTCAGGCTGTAGACGTTTTCGATGCGCCCTTCGGCGTTTTCGCGGTACAGCACACGGTCCTTGCTCACGTCGAAGCCCACCAGCGAACGCATGAAGAACGCTCCTGCCAGCAGGCTCATCATTGCCAGCAACACCAGGGCATACCCGATCAGGCGTGGGCGCAGCTTGTGGGTTTTCTGCCCGGACAGGTTGTGCTCGGTGGTGTAGCTGATCAGGCCGCGCGGGTACTCCATCTTGTCCATGATGTTGTCGCAGGCATCGATACAGGCGGCGCAACCGATGCACTCGATTTGCAGGCCGTCGCGGATGTCGATACCGGTGGGGCATACCTGTACGCACATCGTACAGTCGATGCAGTCGCCCAGGCCCTGGGCCTTGTAGTCGGCGCCTTTTTTACGCGGACCACGCACTTCGCCACGGCGTGGGTCATAGGAGACGATCAGCGTGTCCTTGTCGAACATCACGCTCTGGAAGCGTGCGTACGGGCACATGTAGATGCACACCTGTTCGCGCAGCCAGCCGGCGTTGCCATAGGTGGCGAGGGTGAAGAAGCCGACCCAGAAATACGACCAGCCATCGGCCTGGCCGGTGAAGAAGTCGAACACCAGTTCGCGGATCGGCGAGAAGTAGCCGACGAAGGTCATGCCGGTGGCAAAGCCGATCAGCAGCCACAGCGTGTGCTTGCTGAACTTGCGCAGGAACTTGTTGGCGCCCATCGGCGCCTTGTCCAGCTTGATGCGCTGGTTGCGGTCGCCTTCGGTAACTTTTTCGCACCACATGAAGATCCACGTCCACACGCTTTGCGGGCAGGTATAACCGCACCACACGCGGCCGGCGTACACGGTAATAAAGAACAGGCCAAACGCCGCGACGATCAGGATGCCCGACAGCAGGATGAAGTCCTGGGGCCAGAAGGTCGCGCCGAAAATGAAGAATTTACGTTCCGGCAGGTTCCACCACACCGCCTGGTGGCCACCCCAGTTCAGCCACACCGTGCCGAAGTAGAGCAGGAATAGACCGGCGCCGCCGAGCATGCGCAGGTTGCGGAACAGGCCGGTGAAGGCACGGGTGTAGATTTTCTCTCGCGACGCGTAGAGGTCGACGCTCTTACCGTCAGGGCTATTCGAGTTTTTGGCAGGCGGGGTAACGTCGTGTACCGGTATCTGGTTGCTCATCATTGCATCCCACGGCGGTGGAGATTTGCCTCGGCCAGTACGTGCCAACCGGGGTCAAATAAAGGGTCTTGCAGTGGCGTAATGATACGCCCCCGATGCCGCTCAAAGGGTGCGACCTTTGGTCGCGTTGGGGGAAATCAATTGATGGTGTACGTGACCTGGATCAATTGACTTGGGAAGTATGGACGGTTTTTGTGGGCTCAACCTTCAAAATGCCGAAGATCCAATGTGGAAGGGGGCTTGCCCCCTCCCACATTGGATCTTCTGGGTGTCTAAATAACGATCAGCCTTACTGCTCCTCGGCCTTCTTATCCCCATGGGACAAGCTGTAGACATACGCCGCGAGCAAGTGGACCTTGTCGTTGCCCTGCAGTTGCTCCTGCGCAGGCATCTGGCCCTGACGACCCCAACGGATGGTCTGCTGCAGTTGGGCGAAGCTCGAGCCGTAGATGAACGCGCCGGGGTGGGTCAGGTCGGGCGCGCCCATGGCGGGGGTGCCTTTGCCAGCGGGGCCGTGGCAGGCCACGCAGTTGGCGGCGAAGAGTTTCTCGCCGTTGGCCACATCGGCTTTCACGCCTTCCGGCAGCTTGCGGCCGTCGAGGTTGGTGACGACGAACGCGGCGACGTCGCTGACGCCTTGTTCCTTGAGGATGTCCAGCCAGGCCGGCATGACGGCATGGCGGCCTTTCATGATGGTTTCCTTGATGGTCGCCGGTTCGCCGCCCCAGCGCCAATCGGCGTCGGTCAGGTTGGGGAAGCCGTAGGCGCCCTTGGCGTCGGAGCCGTGGCACACCGAGCAGTTGGAGGCGAACAGGCGACCGCCCATCTTCAGGGCTTGCGGGTCCTTGGCGACGTCTTCAATCGGCATCGAGGCGAATTTGGCGAAGATCGGCCCGAACTTGGCGTCCGACCTGGCCATTTCCTTTTCCCATTCGTGCACGCCGGTCCAGCCGGTCTGGCCGTTGGCGAACGGGGTTTGCTTGTCGTTGTCGAGGTAGTTGTAGCCCGGCAGCAGGCCTTTCCAATTGCCCAGGCCGGGGTACAGCACCAGGTAGCCGAGGGCGAAGATGATGGTGCCGACGAACAGCATGAACCACCACTTCGGCAACGGGTTGTCGTACTCCTCAATGCCATCGAACGAGTGGCCGACGGTCTCGTCGGTTTGCTCGGCGCGCTGGCCCTTGCGGGTCGACAGCAGCAGCCAGGTCAGGGCGAAGATGGTACCCAGGCTGAGGACTGTGACGTACAGACTCCAGAACGTAGTCATTCTTTGTTACTCCTAGAAGCTTGCTCGACGTGCTTGATGGCTTCGGGATCATCCGCAAAGGGCAGCAAGGTCGCGTCTTCAAACTCCGACTTGCGCTTGGGGCTGAACACCCACAACGCCAGGCCGATAAAGGCCACCATCACGACAACGGTGCCCAGGCCACGAATCATCCCGATATCCATGAAGAATCACCGTTTGCTTTTGATGATGGTGCCCAGGCCTTGCAGGTAGGCCACCAATGCGTCCATTTCGGTCTTGCCCTTCACGGCTGCGGCTGCACCGGCGATGTCTTCGTCGGTGTAGGGCACGCCCAGGGTGCGCAAGACTTCCATCTTCTTCGCGGTGTCCTTGCCGTCGAGCTTGTTTTCCACGAGGAACGGGTACGCTGGCATTTTCGACTCAGGCACCACGTTGCGCGGGTTGTACAAGTGCGCACGTTGCCAGTCATCGGAGTAACGCCCGCCGACACGGGCCAGGTCCGGGCCGGTGCGCTTGGAACCCCACAGGAACGGGTGGTCCCACACGCTTTCACCGGCCACCGAGTAGTGGCCGTAGCGTTCGGTTTCGGCGCGGAACGGGCGGATCATCTGCGAGTGGCAGCCGACACAACCGTTGGCGATGTAGACGTCGCGGCCTTCCAGTTCAAGGGCGGTGCGCGGCTTCATGCCTTCGACCGGCTTGTTGGTCACGTCCTGGAAAAACAGCGGAACGATCTGGGTCAGGCCGCCGATACTCACGGCGATGACCATGAAGAAGGCCAGCAGGCCGATATTCTTCTCGACTACTTCATGCTTCATCAGTGGGCTCCCACAACGGCGATCTTGGCGGCGGCTTCGGCTTCGGCCGGGTCGGAGGCACGCACGGTGCGCCAGACGTTGTAGGCCATGAACAGCATGCCGCTGGCAAAGAACGCACCACCGATGGCGCGGACGATGAAACCAGGGTGACTGGCTTGCAGCGCTTCGACGAAGGAGTAGGTGAGGGTGCCGTCATCGTTGATCGCACGCCACATCAGGCCCTGGGTGATGCCGTTGACCCACATCGAGGCGATGTAGAGCACGGTGCCGATGGTGGCCAGCCAGAAGTGCGTGTTGATCAGCCCGACACTGTGCATCTGCGCACGGCCGAACAGTTTGGGGATCATGTGGTACAGCGCGCCGATGGAGATCATCGCTACCCAGCCGAGGGCGCCGGCGTGTACGTGGCCGATGGTCCAGTCGGTGTAGTGGGACAGCGAGTTGACGGTCTTGATCGCCATCATCGGACCTTCGAAGGTCGACATGCCGTAGAACGCCAGGGACACCACCAAAAAGCGCAGGATCGGGTCGGTGCGCAATTTATGCCAGGCGCCCGAGAGGGTCATCATGCCGTTGATCATGCCACCCCAGCTCGGGGCCAGCAGGATGATCGACATCGCCATGCCCAGGGACTGTGCCCAGTCCGGCAACGCGGTGTAGTGCAAGTGGTGCGGGCCGGCCCAGATGTACAGGGTGATGAGTGCCCAGAAGTGCACGATGGACAGGCGATACGAGTAAATAGGACGTTCGGCCTGTTTCGGCACGAAGTAGTACATCATCCCCAGGAAACCGGTGGTGAGGAAGAAACCTACAGCGTTGTGGCCGTACCACCACTGGATCATCGCATCCGTCGCACCGGCGTAGGCCGAGTAGGACTTGAACAGGCTGACCGGCAACGAGGCGTGGTTGACGATGTGCAGCATCGCCGTCACCAGGATGAAGGCACCGTAGAACCAGTTGCCCACGTAGATGTGCTTGGTCTTGCGCTTGACGATGGTGCCGAAGAACACCACCGCGTAGGTCACCCAGACGATGGCGAGCAAAATCGCGATCGGCCATTCCAGCTCGGCGTATTCCTTGGTGGTGGTGTAGCCCAGCGGCAGGGTAACGATGGCACCGACGATGACCGCTTGCCAACCCCAGAAGGTGAAGGCCGCAAGGCTGTCGGAGATCAGTCGCGTTTGGCAGGTTCGCTGCACGACGTAGTAGGAGGTGGCAAACAAGGCACATCCGCCGAAGGCGAAAATCACCAGGTTGGTGTGCAGCGGGCGCAGGCGGCCGAAGGTTGTCCATGGCAAGCCGAAATTCAATTCCGGCCAAACCAGTTGCGAGGCGATGAACACCCCGAGCCCCATGCCAAGGATCCCCCAGACCACCGTCATGATGGCGAACTGGCGGACTACCTTATAGTTATAAGCAGTCGGACTGATTGCTGTGCTCATTCTAAGGTTCCACGGTTTAGGTTTTTTTATAGGTAAAATTCGGCCGCAAGTATGTAGAAAGCAAGGGGCCATTGCAACGCAAGGCTGACCTGTGTCAATGCGTTCCACGCCAGATTCTGCGCCCTTTCCATGTTTGGCGTAAGGATAAAATCCGAAATCGAAAGCTGATCGAGTGGACAGGAAATTTTGGGGGTCGCAACGACTGTCGTCGCGTACGCCAAGATTGGTCCGCTGTGCAAGCAAGCGTAGACCCGAATGGCAGGAGGGGAAAGTTGTGCTTTGGAAGGGTGTGACGAACTGCCGCAGAGCGGCAGCCATAAGCGGCAAGTTGCAAGCCGCAAGAAAAAGCAGCTGCAAGATCCAAGTTGGGGGCTCTTCTCTTGCAGCTTGAAGCTTAAAACTTCCAGCTCACCTGCTGCTATTGATGGGACAGGCTATACACGTAAGCCGCCAGCAGATGCACTTTGTCATTGCCCTGCAGCACTTCCTGCGCTGGCATCTGGCCCTGGCGGCCGTGACGAATCGTCTGCTGCAACTGCGCGAGGCTGGTGCCGTAGATGTAACCGGCGGGCAGCGTCAGGTTCGGCGCGCCCATGGCTTCCATGCCTTGGCCTTGCGGACCATGGCAGGCCACGCAGGTGGTGTTGAACGTGGCTTGGCCGGCGGCCAGGTCGGCGGTGCTGTCGGCCGGCAGGGGCAGCTTGGCGATATCGTGACGCACATAGGCGGCGACGTTTTTCACGCCGTCGTCGCCCAGCATGTCACCCCAGGCCGGCATTGCCGCGTGGCGACCGTTCATGATGGTGGTCTTGATCGCTTCGGCCGAACCGCCCCAACGCCAGATGTTGTCAGCCAGGTTTGGAAAGCCGAATGCGCCCTTGGCATCCGAGCCGTGGCATACCGCGCAGTTGGAGGCGAACAGGCGACCGCCCATTTTCAGCGCTTGCGGGTCTTTCGCGACTTCTTCCACAGGCATGGCTGAGAATTTGGCGAAGATCGGCCCGAACTTGGTGTCGGCCTTGGCCATCTCCTTGTCCCACTCCTTGGCCGAGGTCCAGCCGCCTTCATAACCCGGCAACACGCCTTTCCAGTTGCCCAGGCCCGGGTAGAGGATCAGGTAGCCGACGGCAAACACCAGGGTGCCGGCGAACAACATGAACCACCACTGGGGCAGGGGGTTGTCGTATTCCTCGATACCGTCGAAGGCGTGGCCCATAGTCTGGTCGACACTGCCCTTGGTCTCGCCCTTGCGGGTGGCGAACAACAGCCAGGTCAGGCCGATCAGGCTGCCGATGGTCAGTACGCAGATCCATGTACTCCAGAAGGTAGTCATGGCCGGTTGCTCCTTGTTGCAGGCTCTTGGTGAGCGTCGGATGGCGAAGGTTCATCGGCGAAGGGCAGCAGGCGCGCTTCCTCGAATTCCGCATTGCGCCGGTTGTTGAATACCCACAGCGACAGGCCGATAAAGGCGATGGCGACGACCAGCGTGCCGAGGCCGCGGATGGTGCCTGCATCGAATTCAAATCCCATGGCTCACCTCTTGCTCTTGATGGCGGTGCCGAGCACTTGCAGGTACGAAACCAGCGCGTCCATCTCGGTCTTGCCCTTGAGGCTGGCCACCGCGGCACTGATGTCGTCGTCGGTGTACGGCACGCCGAGGGTGCGCATCACTTTCAACTTGGTCTCGGTGTGGCTGTTGTCGACTGCGGCCGTGACCAGCCACGGGTAGGCCGGCATTTTCGACTCAGGCACTACGTTGCGCGGGTTGTACAAGTGCGCGCGGTGCCAGTCGTCCGAGTAGCGAGCGCCGACGCGCGCCAGGTCTGGCCCGGTACGCTTGGAACCCCACAGGAACGGGTGGTCCCACACGCTTTCGCCGGCCACCGAGTAGTGGCCGTAGCGCTCGGTCTCGGCGCGGAACGGGCGGATCATCTGCGAGTGGCACTGTACGCAGCCTTCGCGGATGTAGATGTCGCGGCCTTCCAGTTGCAGCGCGGTGTAGGGCTTCATGCCTTCCACCGGCTTGTTGGTCACGTCCTGGAAGAACAGCGGGACGATCTGGGTCAGGCCGCCGATGCTCACGGCGAGCACCATGAGCAGCATCAGCAGGCCGACGTTTTTTTCAATCGTTTCGTGTTTCATCACTGACTCCTCAGGCCATCTGCGCGACAGGGGCGGCTTCGACAGGTTGTGCCGAGCGCACGGTGCGCCATGTGTTGTAAGCCATCAGCAACATGCCGCTGAGGAACACTGCACCGCCCACCAACCGCACGATGAAGCCTGGGTGGCTGGCCACCAGGGTTTCGACGAAGGAGTAGGTCAAGGTGCCGTCGTCGTTGATCGCACGCCACATCAGGCCCTGGGCGATGCCGTTGACCCACATCGAGGCGATGTAGAGCACGGTGCCGATGGTCGCCAGCCAGAAGTGCGCGTTGATCAGGCCGAGGCTGTACATCTGCTCGCGACCGAAGACTTTCGGGATCATGTGGTACAGCGCGCCGATGGAGATCATCGCCACCCAACCGAGGGCGCCGGCGTGTACGTGGCCGATAGTCCAGTCGGTGTAGTGGGACAGCGAGTTGACGGTCTTGATCGCCATCATCGGCCCTTCAAAGGTCGACATGCCGTAGAACGCGAGGGACACCACCAAAAAGCGCAGGATCGGGTCGCTGCGCAACTTATGCCAAGCGCCCGACAGGGTCATCATGCCGTTGATCATGCCGCCCCAGCTCGGAGCCAGCAGTACCAGCGACATCACCATGCCCAGCGACTGTGCCCAGTCCGGCAGCGCGGTGTAGTGCAAGTGGTGAGGACCGGCCCAGATGTACAGGGTGATCAGTGCCCAGAAGTGCACGATCGACAGGCGATAGGAATACACCGGACGTTCGGCCTGTTTCGGCACGAAGTAGTACATCATCCCGAGGAAACCGGCGGTGAGGAAAAAGCCTACCGCGTTATGCCCATACCACCACTGCACCATGGCATCCGTCGCACCGCCATACAGCGAGTAGGACTTGGTCAGGCTGACCGGGATTTCCAGGTTGTTGACGATATGCAGGATCGCCACGGTGATGATGAATGCACCGAAGAACCAGTTACCGACGTAGATGTGCTTGGTGGTGCGCTTGGCCACGGTGCCAAAGAACACAATGGCGTAGGCCACCCAGACGACGGTGATCAGGATGTCGATCGGCCATTCCAGCTCGGCGTATTCCTTGGAGCTGGTGTAACCCAGCGGCAAGGTGATTGCGGCCAAGAGGATGACCAACTGCCAGCCCCAGAAGCAGAACGCGGCGATTTTCGGCGCGAACAGTTGGGTTTGGCAGGTACGCTGCACCGAGTAGAAGGAGCTGGCGAACAGCGCACAGCCACCGAACGCGAAGATCACCGCGTTGGTGTGCAGCGGGCGCAGGCGGCCGAAGCTGGTCCAGGGCAAGTCGAAGTTGAGCGCGGGCCAAACCAATTGGGCGGCGAGAAAAACCCCGAGCCCCATGCCGACGATGCCCCACACCACCGTCATAATGGCGAATTGGCGGACCACCTTGTAGTTATAGGCGGTACTTAAAGTAGTGTTCATGGTTCCCCATCCACGGTTCAACCCAAGCAGATGCGGCACTTGGGCTGGAGTTATAGGCAGACTGAATAGCGAGGCAAGCATGGGCAAAGAGCACAAGGCCAGTATTGACGGGGATCAATGGGCGCAGTGTGTGCGGGAACATGGCTGGTTATGGAATGGTGCGTCGGGCGCTGTTTCCAGTGACTGCGTGACGCTGATCCTGGCCCACGGCGCCGGCGCGCCGATGGACTCATCCTTCATGAACGACATGTCTGCACGCCTTGCCGGGCATGGCGTGAACGTGTTGCGCTTCGAGTTTCCCTACATGGCCCAGCGCCGACTGGACGGCGGCAAACGCCCACCCAACCCGGCGCCGAAACTGCTGGAGGCGTGGCGCGGGGTATATGCCGAGGTGCGACGTCATGTCGCTGGGAAACTGGCCATTGGCGGCAAGTCCATGGGCGGGCGCATGGCGAGTCTGTTGGCGGATGAATTGGCCGTCGATGGCCTGGTGTGCCTGGGGTATCCGTTCTATGCGGTGGGCAAGCCGGAGAAACCACGGGTCGAGCATCTGGCCGGGCTGAACACGCCGACGCTGATTGTGCAGGGCGAGCGCGATGCCTTGGGTAATCGGGTGGCGGTGGCGGGCTATGAATTATCGCCGAGCATCGAGGTGATGTGGCTGGTCGCGGGGGATCATGACTTGAAGCCGTTGAAGGCTTCGGGGTTCAGCCATGAGCAGCATCTGGAGGCTGCGGCGGTGCAGGTCGCCAGGTTTCTCGGTGCCTGTCAGGGCCTCATCGGGAGCAAGCCCCCTCCCACATGTTGATGTGTGAATACAGTCAAAGTGTGGGAGGGGGCTTGCCCTCGATAGCGGTCTAGCGGTTAAAACGCTCGACCAGGGAGTACTGGGTATTGGCCGTACGCGTCAATTCCTCACTCAACTGCGCCGAGTTCATCGCCTGCTCCGAGGTCTGATCCGCCAACAGCGCAATGGTGCTGATATTACGGCTGATCTCTTCGGCTACCGAGCTTTGCTCTTCGGTGGCGGCCGCAATCTGGGTGGTCATGTCGGTGATATGCGCCACCGCTTCACTGATGCCCACCAACGCCTGATCCGCCTCCATCACCCGCGCCACACCTTCTTCGGCCTGGCGATGCCCGGCGTCCATGGTTTGCACGGCGGCGGCAGCGGTTTGCTGCAGCTTGGCGATCAGGGCATGGATCTGCCCGGTCGACTCAGCTGTGCGCTGCGCCAGTTGGCGGACTTCATCGGCGACCACCGCAAACCCCCGGCCCATCTCACCGGCACGCGCCGCTTCAATGGCGGCGTTGAGCGCCAACAGGTTGGTTTGGTCGGCAATACCTTTGATCACGTCGACTACGCCGCCGATCTCATCGCTGTCCTTGGCCAGTTGGGTGACGGTCACGCCGGTCTCGCCCACGGCCACCGACAGACGCTGAATCGCCTCGCGGGTTTCCCCGGCAATATCGCGACCGCGACCGGTCAGGCGATTGGCTTCCTGGGTGGCGTCGGCGGTGCGCTGCACATGGCTGGCCACTTCCTGAGTGGTCGCCGCCATCTGGTTGACCGCCGTGGCCACCTGCTCGGTTTCCACGCGCTGGCGTTCCAGGCCGCTGGAGCTGTTGTGCGCCAGGGTATTGGACTGCGCCGCCTGGTCGTTGAGGTGCTCGGCAGTGTCCTGCAAGCGCGTGAGGCAGGTCTTCAGACGTGCCTCCTGGCTGAGGATCGACATCTCCAGGCGCGCCTGGGCGCCACGGCTGTCGGTGTACATCTGCGCGATCAACGGGTCGGACGTGGTCTGCTCGGCCAGGCGCAGCAAACGCTTGAGACCGCGCTGTTGCCAGCTCAGACCGAGCAAGCCCAACGGCACCGACAAACCCGCCGCCAGGGCAAAGCCCCAGTGGGAGTTGAGCGACACACCGATCATGAAGCTCAATTGGCTGATCAGGATAAACGGCAGCCAGTCCTGCAACACCGGCAGCCACTTGTCCCGCTGGGGAACGGCCGACTTGCCCTGGTTGATGCGTTGGTAGAGCGCTTCGGCACGGCGGATCTGCTCGGCGGTGGGCTTGATGCGCACCGATTCGTAGCCGACCACCTGGTTGCCTTCGAAGACCGGCGTCACATAGGCGTTAACCCAGTAGTGATCGCCCGTCTTGCAGCGGTTCTTAACGATGCCCATCCATGGCAAGCCTTGTTTGAGCGTGGTCCACATATGCCCGAACACGGCCGCTGGCACGTCCGGGTGACGGACCAGATTGTGCGGCGCACGCACCAGTTCGTCGCGAGAGAACCCACTGATTTCGACGAAAGCGTCGTTGCAGTAGGTGATCACGCCTTTGGCATCTGTGGTGGAGATCAACCGTTGCTGAGCGGGGAAGGTACGTTCGCGCTGGGTAACGGGTTGGTTATTACGCATGATTGTTCAATCCGCAAGGCTTTCATTGGGTATCGGCGGTAACGGGGGTTTATTTAACTTATTTTTGCAACAATTGGCGGGTTGCTCGTTCCTCTGCGGTGGCATCAGCCCGCTAGCATCGGATACGTAAACAACCCGAAGTGAAGCAGATTCAAGCCAAAGTGCGTGGCAATCGCCGCACCCAGCCCCCCAAATCGATAGGCCAGGCCATAACCAACCCCGGCGATGCTCGACAGCAGCACCCACTGCCACCCCGCGCCCACGTGCACCAGCCCGAACAGCAGCGATGCCAGCAACAGCGCGAGGTTTTCGCCGTAGGACAAATGTTTGAAGCGCCGGCTCAAGCCGCCTTGAATGTAGCCACGGAACAGCGCTTCTTCCACCAGGGTCACCAGCAACAGGTTATTGAGCACCCACAGCCAGGCCTGGTCCGGCCATTTCGGCGCCCAACTGATTCCGCCCAGCAACGCGGCGCCACCCAGAGCGACGATGGCGGTCAGCGCCAGCGCCAACGCGGTGACGCAGATCGACAGCCGCAACGAGCGTCGCGCCACGATCCACGGGCAGGCCAGCAGCAACCAGAAGCCGATCAACGGCTTGTCCTGGTTCAGGTACATCGAGAACGGCACGGCATCAGGCGTAAATCGCTGCGGGTCAATGCCGCGTCCGTTATAGAACCCCGGCAGCCAGTGCATCGCCAGGCTCAGGGCCAGTACGATAAACAGCCCGTGACCCAGGTAGCGTGCCCACGGCGTGCGTTGCTGTCGGACGGCATAGCCGGCGATCAACAGCAGGGCGATGGACACCAGCGCCAGCACGCCCAGTTGCCCGTAGGCCAGGGCCAGCACATAGCCGATGGAAAGAAGCGCCAGGTACAGCCAGGGCAGTGCGAGCATGGGGAGTCCTTAAAAAAAGCCGGCCGGCATTATAACGACGGCCCGCGCCCCGCAACGTGAAAACGCTTCCGCGCCAAAGGGCTTGGGCAAGTGATTGCAAAACATGTCATCGGCTGGTTATAGTCCTCGCGTCTTTACCCCTTCAAAAAGATCAGCACATGCCAGCTTCCCTGCGCATAGCGGTAGTCGATTCAGCGGTCAACGCTGTGCTCGTGCCGTGCGCGAACAAGCAGCCTGCGCAGATCAGTCACTACCCCCCACCTGTCAGTAGCACGCCGGTGTACGCAGTCGTATCACCGCCGGGTGTTGGCATTTCGGGCTGATCAGCTGTTTGCTGTTCCCGTCGGCCCGCCTGAAAAAAACCTACTGAGTTTCAGCAACTGCTGAATCGGCTTTTTTTGCCTGATTACAGGTGGTAACCATGTCCGTTCTTTCGAAACACTCCGTGGCCGCGGCGGCCTCGACGAGCCTGTTTGTCTTGCTGTGGAGCAGCGGGGCGATCTTCTCCAAACTGGGCCTGGCCCATGCGTCACCCTTCGCGTTTCTGTTGGTCCGCTTCGCCGTCGCCCTTGCAGGCTTGGTGGTGCTGGTGCCGATCCTCAAGCTGAAACTGCCGCGTCCCGGCAAGCCCCTGCTCTACGCGGCGGCAACCGGGTTGGTGTTGTTGGGGGCCTATCAGATTTTCTATCTGCTGGCCCTGGACCTCAACGTCACCCCCGGCGTCATGGCGACCATCATGGGGGTGCAGCCGATCCTCACCGTGGTGCTGATGGAGCGCCAGCGTTCCTGGCGTCGGATGTTTGGCCTGAGCCTGGGTTTGGCCGGGCTGATCATGGTGGTCTACCAAGGCATCGGGCTGTCGGGCATGTCCCTGGCCGGGATGCTGTTCGGGCTGCTGGCGCTGGCAAGCATGACCTTCGGCTCGATCATGCAAAAGCGCATCACCGACAACCCCCTCGGCACGCTGCCGGTGCAGTACCTGGCGGGGCTGCTGCTGTGTTCGGTGTTTGTGCCGTTCCAGCCCTTCCACGTTGAACACAACGCCGGCTTTTACCTGCCGGTGCTGTGGATGGGCCTGGTGGTGTCGTTACTGGCAACGCTGTTGCTGTACCGCCTGATCGCCCGCGGCAATCTGGTGAATGTCACCAGTTTGTTCTATCTGGTGCCGGCGGTGACGGCGGTGATGGACTATCTGATCTTTGGCAATAGGCTGGCTGTGCTGAGCTTGTTGGGGATGGGGTTGATTGTTGTTGGGTTGGTGTTTGTGTTCCGCAAAAACTGACCCCCCCCGTAGGCGCCGGTCAGCCGGCGCCTACGGTTTTCGAGGCCGCAATACCAGCCACAGCGCCCCGGCGATCAACACCCCACCATATATATGCGCCATTGATAACGGCTCATCCAGCAACAGCGCCCCCCACAACACCCCAAACGGCGGGATCAAAAAGGTGGTGGTCATCGATCTCACCGGTCCAATCGCAGTGAGCAAGCGGAAGTACAACACGTAGGCAAACGCCGTACACACCAGGCCCAAGCCCAGCAACGACAGCCACACCTGCCACCCACCCCAACTCGCAGGCGGATGGCTGATCGCGCTGTAGGCAAAGATCGGCAGCAGAAACAGTGTCGCGCCCAGCATGCTGCCCAGGGCCGCGAGACGACTGTCGAGCCCGCCGCGCTGGTCCAGCCAGCGCCGAGCCAGGAAACCGGCAAAGCCATAACAGGTGGTGGCCAACAGGCAGGCCAGTGCGCCCATCAATAATTCCAGGTCAAATGCCACCGGTCCCGCACGGGTCAACACACCTACGCCAAACAGACCCAGGCACACCCCGGCGATTTTCGACGGTGTGAGCCGTTCGCTGAAAAACAGCCCGCCAATCAACACACCCATCAATGGCGTGGTGGCATTGAAGATCGCCGAGTAACCCGCCGGCAGTACCTGGGCCGCCACCGAGTACATGGTCGCCGGGATCCCCGAGTTGATCACCCCCAGCAGCAGGACCGTCTTGAACTTGCCCTGGAAATCCCATCTCACCCGCATCATCGCCAGGATCACCAACAGCCCGGCGGCGGCGATTGATACGCGGAAAAATGCGGTCGGTACCGTGCCGATTTCCGGCGCGATGATGCGCATGAACAGAAAGCTCGCGCCCCAGATGGCGGCGAGCCCCAGCAGGTAAAGGGTGTCAACAGGTCTCACGGAACACTCCTACATCAATAAGGCGGCGAGTGTTGCACGCCGCTTTCACTGATTACAGGACAAACCGCGTCACCAGCCCATTGAGGTCCACCGCCAGGCGCGACAGTTCCTGGCTGGCGGCCGAGGTCTGGGTGGCGCCGGCGGCGGTCTGCGTGGACAGGTCGCGGATATTCACCAGGCTGCGGTCCACATCGCGCGCTACCAGCGCCTGTTGCTCGGCGGCGCTGGCGATCACCAGGTTGCGCTGGCTGATTTGCGAGATGGAGGCGGTGATTTTTTCCAGTGCACTGCCGGCGCCGTTGGCCCGTTTCAAGGTCTGGCCGGCGTGCTCGGCACTGCTGTTCAGCGCCTCGACGGTGTCCTGGGTGCCTTGCTGGATACCGGTGATCATCTGCTCGATTTCTTCGGTGGAGTCCTGGGTGCGCTGCGCCAGCGAACGCACCTCGTCGGCGACTACCGCAAACCCACGCCCGGCTTCACCGGCACGCGCTGCTTCAATCGCTGCGTTGAGTGCCAGCAGGTTGGTCTGCCCGGCGATGCCACGGATCACTTCCAGCACCTTGCTGATGTCCTGGGCTTGAACCGCCAGGCCTTCGGCCTTGTTCGAGGCGTCGAGCACTTCGTCCACCAGGTTCTGGATCGAGCTGATGGTTTCGCTGATCTGGTAGTGGCCGTGCTTGCTGTCTTCATCCGAAGCCTGGGACGCCTCGGCGCTGGACACCGCGTTACTCGCGACCTCGTCCACTGCCGTGCTCATCTCGGTCACGGCGGTGGCGGCTTGTTCGATTTCATCGTTTTGCGCCTGCAGGCCGCGCGTGCTTTGTTCCATCACCGAACTCATTTCCTCGGCGGCGGAAGCCAGTTGCTGCGCCGATTCGCTGATGCCACGGATGGTGGTCTGCAGTTGCATTTGCATGGTTGCCAAGGCGGTCAGCAATTGCGCGGGTTCGTCATGGCCGCGCACCACGATCGGCTGGCTCAAGTCACCGCTGGCAATGGTGCGTGCCGCGACCAATGCCTGGTTGATCGGTGCGGTGATGCTGCGGGTCAGCAGCCAGGCCAGCAGCAAGGTGGCGATCAGTGCGACAGCGATAATCAGGCCGACAATCCACTGCGCGCTTGAATACACCTGTGCGGCCGAACCGGCTGCCGCTTCGACGCCGTTCTGGTTAAAGACGATCAGGTTTTCCAGACTCTGGCTCAGGATCGTGCCCTGGGGGGCGAGGCGGCTGACGAGCAGGTCGAGTGCGTCTTGCTGTTGATCTTTGTCCACCAACGCGACCATTTGCCCGACGATGGCGAGGTACGTTGCTACATGGGTCTTGAGCGTTTTCAGCAGTTCGCGCTCTTCGTCATTGCTGAGCAAGGTTTCATGGCGTTCGAGCAGGGCTTGCAGTTCGCTGCTGGAGCGGGTGATCAGGCCTCTGCTGGTGTCACGCACGCGAGATTCGTCGGTGCTCACCAGGCGCAGGGACTCCAGGCGGACAGTGGCCACCAAGGCTGCGCTGTCGTGGATATTCTCGATGCTCGGCATCCATGTTTGTTCAATGACCAGCGCGCTTTCGCGCAGCTTGGCCATCTGGCCCAGGCCAAACATTCCCACAATCACCAGTAAGCTGGCCAAAACCCCAAAACTCAGACTGGCACGCAGACCGATCCTCATGTTCCTCAATGACATCTCAATGCTCCTTGGGCGATTAGAACCTGCTCCCGGATCGGTCTTCGGACCTTGTTAGGGTGGGAGAGGGCGCGCTATATATCAAAGTGCCATCAAGGTGGTAATCGGGGTTTCCCTTAGTTGGATCCAATACCCTACGGCGGGGATGTGACCGTCACGGCTGGCGGTTTTCCGGCCTCTACCTGCCAGGCCACAGGGTTAAAGGCGTGTGGATAAAACACAGTGCGACGTTTTGGTGCATTTATTGACCGGATGGTCGAATTAAATAAATTGAAAATAAATGTACGAAGCGAACAGAGCTGTACAAGTCAGTGCAAAAAATGACCCTTCTCCTGCCTTCGTACACTGGCTAAGCTCTGGGCTTCCAGATGCCCGTTCGAGGTTTCCCGCATGTCGCCATCCACGCCCGCCCTTGCTATTGCCCGTACAATCCTCGAAGGCTTCGACGATTACCGCGAACATTTCCGCCAGATCACCGATGGCGCCCGCGAGCGTTTCGAAAAGGCCCAGTGGCAACAGGGGCAAGCGGCGTCGGCGGCGCGGATCGCCCTGTACGAAGACAAGGTCGGCGAGGTGACCACGCGCTTGCGTGGGAATTTCGACGGCGGCACATTGCTCGACATAGATCTATGGCCGCTGGTGAAAAGCGCCTACATCGGCCTGATCGACCTGCGCTTTGACGATGAGCTGTCCGAGACCTGGTACAACTCGATCTTCTGCGGCCTGTTCAGCCATGACCTGATCAGCGACGGCTGCATGTTCATCCACACCACCCGGCCGAGCCTGCGCCGGGCGCGGGCGGCGCAAACCCGTATCTACGCGCCTGCGGGCCAAATTCCCGAGATGCTTGCGCAGATTTTTGCCGACTATCGCTTCAGCGAGCCCTACGCCGACCTGAGCGCCGACCTGCGTCGCCTCGAAGCCCAACTGCGGGAAAACCTGCCGGACTGGGTGTGCAAGGACCCGGACCTCAAGGTCGAGCTGTTTTCCTCGGTGCTCTACCGCAACAAAGGCGCCTACCTCGTAGGGCGCATCTACACCCGCGACGAACAATGGCCCCTGGTGATTCCGCTGCTGCACCGTGAAGGCCAGGGCATCCGGATCGATGCGCTGATCACCGACGAAGCCGAGGTGTCGATCATCTTTTCGTTTACCCGCTCCTACTTCATGGTCGACGTGCCGGTGCCGGCGGAATTCATCGGCTTTCTCAAACGCATCCTGCCGGGCAAGCACATCGCCGAGCTGTACACCTCGATTGGTTTCTATAAACACGGCAAGTCGGAGTTCTACCGCGCGCTGATCAACCACCTGGCGACCACCGATGATCAATTCATCATGGCGCCCGGCGTGCGTGGCATGGTCATGAGCGTGTTCACCCTGCCGGGCTTCAACACCGTGTTCAAGATCATCAAGGACCGTTTTTCACCGTCGAAAAACGTCAACCGCGCCACGGTGATCGAGAAGTACCGCCTGGTCAAAAGTGTCGATCGCGTCGGGCGCATGGCCGATACTCAGGAGTTCGCCGACTTCCGCTTTCCCCTGGGCAAGTTCGAGCCCGAGTGCCTGGCTGAACTGCTGGACGTCGCCGCCGGCACCGTCGAAGTGGAAGGCGACACCGTGCTGATCCGCCACTGCTGGACCGAACGGCGCATGACCCCGCTCAACCTCTACCTGGAAAACGCCAACCCCGCCCAGGTACGCGAAGCCCTGGAAGACTACGGCCTGGCGATCAAGCAATTGGCGGCGGCGAACATCTTCCCCGGCGACATGCTGCTGAAGAACTTCGGTGTCACCCGTCACGGTCGCGTGGTGTTCTACGACTACGACGAAATCTGCTTTCTCACCGAAGCCAACTTCCGCCACATCCCCGCGCCGCGCACGCCCGAGGATGAAATGGCCTCGGAGCCCTGGTACTCCATCGGCCCGCTGGACGTGTTCCCGGAAGAATTCCCGCCGTTCCTGTTCGCCGACGCCGGCCAGCGCAAGCTGTTCGATGAACTGCATGGCGAGCTGTATAACGCTGATTATTGGAAAGGCCTGCAGGATGCGATTCGTGCAGGCAAAGTGATCGATGTCTTCCCTTATAAAAGAAAAGAGCAGCCATAAGCTCAAAGCGGCAAGTAAAAGCAGATCCGCCCTGACTTGCCGCTTGAAGCTTGCCGCTCGCAGCTGCTTTTCTGCGACAATCCGCACCCTGCATAAATAGACGACCTTTGCGTACCTGATGACTGACCAAGCGCCCGCTATCGACCAACTGCTGAAAAACCTCGATCACGCCATGCTCGCCGACCGTCACCGCTTGCGGCGCCAGTTGCTCGAGCTGCGCAAGAAACCCGACGAGGACAAGCTGGCGCAGTGGGTGACCCGCATGCAGGCGTCCTGCACCCAGGTCACGGCGCGGCGCGCCAGCCTGCCGCTGATTCGTTACGACGACAGCCTGCCGATCGCGGCCAAGCGCGATGAAATCAAGGACGCGCTGCTCAAGCATCAGGTGCTGATCATTGCCGGCGAAACCGGCTCGGGTAAGACCACCCAGTTGCCGAAAATCTGCCTGGAGATCGGGCGCGGCCAATACGGCCTGATCGGCCACACCCAGCCACGCCGGATCGCGGCGCGCAGTGTTGCCAGCCGCGTCGCCGAAGAGTTGGCCACGCCGCTGGGCGCGTTGGTCGGCTATCAGGTGCGCTTCGAAGACCAAAGCGACTCCAACACCCTGATCAAGCTGATGACCGACGGTATCCTGCTGGCGGAAACCCAGAACGACCGTTACCTGGAACGCTACGACACGATCATCGTCGACGAAGCCCACGAACGCAGCCTGAACATCGATTTCCTGCTGGGCTACTTGAAGACCCTGCTGCCGCGTCGTCCCGACCTCAAAGTCATCATCACCTCGGCCACCATCGACCTGGAGCGCTTTTCCAAGCACTTCGACGACGCACCGATTGTCGAGGTGTCGGGTCGCACCTTCCCGGTGGACACCTGGTATCGCCCGCTGACCCTGGAACAGGACGAGGAAGGCAACCGCGTCGAAGACGACTTGACCGTCGACCAGGCGATCCTCGCCACCCTCGATGAAATCGCCGCCTATGAGCGCAGCGAACGGCGCAGCCCCGGCGATGTGCTGGTGTTTTTGCCCGGCGAGCGTGAGATTCGCGACGCCGCCGACATGCTGCGCAAGGCCCAGCTCAAGCACACCGAGATCCTGCCGTTGTACGCGCGCTTGTCGCCGGCCGAGCAGCAGCGCATTTTCCAGTCCCACCCAGGGCGCCGCGTGGTACTGGCGACCAACGTCGCGGAAACCTCGCTGACCGTGCCGGGCATCCGTTATGTGATCGACAGCGGCACCGCACGCATCAGCCGCTACAGCTACCGTGCCAAGGTGCAGCGCCTGCCGATCGAGGCGATTTCCCAGGCGAGTGCCAACCAGCGTAAAGGTCGTTGCGGCCGGGTTGAGCCGGGGATTTGCATTCGCTTGTACAGCGAAGAGGATTTTATCGGCCGTCCGGAATTTACCGATCCTGAGATCCTGCGCACCAACCTCGCGGCGGTGATCCTACAGATGCTGCACCTGCGCCTCGGCGAAATCACCGATTTCCCGTTTATCGAGCCGCCGGATGGCAAGGCCATCAGCGACGGTTTCAACCTGTTGCAGGAACTCTCGGCGGTCGACCGCAACAGCCAGCTGACCCCGCTCGGCCGCCAGCTGGCGCGCCTGCCGGTGGACCCGCGCATGGGCCGCATGCTGCTCGAAGCCGCCAAGCTTGGCAGTTTGCAGGAAGTGTTGATCGTGGCCAGTGCCATGTCGATCCAGGACCCGCGCGAGCGCCCACCGGAGCGCCAGCAGGCCGCCGACCAGGCCCACGCCCAATGGAAGGACCCGGATTCGGACTTCGCCGGGTTGGTCAACCTGTGGCGCGGCTTTGAAGAGCAGCGCCAGGAACTGACCGCCAGCCCGCTGCGCAACTGGTGCCGCAAGAACTTCCTCAATTACCTGCGCCTGCGCGAGTGGCGCGACTCCCATCGCCAGTTGAGCCTGATCTGCCGCGACATGCAGTTGACCGTCAACAAAGAACCGGCGGACTTCCCCAAGCTGCACAAGGCAGTGCTGTCCGGCCTGCTCAGCCAGATCGGCCAGAAGACCGAAGACGGCGATTACCTCGGCGCCCGTCAGCGACGCTTCTGGATTCACCCGTCCTCGGGTATCGGCAAAAAACGCCCGCAATGGCTGATGACCGCCGAGCTGGTGGAAACCACCAAGCTGTATGCGCGCATGGTGGCGAAGATCGATGCCGACTGGATCGAACCGCTGGCCGGGCACCTGATCAAGAAAAACCACTTCGAACCCCACTGGGAGAAGAAGCGCGGCCAGGTGGTGGCGTTTGAGCAGATCACCCTGTTCGGGCTGATCGTGGTCGGGCGTCGGCCGGTGCATTACGGGCCGATTGACCCGGTGGTGTCGCGCGAGTTGTTTATTCGCGAAGGTTTGGTGCGCGGCGAGATTCAGTCCCGCGCCAAGTGCCTGACAGCCAACCAGCAACTGCTGGAGCAGCTTGACGAACTGGAAGCCAAGGCGCGCCGCCGCGACATCCTGGCCGATGAAGAGACGCTGTACGCCTTCTACGATGCACGGCTGCCGGCGGAGATCCACCAGACCGCCACCTTTGACAGCTGGTACAAGGTCAACAGCCAGAAAGACCCGCAGTTGCTGATCATGCGCGAGGAAGACGTGCTGGCCCGCGAGGCCAGTGAAGTCACTGCCGCGCATTACCCGGACACCCTGCACCTGGGCGATCTGGAGCTGGCCCTGAGTTACCACTTCGAACCCAACCACCCGCGCGACGGCGTGACCCTGCGCGTACCGGCGCCGCTGCTGCCGGCTTTGCCGCCGGAGCGCCTGGAGTGGCTGGTGCCGGGGGTAATCGAAGCCAAGTGCATCGCCCTGGTGCGCAACCTGCCCAAGGCCCTGCGCAAGAACTTCGTGCCGGTGCCGGACTTCGTCAAGGCGGCGCTGCAGCGCATTGAGTTTGGCCAAGGCTCGCTACCCCAGGCATTGGGACGCGAGTTGCTGCGCATGACCGGGGCGCGGGTCAGCGATGAAGCCTGGGCCGAAGCGGCGCAGCAGGTGGAAAACCATCTGAAGATGAATCTGGAAGTGGTCGACGGCCAAGGCAAGTTCCTTGGCGAAGGCCGCGACTTGGCCGAGTTGACCGCACGTTTTGTCGAAGCCAGCCAGGCCGCGCTGGCCGTGCCGCAAACCGCCAAAAGCCAGCAGCCGGTGGAGGCCAAGGTGTTCGCGGCGGTGGCTGAAAAAACCCAGCAGAAGATCGCCGGGCTGTCGATGACGGTCTACCCGGCGCTGGTGGAAGAAAACGGCACCGTGAAAGAGGGACGTTTTTCCACCGCCGCCGAGGCTGAGTTCCAGCACCGCCGTGCGTTGCAGCGCCTGCTGATGCAGCAATTGGCGGAACCGGCCAAATTCCTGCGCGGCAAATTGCCCGGCCTGACCGAACTGGGCCTGATGTACCGCGAACTGGGGCGTATCGACGCCCTTGTGGAAGACATCCTGCTGGCCAGCCTTGACACTTGCGTACTGGAAGGTGAAGCCAGTTTGCCGCGTGACGGTGCCGGTTTGGCGGCGCTGGCTGAACGCAAGCGTGGCAGCTGGACCGAACACGCCGAACGCCTGGCGCGCCTGACCCTGGAAGTGCTGAAGCTCTGGCATGGCCTGCAAAAGCGCTTCAAGGGCAAGATCGACCTGGCCCAGGCCGTGGCCCTGAACGACATCAAGCAGCAATTGAGCAACCTGGTGTATCCCGGCTTTGTGCGCGAAACCCCGACGCAGTGGTTCAAGGAACTGCCGCGTTTTCTCAAGGCCATCGAATTGCGCCTGGAGAAACTGCCGAGTCAAGTGCAGAAGGACCGCGTGTGGAGCAGCGAGCTGGGCGGCCTGTGGGCGCAGTACCAGAACCGTTTGAACAAGCACACCCAGGAAGGCAAGCGCGACCCTCAGTTGGCGCTTTATCGCTGGTGGTTGGAGGAATATCGGGTGTCGTTGTTTGCCCAGCAGTTGGGTACCAAGGTGCCGATTTCCGATAAGCGATTGAGCAAGCAGTGGAGCCTGGTAGAGGCCTGATCCTTTCTCGGTCACCCAGGCCAGGCAGGTCCAAATGTGGGAGGGGGCTTGCCCCCGATAGCGGTATATCAGTCACAGAATCTTTGTCTGACACGCCGCTATCGGGGGAAAACCCCCTCCCACATTGAAACTTGATGGCGCTTTGATCAGGGTGTTTGTCCGGCATATGGCGCCAAACCCCAGGGTTTGTGGCAAACTTCGCGGTTATAAATGCCGGGATCGTCGTGATGGGCTGGTGTGCAGCCGCGGCGCGATGGAATAAAGCGTTGCCAGTTTGATGTCCGCTGGGCGGAATAAAACTACTTAAAATTTGGTACGACGGTACCAATATCATCTGCCTGACAGATTTAGAGGAACGATCGTGCATAACGTCGTCATCAGCGGCACTGGCCTTTACACCCCTGCCAACAGCATCTCCAACGAAGAGCTGGTGCAGTCTTTCAATGCTTACGTGCACCAGTTCAACTCGGACAACGCCGCCGCCATCGAGCGCGGTGAAGTCCAGGCGCTGACGGAGTCGAGCGCTGCGTTCATCGAAAAAGCCTCGGGCATCAAGAGCCGCTTCGTGATGGACAAGGACGGCATCCTGGACCCGCAGCGCATGGCGCCGCGCCTGCCTGAGCGCAGCAATGACGAGTGGTCGGTGCTTTGCCAGATGGCCATCGGCGCCGCCGAACAGGCCCTGCAGCGCGCCGGCAAGACTGCCGCCGACATCGACGGTGTGATCGTCGCCTGTTCCAACCTGCAACGTGCCTACCCGGCCATCGCCATCGAAGTCCAGGAAGCCCTGGGCATCGCAGGCTTCGGTTTCGACATGAACGTGGCGTGTTCCTCGGCAACTTTCGGCATCCAGAACGCCGCCAACAGCATCCAGCTGGGCCAGGCCCGGGCGATCCTGATGGTCAACCCGGAAGTCTGCACCGGCCACTTGAACTTCCGCGACCGCGACAGCCACTTTATCTTCGGCGACGCCGCCACTGCCGTCGTCCTCGAGCGCGCCGACCTGGCGACCTCCGAGCATCAGTTCGACGTGGTGAGCACCAAGCTGCTGACCAAGTTCTCCAATAACATCCGCAACAATTTCGGCTTCCTCAACCGCGCGGCGGAAGAGGGCATCGGTGCGCCCGACAAGCTGTTCGTGCAGGAAGGCCGCAAAGTCTTCCGTGACGTGTGCCCGATGGTCGCCGAGCTGATCGGCGTGCACCTGGCAGAAAACCAGTTGAACGTGGCCGATGTGAAGCGCTTCTGGCTGCACCAGGCCAACCTGAGCATGAACCACCTGATTGTGAAGAAACTGCTGGGCCGCGAAGCCACGGTAGAAGAAGCACCGGTGATCCTTGATACTTACGCCAATACCAGCTCGGCGGGTTCGGTGATTGCGTTCCATACCTACCAGGACGATCTGCCCAAGGGCGCCGTCGCGGTACTCAGTTCGTTTGGCGCAGGCTATTCGATCGGTAGCGTGATCCTGCGCAAGCGTTAAGACAATCGAGGTCTTGAATGGCAGCAGCGGACGACGCGCACCTGCTTGAACGGCTGCTCAAGGGCGAGCAACGGGCCTACAAGGAATTGGTCAGCACGTACCAAAGCGCAATGCGGGCGGTGGCCTATGCCATCGCCGGTCAGCGCCATGCCGACGAAGTGGTGCAGGACGCCTGGCTGTCGGTGGTGCGTAACCTGGCCAAATTCGAAGGGCGTTCGAGCCTCAAAACCTGGCTGCTGACCATTACCGCCAACGCTGCCAAGGGGCGCTATAAGCAGAATCGCCGGGAAGTGTTGCTCGACGATTTACCTTCGCCCCACGGCACCATCGGTGATGACCGATTCTCCCCCGATGATGGCCACTGGGCCGTCGCCCCGTATGCCTGGCACCAGGACACCCCGGAAGCCTTGCTGACCGAGGATGAACTGCGTAAGTGCCTGGAGCACACGTTGCTGAGTTTGTCCGAACTGCAAAGCAGCGTGCTGGTGCTGCGTGAACGCCAGGGTCTGGAGCTGGAGGAGATCTGTAATCTTCTGACGCTCTCTCTCTCCAATGTCCGAGTGCTGTTGCATCGAGCACGGCTTAAAGTCTTCGCCACGGTGGAGCATTTTGAGGAAACGGGCGAATGTTGACCTGTAAAGAACAAGTGGCACGTTCCAGTGACTATCTCGATGGGCAATTGACCTTTCGCGAGCGTCTGCTGGTGCGTCATCACTTGATGTTCTGCCCTAACTGCCGACGGTTTATCCGCCAGATGCGCCTGATGCAGGCGACGTTGCGGATTCTGCCGCAGGAGCCGGTAAAGGATCTGGATGCCTTGGCGCAGCAACTGGCTGCCGAGCGGCTCAAGGGGCAATAGGGCAGCTTCAAGCTGCAAGGGAAAAGCGGCAAGTAACGCGCTTCTCCTTGAAGCTCGTCGCTTGCCGCTCAAAGCTGCTTCTTTAGAACTTGGCTTCTGCATCCAGCTGGAAGGTGTTGGCTTTGGCGCTACCGTCCACGAGTGTGCGGCTGTAGGTGTCGGTCTTGGTCAGGAAGTAGGTTGCGCCGACGGCGAAGTTCTTGTCGATGTCATAGCCGACTTTGAACTTGTGACCACGGGAGCCGGTGAAGCCGCCGCCGAAGTCCGAATCCGTGAAGGCACCCACCACGGCGTTTTTCTGCACGTCGCGGTAGTTGTAGTCCAGGTTGAAACCGAACACCTTGGACTTGGCGCCCAGCAACCAGGCAGTGTCCGCATCATCGATGGCGTCGTTGTTTTTCACGTACTGACCGTAGAACGACAGGGGTACCGCCAGGCCGCCAATATCGACTTGACCGAAGCCTTCATACAGGCGGAACTCGCCGTTGGGGGTGTTACCGTTGGTTGCCAGCACGTTCGGGGTACTGGTACCGGAGGCACGGCTGTCTTCATCGTTCTGGTAGGCGTAGACGCTGCCGCCCAGGGTCATTTTCAGGTTGTCGGTCACCGAGAAACGGGTCCCCAACTGGCCGGTGGTCAGGCGCAGGTCATGGCGGTACTGCACGCCGTCACCGTCCACGTTGTCCTTGAGGTTGTAGTTACCCAGGCTGCCGAACAGCTCGGCGCTGCCGCCCAGTGGGTACTTGTAGGTGAGGGCCAGGCCTTCCGGGTTGATGTCGCTATCCCAGATCACATCGCCCATGTTGACCCAGGGTTGCAGCATTTTGCCGCCAATGATGTGCAGGTTTTTGATCTGGTCGGGGTGGTAGTCGATGTAGCCGAGGTCCAGCCAGATCGATTTTTTATCGAAGTAGCCGTCCAGGTCCTGGTTGGTGGAGCGCGCATCGCTGCCGCCGCCGGTAGCGATACGAATACCGGTGTCCACCTGTGGGTTGATTTCGGTGTAGGCGCCGAGGCGCGCGCGGATCCGTTCGCGATCCTTGTCACGACCGGTGACGCCCCCACGGGTGACGCCATTTTCGCCTTCGACCTTGATGGTCTCATGACGCATGCGCACATCACCCTTGAACTGAGTCTTGGCGGCCCAGGCCAGCTTCTGGTCGAAGCTGCTCAGCTCGTTGGTTTTTTTCGCGGTGGCCGCGATCTGTTCGTTGGTCTCTTGTTGAGCTTGCCGTGCGATCTGCTGTTCTTTCTGGTCTTTGGCCAACTCGTTTTGCAGTTCGGTGTACTGCGAAGCGGTGATCTGGCCGTTGGCCTTGAGCATGTCGAGCAATTTAGCGTCGACTGCGGCGCTGGCCGGAACGCTCAGGGCCATTAGCAGGCCGCCGCACAGGACCGCCGCAGTTTTAGTGGAAGCAAGACGCATATCAATCTCCGAAAGTGAGGAGGGATGGCAAGCCATCCAGGACACAACCGACCGATGACGGACGGAAAAATAACCACCTGCTAGAACCAGGCGCTCTAAAAACAGGCGTCAGTATCACGATCGTTTATGACGCCGCAGTGGCTAAGTGATGTCATCTAGATGACAAATTATTTAAGAATGGAACTATTGATTTAGAGCCTTGTCGGGCGATTTGGGGGTGTGCGCGGACGTGCGATAAGCGATACTCGCGAGGCTTTCATGCCATGACGTAGTGAGGATGCCAATGCCGCTGCAACGCCTGGACAGCCTGTCCGAAATCGCCCCGCAGGCCTGGGACGCACTGGTGCCGGACGCCCAGCCCTTTGTGCGGCACGCCTTCCTCAGCGCGCTGGAAGACAGTGCCAGCCTGGGCCCTCAATCGGGCTGGCAACCGGAGCATTTGTTGCACTGGGATGGCGATCGACTGGTGGCGGCATTGCCCAGTTATCGCAAATGGCATTCCTACGGCGAGTACGTGTTCGACCATGGTTGGGCCGATGCCTGCGAGCGGGCGGGCATTGATTACTACCCCAAGCTACTGACAGCCGTACCGTTCAGCCCTGTCAGTGGCCCCCGCCTGTTGGCTGCCAGCGCCGACGATGGTTTCGAGCTGCTGAAGAGCCTGCCGGGCTACCTGGAGATCGAAGGGCTCTCCAGTGCCCATATCAACTTCACCGACGGTTTGGCCGATGAGGCGTTAGCCCTGCAGCCGGGTTGGTTACAGCGCCTGGGTTGTCAGTTCCATTGGCAGAACCGCGGCTACCGCGACTTCCAGGATTTCCTCGAGGCCCTCAGTTCGCGCAAGCGCAAACAAATGCGCAAGGAGCGTGAACAAGTGGCAGGGCAGGGCATCGACTTCGAGTGGTTGCAAGGCCACGAGCTGAGCGAGGCGCAGTGGGATTTTGTCTACGCCTGCTACGCCAATACCTACGCGGTACGTCGCCAGGCACCGTACCTGACCCGCGCATTTTTCAGCCTGCTGGCCGAGCGCATGCCCGAGGCGATCCGCGTGGTGCTGGCCAAACAAGGTTCACGCCCGGTGGCCATGGCCTTCAGCCTGATCGGTGGTGACAGCTTCTACGGCCGCTACTGGGGTTGCCTGGCCGAGTTCGACCGGCTGCATTTCGAAACCTGCTTCTACCAGGGCATGGATTACGCCATCGCCCACGGCCTGCAACGCTTCGACGCTGGTGCCCAGGGTGAGCACAAATTGATTCGCGGGTTCGAACCGGTGATCACCCGGTCGTGGCACTACCTGCGCCATCCCGGATTGAAGAATGCCGTGGAGGATTTCCTCGAGCGCGAACGGGTGGGGATTGTGGCGTATGCCGAAGAGGCGAGGGCGGCCCTGCCTTATCGGCAAGCCTAAACCGCCCCACACCGCGCAAATTCGTAGCAGCTGCCAAGCGCAAGCGAGGCTGCGTCGGCCGCGACTCGAGCCTGAATCGGCAGTGCGCCTGACGCAGCCTCGCTTGCGCTCGGCAGCTGCTACGGGGGTTGCGTTTCAGGCCGGCTCCTCTTTGCCCAACCATCGATAGATAACACCGCCCACCACCGCACCCAGGATCGGCGCGAGCCAGAACATCCACAATTGCTGGATCGCCCACCCGCCCACGATCAATGCGGGGCCGGTACTTCGGGCCGGGTTGACCGAGGTGTTGGTCACGGGGATGGAGATCAGGTGGATCAACGTGAGAGCCAGGCCAATGGCGATGGGCGCGAGGCCCTTCGGGGCACGGTGGTCGGTGGCGCCGAGGATGATCAGCACGAACATGGCTGTCATCACCAACTCACAGACAAACCCCGCTGCCATTGAATAGCCGCCTGGCGAATGCTCGCCATAACCGTTGGAGGCCAGCCCCCCGGCCAGTTCAAAGCCCGGCTTGCCGCTGGCGATGAAGTACAACAATGCAGCGGCGACTACCCCGCCGATGACTTGGGCAACGATGTACGCCGGCAACTCCCTGGCCGGAAACCTTCCGCCCACTACCAGCCCCACCGATACCGCCGGGTTGAGATGGCAGCCGCTGATGTGTTCGATGGCCACCGCCATGGTCAGCACCGTGAGCCCGAACGCCAGGGCCACGCCCAACAACCCGATCCCGACAGCGGGAAACGCGGCGGCCAACACCGCACTTCCACAACCGCCCAACACCAGCCAAAACGTACCTAACCCCTCTGTGACTGAACGCTTGAACAAAGACATGCAGCACGTCCTTGATAGATCGCTCTACCCAATCAGTAAACCAGTGATGCTCCCTGCAGATTTACTTCAGCGCCCGTCTGGGCACTGCACTGAGTACAGCACGGTTTTTACACAAGTCCAGGCCACCAATGTGGGAGGGGGCTTGCCCCCGATGGCGGAGTGTCAGTCGCAAAATTTGGTGGCTGACCCACCGATATCGGGAGCAAGCCCCCTCCCACATTTGCTTCAGTCGATGCCGACAAACCCCCCGGTCTGGTGCTGCCACAACCGCGCATACAACCCGCCATGGGCCAGCAACTCGGCATGGCTGCCCGTCTCGGCGATCTGGCCTTTCTCCAGCACCACCAGGCGGTCCATCCGTGCGATGGTCGACAACCGGTGCGCAATCGCAATCACCGTCTTGCCTTGCATCAGGGTTTCCAGGCTTTCCTGGATCGCCGCCTCGACTTCCGAGTCCAGCGCCGACGTGGCTTCGTCCATGATCAGGATCGGCGCATCCTTGAGCAGTACGCGCGCGATGGCGATACGTTGGCGTTGCCCGCCGGAGAGTTTCACCCCGCGTTCGCCCACATGTGCATCCAGCCCGGTACGCCCTTCGGCGTCCGACAGCAGCGGGATGAACTCATCGGCACGGGCCTTATGCACTGCGGCCCAGAGTTCTTCGTCGGTGGCCTCCGGCTTGCCGTACAGCAGGTTTTCGCGGATCGATCGGTGCAGCAGCGAGGTGTCCTGGGTGATCATGCCGATCTGTTCGCGCAGGGTCTCCTGGGCCACCTCGGCGATGTTCTGGCCGTCGATCAGGATGCGTCCGCCTTGCAGGTCGTAGAGGCGCAGCAGCAGGTTGACCAGGGTCGACTTGCCCGCACCCGACGGGCCGATCAGGCCGATTTTTTCCCCGGCCTGGATGTTCAGGTTCAGGTCGCCAATGATCCCGCTCTTCTTGCCGTAGTGGAAATCCACCTGCTCAAAACGTACTTCGCCATGGGGCACTGTCAGCCGGGGGGCGTTGTCGCGGTCGACCACGGCCAGGGGTTGGGCGATGGTCTTGAGACCGTCCTGCACGATGCCGATGTTTTCGAAAATGCCGTTGACCACCCACATGATCCAACCGGACATATTGACGATGCGAATCACCAGGCCAGTGGCCAGGGCGATGGCCCCTACGGAGATCAGCGACTGCGTCCACAGCCACAGGGCCAGGCCGGTGGTGGTGACGATCAGCAGGCCGTTCAGGACGGTGATCACCGCATCCATGCTGGTGAGCACGCGTGCCGCCAGCTGGGTTTTTTCGGTTTGCTCAATGATCGCTTCCTTGGCGTATTCCTGCTCATTCTGCGTATGGGCGAACAGCTTCAAGGTGGTGATGTTGGTGTAGCCGTCGACGATGCGCCCCATGAGTTTGGAACGTGCCTCGGAAGAGATCACCGAACGTTCTTTGACCCGCGGCACGAAGTAACGCAAGGCCAGGCAGTAACAAATGATCCAGGTGATCAACGGAATCATCAGCCGCCAGTCGGCCTCGGCAAACAGCACCAGGGAGGTGATGGCGTAGATCGACACGTGCCAGATGGCCTCGGCTGTTGCCACCGCAGAGTCACGCAGGGAATTGCCGGTTTGCATAATGCGTTGGGCAATGCGTCCGGCGAAATCATTCTGGAAGAAATTCAGGCTCTGCTTGAGCACATAGCTGTGATTCTGCCAGCGGATCAGGCTGGTCATGCCGGGGTTGATGGTCTGGTGCACCAGCAAGTCATGCAGGCCATTGAAAATCGGGCGCAGCAGCAGGGCGACCACGGCCATCCAGATCAGCTCGGTGCTGTGGATCTGGAAGAAGTCAGCGGGCGGTGTGCCCTGGGCCAGGTCGATGATACGGCTCAGGTAGCTGAACAGCGCGACTTCGATCAGCGCCCCGACCAGGCCCACCACCAGCAGTGCGGCAAAACAGGGCCACACCTGGCGCAGGTAGTAGAGATAGAAGGGCAGGACTTTGTCGGGAGGGGCGGCGCTGGGGGCGTCGCGGAAAATATCGATCAGTTGTTCAAAACGACGATAGAGCATTAGGGTTGACGCCCGCCTGGCGGGCTCTCCTTTCAAATGCGCGCGCAGCCTTGTGGGCCGCGCGCGGAATTTCCTGCAGACCTCAGTCGATGCGCTTGGCCGACTTGATCAGGACAGGATCGATTGGCACGTTTTGCATGCCTTGTTTGGTGGTGGTCTGCGAGTTGACGATGATGTCGACCACATCCATGCCTTTGACCACTTTGGCGAACACGGCATAACCGGCATCGCGACCCGGGTCGAGGAAGGCGTTGTCAGCCACGTTGATGAAGAACTGGCTGGTGGCCGAATCCGGGTTCGAGGTGCGGGCCATCGACAGCGTGCCACGCACGTTATGCAGGCCGTTGCTGGCTTCGTTCTTGATCGGCGCTTCGGTCGGCTTTTGCGACATCTGCTGGGTGAACCCGCCACCCTGGACCATGAAGCCCGGGATCACGCGGTGGAAGATCGTGTTGGTGTAGAAGCCTTTGTCGACATAGGCGAGGAAATTCTTGGTACTGATCGGCGCCTTGACCGGGTCCAGTTCGATTTCAATGTCGCCGTTGGTGGTGGAGATCAATACGTGTGGCGCCTTGGAAGGCTCGGCGGCCATCAGGTTGGTAGCGAACAGAACGGAACCGGCAAAAAAGGCGATTTTTTTCAGCATGGGTCAGTGATCCTGGGTAGTGGTTTCGACTGTCTTTAGAAAATCGAGCAGGGTGGTATTAAAGACTTCGGGTTGGTCCAAGGGCGTGGCATGGCGGGAATCCTCGATCACCACCAGCCGCGCATCGGGCAGCAGTTTTACATAGATTTCTTTCTGGGCCACGGGGGTGTAGTCGTGGTCGGCGCTGATGACCAGGGTTGGACAGGTAATCCTCGAAAGTCGTTCCTGTACGCCCCAGCCCACAATCGCATCGAAGCTGGCGAGATAAGCACGTTTGTCGTTTTTTGCCCAGCGTTCGACCATCTTGCGGCGCAGGTCGGCCTGCGCAGGTTTTGGAAACAGCCGGTCGCCGAGGGCCTTGCCGATGGTGGTCAGGCTGAGCACACGGGCGAGCGTCCAGCGCTTGACCCACCACCAGTATTCCTGGGCACTGCGTACCTTGACCTGCGGCGCGCTGTTGACGATGCACAGGCTCTTGACCCGGCCGGGTTCGTCCACCGCCAGCTGGAACGCGATCATGCCGCCCATGGACAAACCCACCACATGGGCGGGCGGCAGGTCCAGGTGTTCGATCAGCGCAATCAGGTCGTAGGTGAACCCTTCGATGCTGTAGCGCTCCCGAGGTTTGTCGGAACGTCCATGGCCGCGCACATCCACCACGATCAGGCGGTAGTGACGGGCCAGCACCGGCACCTGCAGCTCCCAATCCTGGCTGCTGGAGCCCAGGCCGTGGATCAGGATCAGCGGAGTGCCGTGACCGTATTCCTCATAGTGCAGGCTGCAGCCTTCATGGTCGAACCAGGCCATGCATGAACTCCGTTTCAGGCTTGCTGGGGGGCGGCGAAAGGCGCGTCCAGAGGGGCCGTGTCAAAGGTGCGCAGCAGCTCCACGAGGATCTGCGTTGCCGGCCCCAAGGGTTTGTCCTTGTTTGAATACAGGTAGAACGTGGGGTGGCGGCTGCCGCCCTGTTCCAAGGGTAGCTGCTTGAGCACACCTTCGGCGAGTTCGCGCGCGATCATGTGCCGTGGCAGCCAGGCAAAGCCCAGGCCGCTGCCCACAAAAGCGGCGGCGGTGGCCAGGCTGCCGACGGTCCAGCGTTGTTCGGCGCCGAGCCAGCCCACATCCCGGGGTTGCTGGCGGCCGGAGTCGCGGATCACCACCTGCATCTGGCTTTCCAGGTCCTGGAAGCTCAACTCGCGGTTCATGCGGTGCAAGGCGTGTTCGGGGTGGGCCACGGCGACGAATTCCACATCGCTCATTTCGGTGCCCAGGTAGCCGGGGATGCTGAAGCCGCAAATGGCCAGGTCGGCCACGCCTTCCATCAACAGCTCTTCGACGCCGGACAGTACCTCTTCACGCAAACGCACCCGGCAACCACGGCTCTGCGGCATAAACGCGGTGAGCGCGCGTACCAGGCGCGCGTTGGGGTACGCCGCATCGACGACCAGCCGCACTTCGGCTTCCCAGCCCTGTTCCATATGGTGGGCGAGGTCTTCCAGCTGGCTGGCGTTTTTTACCAGTTGCCGGGAACGGCGCAGCAGCACTTCACCGGCGTCGGTGAGCACCGCCTTGCGCCCGTCGATGCGCAGCAGCGGCACGCCGAGTTGGTCTTGCATACGGGCCACGGTGTAGCTCACCGAGGACTGCGAACGGTGCAGCGCTTCCGCTGCCTGGGCGAAGCCGCCGTGGTCGACGACGGCTTGCAGCGTACGCCATTGATCGAGGGTAACGCGGGGCGCTTTCAAGATGTGTTCCTCTTGTCCTAAGCTGACGGTCCCTATTGGAGACTGCCGAATGAGAAAATTCTGTTGTGTGTTGCTGGCGCTGCTGCCGATGAGCGCGTTTGCCTACCCCATCGATGTGACGAAAAAGATCGACGGCGTGAGCATCGATTACACCGCCTCCGACGTGGACGGCGATATCAGCTCGATCCAGCTGAATAACTACGGCACCCAGGACGCCGTGTGTTCGGTAACGTTCACCAACGGCCCGGAATCGCCGCGTCGTCGCACGGTTACGGTGCCGGCGGGGAAAAGCACCAACACCACGGTCAAGTTCAACCGCGCCATTATCAAGATGCGTATCGCGTTGGCCTGCGCCCCGAAATAACGCGGCAGCGGAGCATGCCCATAGCAATACTCCGCTTATAAACAAATTTATAGATGGGTTATAGCAGTTTTTTGCGCTTTTTTATCGAATTGGCTCTGTCTAATCTCCACTCCATCGACTTACAGCAATTACAGATGGAGCCTACGAAGCCATGTCCAATGTTCTGATCATCGAAAGCAGCGCCCGCCAGCAGGATTCGATCTCCCGCCAACTGACCCGGCAGTTCATCAGCCAGTGGCAGGCCGCTCACCCGACGGACCGGATTACTGTGCGTGACGTGGCGCTCAACCCGGTTCCGCACCTGGACGCCAACCTGCTCGGCGGCTGGATGAAACCGGCGGATCAACGCAACGGCAACGAACAGGCTTCCCTCGACCGCTCCAACGAATTGACCGACGAACTGCTGGCCGCCGACGTGCTGGTGATGGCTGCACCGATGTACAACTTCGCCATCCCCAGCACCCTCAAAGCCTGGCTGGATCACGTGTTGCGGGCGGGTGTGACCTTCAAGTACACCCCCACCGGGCCGCAAGGTTTGTTGACCGGCAAGCGTGCCATTGTGCTGACCGCGCGGGGCGGTATCCATACCGGCGCCAGCTCCGATCACCAGGAACCCTACCTGCGCCAGGTCATGGCTTTTATCGGCATCCACGACGTCACTTTCATTCACGCCGAAGGGGTGAACCTGAGTGGCGACTTCCAGGAAAAGGGTATCAACCACGCCAAGGCCCAGCTGGTACAGCTCGTGGCATGAGCCGCTTGATCCTTTAATCGCCACATAATCGCGTGGTGTTTATATCGCTCCACGCAAACCCTTCAAGTCCGCGTACGAACCTCCCTTTGCACTTGTTGCTCCTGAGTGCTCCTGCCCGACTGCCGCTTTAGCGAGGTCGGGTTTTTTTTGCCCCGAGTTTCTTCAATCGCCGAAAACCTTTAATGTCCCGCCCATTCGAGACGAGGCGCGCATGGGCTATCTACTGGTTGTCACCCTGATTCAGGCATTTTCCTTCAGCTTGATCGGCGAATACCTCGCCGGTCACGTCGACAGTTACTTCGCGGTGCTGGTGCGTGTCGTGCTGGCCGGGCTGGTATTTATCCCGCTGACCCGCTGGCGCTCGGTAGAACCTGCCTTTATGCGCGGCCTGCTGGTGATCGGCGCGCTGCAGTTTGGCGTGACCTATGTGTGCCTGTACCTGAGCTTTCGCGTGCTCACGGTGCCGGAGGTGTTGCTGTTCACCATCCTCACGCCGTTGCACGTGACCCTGATCGAAGATGCGCTCAACCGGCGCTTCAACCCGTGGGCACTGGTTGCCGCCCTGGTGGCAGTGGCGGGGGCGGCGGTGATTCGCTTCGACCAGATCACCCCGCACTTCCTGATGGGCTTCTTGCTGCTGCAATTGGCTAACTTCACCTACGCCGCCGGACAAGTGATGTACAAGCACTTGGTGGCACGCTACCCGAGTAACTTGCCGCACTACCGGCGCTTCGGTTACTTCTACCTCGGCGCGTTGCTGGTGGTGCTGCCGGCGTTCCTGATGTTCGGCAAGGCCAACTTCCTGCCCGAGGCGCCGCTGCAGTGGGGCGTGCTGGTGTTCCTCGGGCTGGTCAGCACCGCGCTGGGGATGTACTGGTGGAACAAGGGCGCCTGCCTGGTGCATGGCGGCACGCTGGCGGTGATGAACAACCTGCATGTGCCGGTAGGGTTGCTGCTGAACCTGCTGATCTGGAACCAGCACGAGCCGCTGGGCCGCCTGGCCTTGGGTGGGTTGGTGATTCTGGGGGCGGTGTGGATCAGTCGATTGGGCGTAAAGCCCGTGTCTGGCGTACAGTCTGCGAGGTGATGGGTCGAGGGCATGCGTGAGCGGCAATGAAAGTCTGCTATCGAAAAGAACGGTGTGGGGGCGGCAGAGTGGACAAGATTGATGAACTGATCATTGCAGCCTTGAAGGATGACTCCCGAGTCAGCCTGGCGCAATTGGCGCGGCAAGTTCACAAGTCTCGAACCGCAGTGGAGTCGCGCGTTCAGAAGCTGATTGAAAAAGGCATCATCCTGGGCTTCACCATCAACGTCGCCGAGGGTGATGAGACCCTGCAAGCGGCGTTCTTGATGCTGACGCTCAATGGCAGCAATTGCCATCTGGTGTTTCCGAAGATCCAGCAGTTCAGCCAGGTGGTGCATGCCTACTCACTGTTTGGCGACGTGGACATGATGCTCGACGTTCGGTACAGGAGCTTTGAAGAACTGATGGTCTTCAAGGACAGCCTGCTGAAGATCGAGCATGTGAAGGAAGTCGTGGTCAACCCCGTGCTGAAGGCCTGGCGCTAGGCGCCGGCCACCTCTGCATGGCCTGGCTTCAGCTGCATGGGTATCTACACAACTTTCAGATACTGATAACTCTCCTTGTGGCAAGCCCGCTCGCCACAATAGCCCTATCTGCTGGATTTATGCTTCAGGCGTGATCGCGGACGGTTTCAAGAAAATGATGGCTCAGGTTCGGCATTTTTTGACGCAGGGTGTCCACGAGTTCTTCGATGACCGCCTGGTTGAATTGGAGCGACGTGTCGTCATGCCCCAGGATCACCACCAACAGCCTCGACGAGTCTTTCGTCAGCCGGAAGTCATGGGCATCGGCGTCAACCTTGCCGATGCTCGCCAACGGCACATCACCGCAGGTATAGACGATATCGCCAACGGGAATCGTGATGGCCTTCTTGGCGAACAGTGGGCGTAGCACCCTCGGCTTGTCCGAGCGCATCACGTAGATGTCATCCTTCTGATGATACGTGTGCACGCCGATGCTGACCCCATGTCGGATCGCGACCGCGTTATAGGCGTCGACGATGTTGTTGATGGGGTACACGCCTTTGGCGATGAAGCGGCGCAGCAGCTTTTCGTTGGCACTGACGGTATTTTCGTAGCCGAGTTTTTTGAGCTGCCTGGCAAACCCTTCGTACACGATGTTTGAGTCCAACTCGTTAAGACGCGAGGCCACGTGGTTCAGGTTACTTTGCAGTACCCCGACGAAGCTCTGGTCATCCGAGACGGTGATGTCTTCGATAACGGCGGCACACGCATTGTTGATGCCCAGCTCACAGGCTGACTTTCTGATGATCAAGCGACTTTTCATAACCTTAGCCCCACAGTTTTTTTCGAAGGTTCGCGGTACTGACGTCCAGTTGCTGCGCCGAAGGGTGCTGCAGCCAGAACAATCCCGGGCAGGTCGCGAAGTCGACGGTGATCGGCGTGGTATCGCTGGCGCTGATGAAGTAACGATGGCCGCAATAGGCCTCGTCCTCTTGCGCGCTTTGGACTACCTGCGGCAAGGGAGGGGTGAAAGTGCGGCGTTCGTCGGAGCAGAAGAACCCGATGCGGCCATGGCTGATCTGGCTGACAGCATCGGCTTGGGGTTTTGGTTGGTCCAGGTAGCTATCAATCGCCAGTGACAGCAAGTCTGGGTGATACACCTGTTGAAACAGCAGGGGGGCAATACCGCCGTGCAGTCGGCCACCGGCCTCGATCATCACGGGGCCGGCAGCGGACCAGATGATTTCCATGTGAATCGGCCCGACCTGCACGCCCAGGGCCGCCGCTGCCTGGCGGGCGTAGTCGGTCAGTGGTTGCAACTGCGCTGCCTGGGGGTCAAGGGTGTCCAGGCTTTCGTAGACAAACTTGCTGCCGTTTTTATGGATCTTGGTGTACTTGCACACCGTAGCAATGATGTATTCGCCGCCGAAAGCGACCATATCCACCACATACTCCGGACCAGAAATGAATGGCTGCACGATAAACCCGAGGTTGATTTCCCCCAGGTCGTTTTTCTGCTTCCAGGCCGCGTTGTTCAATGCGGTCTCAACTTCGCCTCTGCCTTGGGCAAATACCACGCCTTCGGTGGCGGCCGAATTCAGCGGTTTGACGACGTAGGTGGCGGTTTCCTCCAGCGCGTCGACCACCTTGCGAATATGGCTCTGTGAACTCAGCAGTTGTGACTCAATGTTCGCCAGCCCATGGTGTTTGAGCGCTTGCTGCATGGAGAATTTGTTGCGGCGCAAATCACTGGTGACGTGGCTGTTACCCTTGATGCACAGCACTTTCGTGAGGTAATCGGTGAGGTAGATCGCGGTTTCGCAGCCCGCGATCACGGCGTGCAGTGACAGGCTTTCGAGGTCGACCAGCAGGCTCTCTTCCCAGCGGTAGACTTCTTCGAAGTCTTCTCTTATCAGGTCATCGGTGAAGTGTTTGGGCAAGGTGTCTGTCGAGATCACGGCATAGCACTTCACACCCTGGGCCTTGAGCAGGCGGGCATAGAGCTTGCCCGTGGAGAACGGGTCAACGATCAGTACGGTTTTCACGTCGTGTATTCCTTATTCCGTGGTGGCGGTGGGCGCGGCGGCCGGGGTCAGGTTCCACGCCAGTACGGCAGTGGCCAACAGGCCGGCGGAGACGATCATCAACAGGCGTGCGCCTTCGAGCCCGAGAAACCCCGACGTGGTGAAGAACGTCAGGATCATCGGTGCCGAACCACTGACCAGCAGGTAGTAGAGCGAACTTTTGGCGGCGATCACGTCGGCTACCCGAGCGTTGGGCGCCGACTCGATCAGGGTTTTACGCAACTGGATCCGCAGGCTGTTGATGCAAAAACCCAGCAGGAAGGCTGCGGCCATCATTACGTAGAGGTTCTGGAAGTAGACGATTGCCACGTCCGCCAGGATCACCAGCGAGATGGCCCCGTAGCTGTTGAGCTTGATGCGCGGCAACACGGCGGCGCTGAAAGCCCCCAGGCCCGCCAGGCCACTGGCTACGCCAAACAGGGTGGCATTCCACTCATTGAGTTTTTGGAAAACGATGGGCACCAGGCTGTTGAACGCACCGATATGGAAACCGATCATGCTCAACACGATGATCAGGATGTAGAGGTTTCGCGGCAGCTCCAGCGGCCGCACAGTGGAGGTGCCGGTGGCCTGTTCGGCGGCGTGTTCGTTGGGGGTGTCGGCCACCAGGAGGATGGCCGCGAGCGAGAGAATCGCCGCCAGGCTGATGATCTGCAGCGTGTGGTTGACCGAGAACACATCCACGATCAACCCGCCCAGGAGTGCACCGCCGAAGGCACCGATCTGTATGGAGGTTTGCATCAACCGTGCGCAGGTATCGCTGTCGGTAAGGCCGGCCAGCACCAGCTTGGTATTTTTCGATTCCAAGGTGCTGATGGTGAAGTAGTCGGTGACGCCCACCACGAAGGCGATGGCCAGGAAGCCGATCGGCAGCAAGGCGGCCTGGGTAAACGACAGCCCCAGTACCGCTGCGAAGGCGGCCAGGCGAATGTACAGCAGCCGTTTCAGGCTGAGTTCAATCGTAAAGAACTTGCCGATGTATTGTTCGCACAAATAGGGCACCACGGTCGCGACGCACAAGGTCGCGCCGACCAGGAATGTCGAGCCGGTAGTCTCCAGGCCGAACCAGACCATCGCGATGACGATCGCCATGTCGAGGCCGGTGAAGAGGGTCACGATTGAATAGAACGCGGTCAGTGTCGATTTAGTCTTCATGGGCTTCATCAGTCGTAACGGGAGATTTTAAGTAACGGCACACAGCGCTCTGTGTCGCCGACGACGGTGCTGATCTGGTTCCTGACGCGCACGGTGGGCAGCGCCTTCTTTTCCAGGTTGCAGACCTTGTAGGCGTTGTCGTGCCAGGGACAGATCACACTTTGGCCGTCGCCTGTCACTTCGCCCATGTGCAGCGGGCCGCCACGATGGGGGCACGCGGTGGGCAGCAATTGCGTCGAATACGCGTGACGCTTGAGAAAGTAGGTTCTTTCCTCCACGGCCACATAGTTGGCGTGGGTGAGATTCAGGCTGATGGCTTTCATTGGGTTGCCCACTCAGATGGCGGTGACGGTGTACGTGCAGGACGGGCTGACGATGCGGGTGCCATGCAGCATTCCCTTGGGAATCACCACGCCTTCGCCGGCCTTGAGGCGCACCGTCAGTTCGGGGCTGGCGACAAACTCCAGCTCACCGGATTCGACCCAGAACAGTTCGTCATTCGGGTGGGTATGCAGCACCGAGAGCTCGTGTTCAGGTTCGGTAATCTTCAGGTCCACGGGTTTGTGGCCCTGGAGCGCCGCTGCCTTGGCGCGATGCTCATCGAACTCGTCATGCCATTTGATATGGGCATACAACTCTTCGTCGGCGATGTCCTGAAGCAGCCTGAACTCTTCAAAGCCGCGAATAAGGTCGGGGATGATCTTGGTGCCGAACTGCTTGATCATGGGAATGATCAGGCGCTGGAGGGCCATTCTTCCGTGGTGTACATCGATGTGTGCATGCTCATCGAAATAGTCGGTGGAGACGCTGCCGTTGAAGATGGTCTTGATCGCGCGTGACTGGTGCTTGGTCGTCAGCGCCAATGTGGCTTCGGTGTAGTACATGGCGCCGATATAGCGGAACAGCTCGCCATGGTTGGCCGACACATAGTGGAAGTAGTTGGTGAGCGACAGCGATGCCGGCGTATAGAACTGCCAGTAGTGATGCACGTGATGCGACATGTCCATGCCCTGGAGCATGTCTTCAAAAATGGTGCTGTGCTTCTTTTTGTCGACGCCGTAGCCATACTCGTCGATCAGGATCTTGAACAATTCGCTGGTGTACACGCCGCTGTTACCCAGCACGTTGCGGGCCATGGCCGAGGCTTCACTGAGGAAGTCTCCCGCACATTGCGTCATGAAAAACCTGGCGGCACGTTCGGGATGGCGGCTGGTGGTCAGCACTTCATGGAGTTTGGACTCGGACTGGGCGACGTCATCCAATACTTTATCGGTGTGGGCGATAAAAGAGTCCAGGCACCAAGGGCCGTTGATATGCACTTCTTCCTTGAGCCAGTTGTACAGGTAGTGTTCCAGCAACGGGCGGATCTTTTTGCCACTGGCCGCGTGCTGGGGGTCATAGAAGTTCTTGAACGCCTTGAAATCCAGTTCCAATGGCGGCTTGGGCAAGAAGACCAAGTCTTGCTCGTAGATATTCAATAACAACCGTTGCGCCAATAGATGCTGGCTGTTTGAAAGCTGATCGCTGGTCAGGCAGGTTGTGATGATTGCGTCGGTTACATCCTGCGGCCGCGAAGGTCGTTGATAGGGGCTTTGGGTATAGAAGTCGCGAGGTTGAGCAAAGGCAGTAGCACCACAATAGTGGGTCAACGCTTCGGCATTCGAACTTAATACAAAGTCTGCTGCATTATCGGAAAGCTGAGTTGTCCATAACATGAGGGGGGCCTTTTGCTGGCGTTGTTCGATGGCCAGATGCTAAGGCGTTGGTTTTTTTTAAAACAGATTAGAAATGGTGCGCGCAAGTAGTGAAATTCACTAAAGGCGTAGGAAGAATTTTCTTTATGGGGTCAGCCGGTTGAATAATCGGCAGCGACGGCTACACATAGTTGCGTGCTTTTATCGTGGGGTGTGTCAGCGGTGGCTCAAGTTGCACGTGAACGTGCTGTTTTATCAGTGGTGTTCAGATCAATACCGCTCCAGTGTTTGTCGCACCTACCGGCGAGGCGCTTGCCAGTGCCTCGCCGGTATCGTTGTCAGTACTCCGCGGTTTCCGGGGTGCGGGTATTTTGTGTCAGTGCCAGTATCCCGGTGCGCAAGTCGGTGCCACTGGGTTGCTGGTACAGGTTCAGTCCGAACTCCGGCAACACGGCCAGCAGGTAGTCAAAAATATCCCCCTGGATCCGCTCGTAGTCGGCCCACACGGTGGTGCGAGTGAAGCAGTAGATTTCCAGCGGCACGCCTTCGGCGGTGGTTTGCATCTGGCGCACCATGCAGGTCATGTTCGGCTGGATGTCCGGATGGCTCTTAAGGTAGGCCAGGGCGTATGCGCGGAAGGTCCCGAGGTTGGTCATGCGCCGGCGGTTGGCCGACAGTTGCGCGCTGTGGCCCTGGGCTTCGTTCCAGGCCTTGAGTTCGGCCTGCTTGCGCCCGATGTAGTCGGTGAGCAGGTGCACCTGGGTCATGCGTATTTCTTCATCGTCACGCAGGAAGCGCACGCCGCTGGCATCGATGAACAGGCTGCGCTTGATACGTCGCCCACCCGAGGCCTGCATGCCGCGCCAGTTCTTGAACGACTCGGACATCAGGCGCCAGGTGGGGATGGAGACGATGGTCTTGTCGAAATTCTGCACCTTGACCGTGTGCAGGGTGATGTCCACCACATCGCCGTCGGCGCCGACCTGGGGCATTTCGATCCAGTCGCCGACGCGCAGCATGTCGTTGCTGGTCAACTGCACGCTGGCGACGAACGACAGCAGCGTGTCCTTGTAGACCAACAGGATCACCGCCGACATCGCACCCAGGCCTGACAGCAGCAACAGTGGCGAACGGTCGATCAACGTGGCGACGATGATGATCGCGCCAAACACGAACAGCACCATCTTCGCCAGTTGCACATAACCCTTGATCGAGCGGGTACGCGCGTGTTCGGTGCGGGCATAGATGTCCAGCAGGGCGTTGAGCAGGGCGCTCATCGCCAGCACCAGGAACAGGATGGTCAATGCCAGTGCCACGTTGCCGATAAACAGGATCGCGGTCTTGCTCAGGTTCGGCACCAGGTACAGGCCGAACTGGATCACCAGCGAAGGCGTCATCTGCGCCAGGCGGTGGAAGACTTTGTTGTGCCGCAGGTCGTTGAGCCAGTGCAGCGCCGGTTGCCGGCCGAGTAATTTGACGGCGTGGAGGATGAGGTAGCGCGCCACCCGTCCGAGCAGCAGGGCCACCACCAGCAACACCAGGAAACCGAGGCTGGCATGCAGCAGCGGGTGTTCGTCGAGGGCGCCCCAGAGGTCTTGGACGTTGAGCCAGAGCTGTTTGATATCCATGGATGAAACCGATTCTTCTGTAAGACAAGACGGCGCGATTAGAGCATTTAAGTGCAACAAAGTTGATGCCGTGGACAAATGCCCTGACAAAAAAGCAACAGATTGGCGCCGTTCGCGTAAAGACACTCGGTTTGGACGCCCGAAACCGGTACCCTATGCAGCTGATTTTTTGTATTTCTTCGAGGTAGCACCCGTGTTTTCCCAATTCGCCCTGCACGAACGCCTGCTCAAAGCTGTGGCCGAGCTGAAATTTGTCGAGCCTACGCCTGTGCAAGCAGCGGCCATCCCGCTCGCGCTCGAAGGGCGTGACCTGCGGGTGACGGCTCAAACCGGGAGTGGCAAGACCGCCGCTTTCGTCCTGCCGATTCTTAACCGCCTGATCGGCCCGGCCAAAGTCCGCGTCAGCATCAAGACCCTGATCCTGCTGCCAACTCGCGAGCTGGCCCAGCAGACCTTGAAGGAAGTCGAGCGCTTCTCGCAGTTCACCTTCATCAAGTCCGGCCTGATCACCGGTGGCGAAGACTTCAAGGTCCAGGCCGCCATGCTGCGCAAGGTGCCGGACATCCTGATCGGCACTCCTGGCCGCATGATCGAGCAACTCAACGCCGGCAACCTTGACCTCAAGGAAGTCGAGGTGCTGGTGCTCGACGAAGCCGACCGTATGCTCGACATGGGTTTTGCCGACGACGTGCAGCGTCTGGTGGCTGAATGCGTGAACCGCCAGCAGACCATGCTGTTCTCCGCCACCACCGGCGGTTCGACCCTGCGCGACATGGTCGCCAAGGTCCTGAACAACCCTGAGCACCTGCAGGTCAACAACGTCAGCGACCTGAACGCCACCACGCGCCAGCAGATCGTCACCGCTGACCACAACGTGCACAAAGAACAGATCCTCAACTGGTTGCTGGCCAACGAGACCTATCAGAAGGCCATCGTGTTCACCAACACCCGTGCTGCGGCCGACCGCATCTACGGTCGCCTGGTGGCGCAGGACTACAAGGCGTTCGTGCTGCACGGTGAAAAAGACCAGAAGGACCGCAAACTGGCGATCGACCGCCTCAAGGCCGGCGGCGTGAAGATCCTGGTCGCCACCGACGTCGCCGCGCGCGGCCTGGACGTGGACGGCCTGGACATGGTCATCAACTTCGACATGCCTCGCAGCGGCGACGAATACGTGCACCGTATCGGCCGAACCGGGCGTGCGGGCAACGATGGCCTGGCGATCTCGCTGATCTGCCACGGCGACTGGAACCTGATGTCGAGCATCGAGCGCTACCTCAAGCAGTCGTTCGAGCGTCGCACCATCAAGGAAGTCAAAGGCACCTACACTGGGCCGAAGAAGGTCAAGGCGTCGGGCAAGGCCGTTGGCGTGAAGAAGAAAAAGACCGACGCCAAGGGCGACAAGAAAAAGGCCGGTGCCAAGTCGCCGACCAAGCGCAAGATCGCCAACCGGCCGAAGACCGACAACCTGTCGCTCGTCAGCAAGGATGGCATGGCGCCGCTCAAGCGTCGCAAGCCAGAAGCACCTGCGGCCGAGTAAGGCTTAAGGGATGTGAAAAAACCGGACGACCTTGTCCGGTTTTTTTATGTCCTCAATTTTTAGCCTTGGCGGCAGCTTCTTTCAATTCCTTGAGCCGGGCGTCGATCAACTGGCACTTGTCAGGGAACTCTGCGCTTTCAGTATCCAGGTCCATCTTCTGCAGCTCGTCGTTCATCTCCTTGGCCTTGGTCGGGTTCTGCTCGGTGAGCTTGGCCACTTCCTGCGCCAGTTGCTCGCGCTTGGCCGTGGCCTCTTCCGGGGTGCAGGCCCAGGCGGGCAGGGCGGTGAGCAGCGTGGCGACGATGGCCAGGTTTTTCAGGGATTTCATGGTCGGACCTCCTTGGCGGTGATGCTCAGTTGAGGTGGCGAACGTCTGGAAAGTTCAGAGAAATGACGTCCGTCGGTTGGTCTGAACGGCCATAGACGCGCAGGGTCACTCCTATAGGCGGGCTACTTTCCTTAGGCCCGCAGGAGGAATCAGGATGACGACTTACAACTGGGATTTGATCGAACGTCTGCTGCATGAAGTGCAGAACGGCGAGGGTAGCTTTGCCCCGCGCAAGTACGCCGAGCAGGAAGCGGCCGAGAAGGCCACGGCGGGCGAGTCCACCGGCAACCTGGATGCGTTGAAAAAGACCGCTGCGGACTACGAAGCGCTGTTGTTCAAGCGTGGGTTTATCGAGTCGCGGCCTGAGGAAGAGGGCGGCAATGGTGAGAATTTCATTCTGACCGCACTGGGCGCGCAGCTATTGGCGCTGATCGACAGCTCGATCCCGGGCAATGATCACCCGCGCCAGGTGCTGGATGAGCAGGCCGATGCGCTGGACCCGGCGACCTTCGCGCAAGTGGCCTCCAAAGCGCAGATCGCCTGAGCCCCCGCAAGCCCCGGCACTCTGGCGGTGCCGGGCACGCCGAAACTGTCGGATCGGTAATCTGCCGCTAAGGTTGCTGACAGCCGGCGAACCCTAATCTGCTGCCATTCAACTGACGGACTTGAATCGGCATGCATTCTATTACCTCCAGACGAACCTTCGTCAAAGGCCTGGCCGCCGGCGGCCTGCTGGGCGGGCTCGGGCTATGGCGCACGCCGGTATGGGCGCTGACAAGTGCGGGCGAGCCCACGGTGCTGGCGGGCACCGAATTCGATCTGTTTATCGACCAGACGCCGGTCAATCTCACCGGTCTGAAGCGCACGGCGTTGACCATCAATGGCGGCCTGCCCGGCCCCTTGCTGCGCTGGCGCGAAGGCGACACCGTGACCCTGCGCGTAAAAAATCGCCTCAGCGAGCCGACGTCGATCCACTGGCACGGCATCTTGTTGCCGTCGACCATGGACGGCGTGCCCGGCCTGAGTTTCAAGGGCATCGAGCCGGGTGGCGTGTTTGTCTATCAGTTCAAGGTCAAGCAGCATGGCACTTACTGGTACCACAGCCATTCCGGGTTCCAGGAGCAGCAGGGGGTGTACGGCCCGCTGGTCATCGATCCGTTGGAGCCCGAGCCATTCACCTATCAGCGTGACTACGTGGTGATGCTCTCGGACTGGACCGACGAAGACCCCGTCGCCCTGATGAAGACCCTCAAGAAGCAGTCCGATTACTACAACCTGCATAAGCCCACCGTGGGCGATTTCGTACGCGATGTGGGCAAGCAGGGCTGGTCGGCCACCGTTTCTGACCGGCTGATGTGGGCACAAATGAAGATGAACCCCACCGACCTCGCGGACGTCAGCGGCGAGACTTACACCTACCTGCTCAATGGCCAGCCGCCCGGGCTCAACTGGACCGGAGTATTTGAGGCCGGGGAGAAAATTCGCCTGCGTTTTATCAACGGTTCGGCGATGACCTATTTCGATGTGCGTATCCCGGGGCTGAAGATGACCGTCATCGCCGCCGATGGCCAGCCGGTCAAGCCGGTCAGCGTCGATGAATTCCGCATTGCCGTCGCCGAAACCTTCGATGTGCTGGTGGAGCCCACGGCAGCGGCCTACACGCTGTTTGCCCAGTCCATGGATCGCACGGGCTATGCCCGTGGCACGCTTGCCCGCCAGGCGGGGGCGACGGCGCCCGTACCGGTGCTTGAGCCGCGCCCGTGGATAACCATGGACGACATGGGCATGGGTGGGATGGATCACGGCGCCATGGCGGACATGCCGGATATGGCGGGCATGGATCACAGTGCGATGGGCGCGATGTCGATGCAGAGCCACCCGGCCAGCGAGCAGCACAACCCTTTGGTGGACATGCAGGCGATGAACCCGGTGCCCAAGCTCGATGACCCCGGCATCGGCCTGCGCAACAACGGTCGTCGGGTGCTGACCTACGCCGACCTGCACAGCACCTTCGACGATCCCGATGGCCGCGATCCCGCGCGTACCCTTGAATTGCATCTCACCGGGCATATGGAGAAGTTTGCCTGGTCATTCAATGGCGTGAAGTTTTCCGATGCCGAGCCCTTGCAACTGACCTATGGCGAGCGTGTCCGGCTGGTGTTGGTCAACGACACCATGATGAGCCACCCGATTCACCTGCACGGCCTGTGGAGCGACCTGGAGGACGAAAACGGCCAATTCCAGGTGCGCAAACACACCATCGACATGCCGCCAGGCTCGCGCCGCAGTTACCGCGTGACCGCCGATGCCCTGGGCCGTTGGGCCTATCACTGCCACCTGCTGTACCACATGGAAATGGGCATGTTCCGTGAAGTGCGCGTGAATGAATGAGGAAGCGAGCATGAGCCGTCGGGTGTTATTTGTGTGTATCGCGCTGGCCTGGTTGGCGTTCGGCTCGCTGGCGCAGGCTGAGGAGTTTCAGGGCATGAGCCCGGCGGTTCCGGCGCTGAGCGAAAGTCGTACGCCGATTCCGCTGCTGACCGACGCTGATCGCGCCGCTGTGTACAACGCGCCGGGCGGGCACATGGTGCATGACAGCGCCATCAACGCCATGCTGCTGATCAACCAGTTGGAATGGCAAGGCGGCGGTGAGAGCGGTGCGCTGAACTGGGACGTCAAGAGCTGGGTCGGTGGCGACATCGACCGCCTGTGGTTGCGCAGTGAGGGCGAGCGCAGTGCCAGCCGCACCGACAGCGCCGAAGCCCAGGCCTTATGGGGGCACGCCATCAGCCCTTGGTGGGACCTGGTTGGCGGTGTGCGCCAGGACTTCAAGCCCGCAGACAGCCAGACCTGGGCAGCCTTCGGCGTACAGGGCTTGGCGCTCTACAACTTCGAGGCCGAGGCGACGCTGTTTGTTGGCGAGTCGGGCCACGCCGCGGCACGCCTGGAAGGTGACTACGACATTTTGCTCACCAACCGCCTGATCCTGCAGCCGACAGCCGAACTCAATTTTTATGCGCAGAACGACCCGCAACGCAGGGTCGGCTCCGGCCTGTCGGAAAGCGAGCTGGGCCTGCGGTTGCGCTATGAGGTGCGCCGGGAGTTTGCGCCGTACGTGGGTGTCAGTTGGAACCGCAGCTATGGCCAGACGGCGCAATACGCTCGCGACGAAGACGAAGACGTCAGCCAACTGCGTTGGGTGGTCGGCGTGCGCTTGTGGTTTTAAACGGTTTCTTATTCTTATAACTCGCCGCCTTGAGCGGCCTGGAGCCTTGCATGTCAATGTTGAAAACCGCGTTAACGAGTGGTGCGCTGTGGGCCGGATTAATGATCAGCCTGCCGGCGTCGGCCCATCCGAAATTGCTGTCGTCCCTCCCTCCTGCCGGGGCCCAAGGTGGCGCGCCGACAGTCATTGAACTGCGCTTCTCGGAGAACCTGCTGACGCAGTTTTCCGGGGCCAAGCTGACCATGACCGATATGCCCGGCATGCCCAATTCGCCGATGCCGGTCAAGGCCAGTGTCACGGCGAGCGCCGACCCCAAGGTGATGCTGATCAAGCCAGCCTATGCGCTGACTACCGGCACCTATCGGGTCGATTGGCGTGCAGTGTCATCGGACACCCACCCGATCACCGGTAACGTGGTGTTCAGCGTCCAGCCATGAGTGAACTGACCCAAGTCGCACTGCGTTTTGCGCTCTATCTTGACCTGATGGTGTTGTTTGGCCTGGGGCTCTTTGGTCTTTATGGGTTGAAAGCGCCGGAGCGCGAGCTGCTGAATTTCAGCGGCCTGCTGCGGCTGACGGCTGGCCTTGGGCTAGTGCTGTCGATGGCGTCGCTGTTGACGCTGACCCAGGCCATGAGTGGTGCCACGGATTGGCAGACGCTGTGGCCGCATCTGCACATGATGCTCTGGCAGACCGACCTGGGGTTGATGTGGTGGCTACGGATGGGGGCGCTGGGCGTGGCTGTGCTTGGCACCTGCCTGCCACTGACCACGTTGTCGGGCGCCACCGCATTGGTGACACTGGCGTGGACCGGGCACGGAGTGATGCATGAAGGCGCGCTGGGTGTGTGGCACATCCTCAGCGACGGCGCGCATCTGTTGGCGGCGGGAGGTTGGGTGGGGGCGTTGGCCGCGTTCGGGTTGTTGTTGAGGCGTGCGTCTTTGCACCACGCCGATCACGTTCGGGTGTTGGCAAGAGCGCTGGCGGGGTTCGAGCACGTGGGGGCGGGATTTGTCGCGGTGCTGATCGGCACCGGTGTGGCGAATTATCTGTTGGTGGTCGGACCGAATCTGGACGGCCTTACCGGTGGCGTCTACGCGATCCTGTTATGCCTGAAGCTAGGGCTGTTTGGCCTGATATTGGGGCTGGCGGCGCTCAATCGTTTCCACCTCACCCCGCTTCTGCAACGGTCTGTGGCGGCAGGTGATTATGTCGCTGCCATTGCTGCGCTGCGGCGCAGCATGGTGCTGGAGTTGAGTACGGCTGCGCTGATCCTCGCGCTGGTGGCCTGGCTGGGCACCCTGGCACCCAATTAGGACTGCGCGCTTTTCAGGCATTTGAGTGCCTGGAAGTCACTGCGTACGTTGTCGATTTTCTGGGTGAGTTTCAGCCGTTGCTGCACGCTGCTTTCGGCCATGACGTCGATGATCAGGCCGCGCGCAGCGGCCTCGGTCTGTGCATACGCCGCGCGATATTCCGGTGTCCACAGGCTGTCGCGGTCCACCAGCAGTTGCTGGATTTTCTGCGGGAAATCGGCGCTTTGGCGTTGCTGCACGGCGTCGATGAATTGTGCCTGCCAGTGGGCACGGTTGCCGATCCATTGTTCGTTTTGCTCGCCCAGGCTGATTGACCAGGCCATCACTCGGTTCTTCTGGCTATCGCTCAGTGGCCCCATCCACGTATCCAGGCGCTTGTTCATGCGCTCGGCGCGCTCCTGGATCTGCTTGGCCAGTGGCGGCTTGAGATAGTCGTCCTGGCGTTTGCGCAGGTCCTTGGCCAGGGCATCGTTCATGTCGTTGACCTGTTGGTCATCCAGCCCTTGTAACAATTCAATCGCCGACGGGGTGATTTCCCGCGCCACCTTGGCAATCGCCTGCTTGGCCTCAACCGTGCGGGTTTGCAGCGCTGCATCGGTGACCTGGTTGCTTTCGACCATTGCCTGCAGGCGGTCGAGCCAGTCGAGGTAATCCGGCAATTGCGTGGTGCAGTGCCAGGCCAGGTGTCCCTTGAGTGTGTCGTTGAACCAGCTCTTCTGCCCGGCGTTCATGTCCAGGTAGTCGTTGAGGGTCCAGGGGATGATCACGTCCAGGTTGCGATAGGCCAGGCCCACGCGGTTGCAGCCGGCGAGCACCAGGCTCAGGGTCAGGAATACCACCAGCAGTTTGAGCCGACGCAGCATGGGCGTGTCCTTGCGCAGAGGGGAGTTAATGCATGTGAACCCGCGGCGCACGCGACAGTTCAGCCCATCAATAAAACGACCGCACCGCCTTCAAGGTCAACAGGCCATCGCATTGCGAATTGTGTCCGGAATAGGCCGAGCAATCGCCGCCGCTGAGGCTGGAGTCGCTGTAGATCAGGTCCAGGTCGATGCCATTCCAGGCGCGGGAGAACTGTATCGACCAGTCGCTGAAGCTGCTGATGGACCCCCCCTCCACTGAGGTCGGGGTGCCCAGTTGATGGGTGGTGTATTTCATACTGACGCCGATGCCGAAGGGCTGGGTGCCGGTGAGGTCGGCGAACAGGGTGCTGTCCTGGCGGTCCGGATCGTTGCTGAAGGAGGCGCCGAAGCGATTGCCCAGCAGGTTGAGGCCGCCGTAGAGCTCCTGGCTGTCGAGGGGGCTGAGTTTGGGATAACTGTAATGGATCAGGCCGACTTCGTAGCCCAGGGTCTGGTCGAAAGGGTGCTTGAACCCCATGTACGAATCGACTTCGAGAGTGCTGGCCGACGACAGGCCCATGTTCGGAGAAAACTGGCCAAAGTACAGGCCGCTGTCGTGGCTCAGGTCCAGCCCGCCATGGAACGAGTCACTGCCCGGCGAGGTCGGCTTGACCAGGCCTTGGGCCATGCTGCGGCTGGGGGTAGTGCCCAATTTCAGGTCGAAGTCACCCAGTTCACGCTGGAAAATCTGCGCTTCGGCGAGAGGGCTGGCTGCCAGGAAACTGGCCACGAAAATGCAGCGTTTAAGCATGCTTCACTCCATGAAAAGCGAGGAGCAGGAACGAAAAAATAGGGCAGATGCCCGTGCTAGACGTGTGCAAGCATACCGGCGAATGTCAGGAGGTGAGGCCCGTTCGTCGATTTGCATGACTTGAAGGTGAAGCGAGAGGGTATTTCAGGCTCTAGTCCTAGCGCCTTGAAGGCAAGACGCATAGGGACCAGGTGTACTGCGCGGTGTTACTTTTTACCCAGGCTGATCTGCTTGGACGGGCCGAAAGTCTGGCCGCTCACGCCCTTGGCAATTTGCTGGATTTCGCCACCGGACTTGAGAAACGCAGCAATCTGGTTGTTGATCGATTCGCTGGTTTCAACGGCGGGAGCTGGCTTTGCTTTGCTGTTGGATGCTTTTACGCGCATGGCGGCCACTAACCTGTAGAAAATTAACTTGGCCAGGCATCGTACAGGAAATACTTGACAATTGCTTGGTAAATATCCCCGGGAATAAGTGCGGCAGCTGAAAACAGCCAAAGTTTATTTTTGAAATTAACCCCTAACTTACTGTTTTAACTCGAAACCACGGGTTGAGCCGGCATGGGGGCGTGGCAAAATTCAGTCGAATGATCGGACGAGCGGAACGGTGCCACTGGAATGCCAGGCAACCCCGCGATTTTTCAGGTGTGCGCGCGTGTCGAGCACAACTCGGGTAGAATGCCGCCCACGCAATGAGGGTATTGGAAATGGCTTTAGTCGGGCGCTACAACAGCTTGCAAGTGGTTAAACACACTAACTTTGGTTTGTACCTTGATGGTGCGCAAGATGGCGAAATCCTCTTGCCTAATCGGTATATCCCCAAAGATATTCCCAGTGAAGATGAAGACTGGCTTAACGTTTTCATTTATCTGGACAGCGATGACAAACTTATCGCCACTACCGAAAAACCGAAAGTTCAAGTCGGCGAATTTGCCAGTTTGAAAGTCGTGGAAGTCAACAGCATTGGTGTGTTCCTCGATTGGGGTTTGCCAAAGGATCTGTTGCTGCCGTACTCGGAAGAAAAACGTCAGATGACCGCCGGCGAATACTGCGTGGTGCATGTCTACCTCGATAAACACACCAAGCGTATTACCGCCACCGCACGCCTTGACCGCTATCTGGACAAGACGCCGGCCAACTACGTCGTGGGCCAGGAAGTCGACCTGCTGGTCGCCGAAGCCACCGACATGGGCTTCAAGGCGATCATCAACAACAGGCATTGGGGCCTGATCCACAAGAACGAAGTGTTCAAGTTCCTGCGTCCGGGCAAGGAAGAGAAAGGCTTTATCAAAGAGATTCGTGCCGATGGCAACATCAGCCTGAGCCTGCAACCGGTCGGCCAGGAAGCGGCCTCCAGCCTAAACTCGAAGATCCTCGCCAAGTTGCGTGAAAACAACGGCAGCCTGCCAGTCAGCGACAAGAGCGATCCGGCGGTGATCAGCAACTTGTTTGGCGTGAGCAAGGGCAACTTCAAGAAGGCCATTGGTGCACTCTACAAGCAGGGCCAGATCGTGATTCACGCGGATCGCATTGAACTAAGCTGAGTGCGGTTTGCTCTTCTTTAGGAGCGAGCTTGCTCGCGAAAAAGGTACATCCGACACCGTGATGCGCCTGGAATATTTTCGCGAGCAAGCTCGCTCCTACAGAGGGTGCATCAATGTCCAAGAAGTCTGTCTTCGCTTACCTCGGCACCTTGCTTGCCTTCCTGATCCTCGACGGTCTCTGGCTCGGCGTCCTCATGGGCCCGACCTACAAATCCCTGCTGGGCCCGCTGATGCTCGATCAGCCTCGCCTGTTGCCCGCAGCGCTGTTCTACCTCTTGTATGTCCTCGGTTGCGTGGTGTTCGTGGTCTTGCCCAGCGCCAGTTGGCAACGCGCTGCGCGGATGGGCGCCATGCTGGGCCTGGTGGCCTACGGCACCTATGACCTGAGCAACTGGGCCACGCTGCAAGGCTGGTCTGGTGGGTTGGCGGTGATGGACATGGCCTGGGGCACCTTCCTCACAGCGGCTTGCTGCACGGTCGGGTACTTGTGTGCACAACGAGTGCACCGATGATTGTGTACAGGATCAATCTGCACCGTTGCTGAGCGCAGTCCCCGTTAATAAACCTCCTTGTCCCCCTTTGGAACGCCGTTGCAGAGGGATTGTGTTCTATTGGCACGTATTCTGCTGACTATCTCGTATACAAACCACGCCGCCTCCCGTATGCACCCCCGTGACGGAAGCGCAGGCCGGTATTACGAGGAGCCCAGCGATGACCGAACAATTGCCCAAAGGCTACAGCCCGCGCCTGTACAACCAGGACCTGGGCCCACTGCCGCAAAAGTGGACCTGGTACAACATCTTCGCCTTCTGGATGAGTGACGTGCACAGCGTGGGTGGCTATGTGTTCGCCGCCAGTCTCTTCGCCTTAGGGCTGGCCAGTTGGCAGGTGTTGATTGCCTTGCTGGCAGGCATCTGCATCGTGCAACTGATTGCCAACCTGGTGGCCAAGCCCAGCCAGCAGGCTGCCGTTCCCTATCCAGTGATCTGCCGGCTGGCGTTTGGTGTGTTCGGCGCAAATATTCCCGCAGTGATTCGCGGCTTGATTGCGGTGGCCTGGTACGGGATTCAGACCTACCTGGCGTCGAGTGCCTTGATCATTGTGGTATTGCGCTTTTTCCCACAGATGGCGGTGTTTGCAGAGCCGCACTTTGCCGGCCTGTCTTACCTGGGCTGGTTTGGTTTCCTCAGTCTATGGGTGTTGCAGGCGGCTGTGTTCTGGGCCGGCATGGAGTCCATTCGCCGCTTTATCGATTGGGCGGGGCCGGTGGTCTATGCGGTGATGTTTGCCCTGGCCGGCTGGATCGTGTGGAAGGCGGGTTGGGCGAATATCAGCTTTACCCTGGCGGAAAAATCCCTGTCGGGCTGGCAGGCATTCGGCCAGGTGATCGTGGCGACGGCGCTGGTGGTCTCGTACTTTTCCGGGCCGACCCTGAATTTCGGTGATTTCAGCCGTTACTGCCGCAGCATGCGGGACGTGCGACGCGGCAACTTCTGGGGCCTGCCGGTGAATTTCCTGGCGTTTTCCCTGGTGACCGTGGTGATCGTCTCGGGCACCTTGCCGGTGTTTGGCGAAATGCTCCATGACCCGATCGCTACCGTCTCGCGAATCGATAACAGCGTGGCGGTGCTGCTTGGCGCTTTTGCATTTGTCACTGCCACGATTGGCATCAACATCGTCGCCAACTTCGTGTCCCCGGCGTTCGACTTCGCTAACGTCGCGCCGAGCAAAATCAGCTGGCGCGCCGGTGGCATGATCGCCGCCGTGGCTTCGATCTTCATCACCCCGTGGAACCTGTTCAATAACCCGCTGATGATCCACTACACCCTGGATATTCTCGCGGCCTTTATCGGCCCGTTGTTCGGGATTCTGCTGGTGGATTTCTACCTGATCAAAAAGCAGAAGATCGACGTGGACGCGCTGTTCGATGACAGCCCGAGCGGGCGCTATTACTTCGACGGCGGTGTTAACTGGACGGCGGTCAAGGCGCTGGTGCCCGCGACACTGGCGGGTGTCGCGATCACCTTCACGCCGGCGTTGCAGGGCATGGCTAACTTTGCCTGGTTCACCGGCTGCTTCCTGGGTGGGCTGTTTTTCCTGGTGTTGGCGCGGCGTGAGCAGGTTCGTGCACCGGCACCGTTGGCCGCGGGCTGACCAACACGCCTCCCGCCACTAACAGGCCTGCACCGGCGATCACCAACGCCGGTTGCAGGCCACCGCTCAGGTGGCTGCTCACCGACGCCAGCAACGGCCCACTCAATTGGCCGATGGCAAAGCTGGCGGTCAGCAGCCCGGTGTTGCGCTGATAGCCGTGGGGGGCAATCTCCCGCAGGCGCGCCATCACCAACTGCATACAGGCCAGGAATGGCGTACCGCACAGCAACACCCCCAGCGCCAGACCCCAACCGTTACCCAGCAGGCAGGCGAATACGCCGGCCGCTTGCAGCCACAACGTGGTCATCAGCCAGCGGCGGGTGGTGTCCGGGTCCTTGCGACGCAGGCTTGCGACCACCACGCCGATCGCCGCGGCCAGGCCAAAGCATGGCCAGAACAGATCGGCTTGCCAGGCGCCTTTGAATTGCGCGCGGGCCATCTGTGACAGGAACGTCGCCGGAATGATGTAGCCCAGGCCGAACAACACATAGATCCAGCACAGGTGGGTAATGCTACCGTTGCTGGCCGTGTCGGCGTGGCTTGCAACAGGCGCAGTGACGCTGGACGGCTGGGGCAAGAAGGGCAAGATTGCCAGTAGCATCGCCAGCGCCACCACACCGTAGATCAGCCACAACGTTGCAGAGCTTTGGTCCCACAGGTTGGAGCCCAACGCCAGCAACCCGGTTAACAGAATCCCCAGCCCTGGCCCGGCAAACACCAGGGCGCCCAGGCGTGGACGCCCGGCGGCAATCGCCAGCGGCTGGCTCAGGCTGGTGATCATCACCAATGCCCAGGCACTTGCAACGCCGGTTCCGAAGCGCAGCAGCAAGTGTGGCCAGAAACCATGGGCCCAGTACGACGCAAGCGTCAGCAGCACACACAGCCATAGCCCGCCATACAGGCGACCCCGCACATGCTGATGGCTGCGCGCAAAAATCGAATCCACCGCACCCACGAAATAGCCCAGGTAATTGGCCGCCGCGATCAGACCGGCGCCGGTCAGGTCGATCTGCCCTTCACTGAGCAAGTGGGGCACTTGCGGGGTGAGAGCGAAGCGACCAATGCCCATGGCCATCATCAGGGCGATAAAACTGGCGAGTAAGCGGATCAGGGGTGACATGGTCAGGTGTCCTGCTGGTAAGCGAATACCGTCAGGCTAAAGCGCATTGACTTTCTGTAAAAATGAATAATAGTGAGCAACTTGTTCAGTTTTGGAGAAAGGCATGGAGTTCAGTCAATTGCGGATATTCCAGGCCGTGGCGGAAGAGGGCTCCATCACCCGCGCTGCCGAGCGTCTGCATCGAGTGCCGTCGAACTTGTCGACCCGGCTCAAGCAGATGGAAGAACAGCTGGGCGTGGAGTTGTTCGTGCGTGAACGCCAGCGCTTGCAGCTTTCTCCGGCGGGCAAGGTATTGCTGGACTACAGCACCCGTCTGCTGGCGCTGCACGATGAAGCCCATGGCGCCGTGCAAGGCGGGCAACCGGCCGGCGACTTTGTACTGGGCAGCATGTACAGCACGGCGGCGGTGCATTTACCGAAATTGTTGGCGCGTTACCACAAGGCCTACCCGATGGTGAACTTGCAGGTGCAATCGGCGCCCAGCGGTGAGTTGCTCGAAGGGTTGATTACCGGTCGCCTGGATGCTGCTTTTGTGGACGGGCCCAGCACTATCGCCTCGCTGGACGGTGTAGCCCTGTGCGAAGAACGCCTGGTGCTGATATGCGAAGCTGACCATCCGCCGGTGCGCGGGCCACAGGACGTTGCTGGCCGTTCGGTGTTCACTTTCCGCCGCAGCTGTGCCTATCGGGCGCGGTTGGAATCCTGGTTTTCCCACGAGCACGTCGCCATGGGGCGGGCGATTGAGATCGAGTCTTATCAGGGCATGCTCGCCTGCGTCATCGCCGGTTCAGGCGTGGCGTTGATGTCCGAATCCATGCTCGACAGCCTGCCGGGCAAGGACAGCGTGTCCGTTCATCCGCTGACAGGGCATTTTGCCACTGCGACCACCTGGCTGATGTGGCGAAAGGGTATGCTCGGCGCTAACCTCAACGCATGGATCGACCTGCAGCGAGAGGGCAGGGCCGAGGTCCTGCAAGACGCGCGCGCGATTGCTTGAACGATCCGTCAGGATTTGGATCAATTCAGTAATAGTTCGTTGTGGTTTCGTTCAAGCAATACGTAGGACTTAGGGCTATTATCAATGTAGGAAAAGGCGACAGAACTTGCGCCTACCAGCATTACCCTCAAAGGGGGCAAACCATGAAAGAGAAAATCCAGAACTGGCTCCACGACCTCGGCGTTGCACTGGGCTTGATCGAGCCGCCACTGCAACCGGTGCCGATTCGTACCGATGACGAGCAGCGTCGGCCGCGTCGCCGGTGAGGCCCGCCAGGGAGGCGCTTGCACGATGAAGAACGCTATACGCCGTGAGAGCGCCGCCGGGTAAGTCGAATAATTGCACGACTATTGGAATACATCATTAGTCTCGACTGACGTGGGTAGACCCAAAGCTATGCTGGTGTTCCAGGCCAGTGGCACAGTCGTGATAGTGGCCTTTCACCTCGATCTCTCCTTCGAAACTCCCGTGAACTTCAAAAATGAACGAGTCTTTGAATGCTCGCTGTATAGGCAGCGTGGCGAATGAGCTGCCGTTTTTATAAAACATGAGCTTGTATAGTCCGGTGCAGACGCCTGCGTTGGGACCGTCCAGATGTACGTAGTCCCCTGTCTTAAGTTGAGGTGGAACTGTTGGCGCCGCTGGGTAGGAAGGATCACGCTGTTTCATTTCGATATCTCCTGGGTTGTCGGATGGCAAAGCCAATTTCTTCAAGTTTGAAATGGCCAGGTCAGGCTATTACGGTCCTCAGCAGCGCTTCTACTGTCAGAAATACCAGTTCCGACTAATGGCCAGCGGATAGACCCAGGAAAAAAACGCGTGCGACATCCGACGTCGCACCCGCTGAAGAAACCGCGCTGAACCCCGTTATGCCTTACACCGCCCGAGCGACCTGCGCCTCTGGCCGGCGCGATAGCAAACTCACCAGCACAAAACTCACCAACGCCACCGCCAGGCTGTAGTAGATCGGCGTGTTCGCATCCAGCCCGTCCTTGAACATGAACACCAGCGCCGTCACAAAGCCCAGGGTCATGGAGGTGATTGCCCCCGATGTGGTCGCCCGTTTCCAGAAGATCGCGCCGATCAGCGGGATCAGCATGCCACCCACCAGCAGGTTGTAGGCCAGGGTCAGGGCGCTGATTACGTCATTGACCACCAGTGCGATGCCCAGCACGACGATACCGGTCAGCATCGTGAACAGGCGGTTGATTGCCAGGCTCGATTGTCTGCCGCCGCGTAAACGTGGCAGCAGGTCTTCGGTCAATACGGTGGAGGCGGCGAGCAGGCCGGCGCTGGCTGTCGACATCATCGCCGCCAGTGCCGCCGCGATCACCAGGCCACGGATGCCGTCCGGCAGCGAGACTTTGACGATGGCCGCGAATGCGTTGTTGACGTTGTCCAGATCCGGAATCAGTACATGGGCCGCCATGCCGATCAGTGCACAGGCGAGGCCGTAAAGGATGCAGTAGAAACCGGCGAAAGTGCCTGCGTACTTGGCGACCTTTTCGTCACGGGCGGTGAACACCCGCTGCCAGATGTCCTGGCCGATCAGGATGCCGAAAAAGTAGATCATGAAGTAGGTGATGATCGTGTCCCAGCCGATCGCGGTGAAGCTGAAGCTCGACGCCGGCAGCTTGGCCACCAGTTCGTCCCAGCCGCCGACGCGGTATAGGCAGATCGGCAGCAGGATAAACATCAGGCCGACGGTCTTGATCACGAACTGCACAATGTCGGTGAGGGTCAGCGACCACATGCCGCCGATGGTCGAGTAGGCCACCACCACACCACCGCCCAGCAGCACCGAAATCCAGAACGGCAGGCCGAACAGCACTTGCAATACGGTGCCGATGGCCAGGATCGAGGTCACACCGATCATCAGCGCGTAGGCCAGCATGATCACCGCACTCGCTTGGCGGGCCATGGGGTTGTAGCGCTTTTCCAGCACCTGGGTGACGGTGAAGATTTTCAGCTTGAGCAGCGGTTTAGCCAGGAACAGGTTCAGCGCGATGATCCCCATGCCCAGCGCGGCACACAGCCAGAAGCCGGAGATGCCATGCACGTAACCCAGGCGCACGGTACCGACGGTGGATGCACCGCCCAGCACCGTGGCCGCCATGGTGCCCATGTACAGCGACGGGCCCAGGTTGCGACCGGCCACCAGGTAGTCTTCGTGGGTCTTGGCGCGGCGCATGCCGTAATAGCCGAGCACGAGCATGCCGGCGGCGTAGATGAGTACGACGAATAAATCCAAAGCCATGACGGCGGGTCTCCGATTATTGTTTTTAAGTGGTAGGCGCGCGCGTTGTGGCGAGGGCGCTTGCACCCGCTGGGCTGCGAAGCGGCCCCTTGGGGCCATACACCGAAGCCGGCTCCGGGAACACACGCAACAACGTCAGGTACACCACCGACGCCAGCCCCAGCGTCACCGGCAAGCTGATATCGATGCCATCGGCCAAATTACCCAGCGGCCCGACAAACTGCCCCGGCAAGTTGACGAAGCACAGCCCCATCAACGCACTCGGAATCCAGGCCCCCAGCCCGCGCCAGTTCCAGCCATGGCTGAACCAGTAGCGGCCGCCGGTTTCACCACGGGTGAACACCTGCAGGTCATCCGGGCAGTAGAAGCCGCGACGTACGATCAGGCCGATGATCATCATCACCATCCACGGCGTGGTGCAGGTGATGATCAGCACGGCGAAGGTCGACACGCTCTGCACCAGGTTGGCGGCGAAACGTCCGATAAAGATGAAGGCAATCGACATCACCCCGATCAGCAGCGTGGCCTTGACCCGCGACAGCAGGCGCGGGAACACGCTGGACATGTCCAAGCCGGTGCCATACAGCGAGGTGGTGCCGGTGGACATGCCGCCAATCACTGCGATCAGGCACACCGGCAGGAAGAACCAGGTGGGCGCCACCGCCAGCAAGCCGCCGACGTAGTTGTTGGCCGCGATGTAGTCCGGCGCCTTGATCGCCACGATGGTCGCGGTGGCCAGGCCGAACAGGAACGGGATCAAGGTGGCGATTTGTGCCAGGACCACGGCCAGCATGATGCGCATTTTCGACGTCTCACGCGGGATATAGCGCGACCAGTCACCCAGGAACGCCCCGAAGGAAATCGGGTTGCTCATGGCCACCAGCGCCGCGCCGATAAACGCCGCCCAGAAGCCGGTCTGGCCCAGGGCTACGGTGCCGGCGAAGTGGCTGTCGAAGGTCGGTGCGAACGCGAAGATGCCCAATAGAAACAGCAGGCTTGCCGCCCATACCGCAATGCGGTTGACCCACAGCATGAAACGAAAGCCATAGATGCACACCGTCAGTACAAGCATGGCGAATACGCCGTAGGCCAGGCCCAGGGTCAGGTCGGTTTCCGGCAGGCCGATCAGCCGTTTCGCACCGCCGACCAGCGCGTCGCCTGAACTCCACACCGACAGTGAGAAGAAGGCAATCGCCGTCAGCAATGACAGAAACGAGCCAACAATCCGCCCGTGCACGCCGAAGTGCGCACCGGAGGACACGGCGTTGTTGGTGCCATTGATCGGCCCGAACAGGCCCATCGGCGCCAGGATCAGCGCACCCACCAGCACGCCCAGCACAATCGCCCAGACCCCGGCCTGGAACGACAACCCGAACAACACCGGAAAGGAACCGAGCACGGCGGTGGCAAACGTATTGGCACCGCCGAAGATCAGGCGAAACAGGTCTTTGGGCCCGGCGGTACGTTCGTTGTCGGGGATCTGTTCGACCCCGTTGGTTTCTATTTTGCGAATACTGTTTTCGTTGTTTTTATTATTCATGATCAGCTCCGATCACATTGGCTAAGGGGGCGGCAGCCCTTCCGGCATAGCGGACAATTGTTCGTGACAGGCCAGCCACGGGCCTTCTTGTTGTTCTGTGCGAGATCCTTGCCGTTTGAAGACAATGGTCTCGCGTTCCTGGCTAAAGAATTGCTCCCCGTTCATGCGCAGCTCGGTGGCCACGTCATGAATAAAGATCGCCACGTCACCCTGCAGGCTGACAAAGGCGTTGCTCGAGGCGCAGGACAGCACCTCGAACCCTTCATCCTGACGCCAGCTGTCCCACAACGCCTGGTAGGCGTCGCGACTGAGCAGCGGCTGGGGGAGGGTGTAGAACACAAAGCTGGCATCGGCCGTGAACGCGCCGAAGTAGGCGGTGCGGTCGTTGTGCGCAAAGGCCGACACCAGGTCGGCGGCGGCTTTCATTACCTGCGACACGCTCATCAGCGGTGCGCCACGCCAGGCAGTACGCAGAGCATCTCGTACAGCAGGTTGGCGCCCAGCAGCGAGGTGTTGCCGGTGGTGTCGTAGGGCGGCGAAACTTCTACCAGATCGCAACCAACCAGGTCGAGGCCCTGGCAGCCACGGATGATTTCGATCGCCTGGATGGTGGTCAGCCCGCCGATTTCCGGGGTGCCGGTGCCGGGCGCCCAGGCCGGGTCGATGCCGTCGATGTCGAAGCTCAGGTACACCGGGCCGCCGCCGACTTTTTCCCGCACCTCGGCCATCAGTGGCGCGAGGGAGTGGTGCCAGCATTCTTCGGCCTGCACCACACGGAAGCCCTGTTTGCGGCTCCAGTTGAAGTCCTCGGCGGTGTAGCCCTGGGCGCGCAGGCCGATCTGCACCACGCGGTCGCAATCGAGCAGGCCTTCTTCCACGGCGCGGCGGAAGGTGGTGCCGTGGGCGATTTTCTCACCGAACATATGGTCGTTGACGTCGGCGTGGGCATCGATGTGCACCAGCCCGACCTTGCCGTGTTTCTTGTGGATCGCCCGCAGGATCGGCAGGGTAATGGTGTGGTCGCCGCCCAACGTCATCGGGATCACGTTGTGCTCGAGAATCTCATCGTAGGCCTCTTCGATGATGCGCACGGCGTCGAGCAAATTGAAGGTGTTGATCGCCACGTCGCCAATGTCCGCCACCGACAGCGAGTCGAACGGCGCGGCACCGGTGGCCATGTTGTAGGGGCGGATCATCACCGACTCGGCGCGGATTTCACGCGGCCCGAAGCGGGTGCCGGCACGCAGCGAGGTGCCGATGTCCAGGGGCACGCCGATAAAGGCCGCATCCAGGCCCTTGGCCGATTGCAGGTGGGGAAGACGCATCATGGTGGCGATGCCGGCGAAGCGCGGCATTTCGTTGCCGCCCAGTGGTTGGTGGAAAATCTTGTCCACGGGATTGCCTCATCGTTGTTGTGTTTATCAGGGGCCGATTCTGCGAAAAGCGAGGGAAGGGAAGAATCGGCAGGGGCAAATACTTAGTTCAGATTTTTCTAAACTAATGCGGGCGGGTAGACTGCTCAGATCGACACCCGGAGCCGACCATGGCCAACGCCTTGCCCGACCTGAAACTCCTGCGCATCTTCGTCAGCGTCGTGCGCCACCAGGGGTTCGCCAACGCCCAGCACGAACTCAACCTGTCCACGTCGGCCATCAGCACCTACATGAGCCAGTTGGAAAGCGCGTTGGGCCTGGTGCTGTGCCATCGCGGGCGGGGCGGGTTCAGCCTGACCAGCAAAGGCGAGCTGTTTCATCAGGAAACCTTGCGCCTGCTGGGCGAACTGGAAGGCTTCGAGCAATACGCCGCCGCGCTCAAGGGCGAGCTGCGCGGGACACTCAAGCTCGGCGTGCTCGATTCCACCGTGAGCGACAAGGCCTTGCCGTTCGCGGAAGTCATCGGCGCCTACAGCCTGGAGCACCCGGCGGTGCACCTGCATTTATCGGTGATGAGCCCCTACGAACTGCAACTCGGCGTGCAGGACAACCGCCTCGACCTGGCCATCGGCGCATTCTCCAACCGCATGAGTGGGCTGATCTACATGCCGCTGTACCGCGAGCAGCACTGGTTGTACTGCAGCACACGCCATCCGTTGTTCAGCGAACGACGTATCCCCGAACAAGTGATCACCCAGCAGCGCATGGTCGGGCGTGGCTACTGGAGCCAGGCGGAACTGGCGCGCCACGGTTTCAAGCACAGCGCCGCCACCGTGGAAAGCATGGAAGCGCAGCTGATCCTGGTGCTCTCCGGTGCTTACATCGGCTACCTGCCCGAGCACTATGCCCAGGCCTGGGCCGATAAGGGCGACCTGCGCGTATTGCTGCCGGCGACCTTCGGCTACCAGGCGCCGTTCTCGATGATCATGCGCCGGGGGCGCAGCCGCGAACCGCTGATCCAGACCTTCCGCGATTTACTCAAAGCCCAGCTCAACCAGGCCTGAAGAACCATGTCCCGACCCCAATGTTCCCGCTGCCTCAGGCCCGTTGCCCATTGCTTGTGCGCGCTGATCCCCAGCCTCGACAGCCGCACACGTGTGCTTCTTTTGCAGCACCCGAGCGAGGTCAACCATGCGCTTAACACCGCGCGGTTGGCGGCGCTGGGGCTGAACAATGCGCAGTTGATAGTGGGTGAGGTCTTTGATGATCTGCCGACCCTGTTGAACCCGCCCGGCTATCAGGCGCGGTTGTTGTTTCCTGCTGACGATGCCCAGCCGCTGCAAGCCTATGCCCCCGGCGATCAGCCGCTATTGCTGGTGGTGCCCGACGGCACCTGGCGCAAGGCGCGCAAACTGCTGCACCTCAATCCTTTGTTGGCGGCGTTGCCTCGTGTGACGCTGGCTGAGGCCGCCGTGTCCCGCTATCGACTGCGCAAGGCGCCCGGGCCTGGGGCATTGTCGACAGTGGAGGCGATTGTGCAGGCGTTGCAGGTGCTGGAGGCGCCGGCATCGTTCGAACTGCTGCTCAAACCCTTTGAGGCGCTGATCGAAGGGCAGATTGCGGCGATGGGGGAGGAGGTCTTTCAGAGAAATCATGGCGATGGGCATTTGGGCTAGGCGGGGTATCGAGGCGCGGCCATCGGGAGCAAGCCCCCTCCCACATTCGACCGAGTTCCAGCATGAGAATGCGGTCCAGTGTGGGAGGGGGCTTGCTCCCGATGGCGTCCTCAAGCTCACCCTCTTTTCTGCTTATTCCTTTAAGCCATAAGCACCACACTTTGCGTGATATGGCCCGCCAGTCTTTCCCGGTATGATGTTCGCCCCCGCAGTCTGGATTGCGAATACGCCATGACCTTGCAGTACCCTACAATCGCCGATTGCGTCGGCAACACGCCCCTGGTCCGCTTGCAACGCATGGCGGGTGAAACCAGCAATACCCTGTTGCTCAAGCTCGAAGGGAACAACCCGGCCGGCTCGGTAAAAGACCGCCCGGCGCTGTCGATGATCACCCGCGCCGAACTGCGCGGGCAGATCAAGCCCGGTGACACCCTGATCGAAGCCACCTCGGGTAATACCGGGATCGCCCTGGCCATGGCCGCCGCGATCAAGGGTTACAAGATGGTGCTGATCATGCCCGACAACGGCAGTGCCGAGCGCAAGGCGGCAATGACCGCCTATGGCGCCGAGCTGGTGCTGGTCACCCAGGAAGAAGGCATGGAAGGCGCCCGCGACCTCGCCGAGCGCATGGCCGCCGAAGGCCGTGGCCAGGTGCTGGACCAGTTCGCCAACGGGGACAACCCGGAAGCGCACTACACCACCACCGGTCCGGAAATCTGGCGCCAGACCCAGGGCACCATCACCCATTTCGTCAGCTCCATGGGCACCACCGGCACCATCATGGGCAACTCGCGCTACCTCAAGGAGCAGAACCCGGCGATCCAGATCGTTGGCCTGCAACCGATGGAAGGCGCGGCTATCCCGGGTATCCGGCGCTGGCCCGAAGAGTACTTGCCGAAGATCTACAACGCGACGCGCGTGGACCGCATCATCGACATGGCCCAGCGTGAAGCCGAAGACACCACCCGCCGCCTGGCGCGTGAAGAAGGCATCTTCTGCGGCGTGTCGTCCGGCGGTGCCGTGGCGGGTATGTTGCGTTTGTCCAAGGAAGTGGAAAACGCGGTGATCGTCGCGATCATCTGTGACCGAGGCGACCGTTACCTGTCGACCGGCATTTTCGACGAACCCAACTGATGGCCAAGCACGAGAGAGGTCTGCGCTTCCAACCGACGGGCGGCAGCCGGGCCCCACAGATTCCCGTGGGCAAGAAGCAACGCCTGACCATCGAGCGCCTGGCCAACGACGGCCGCGGCCTCGTGTTCTTTGAAGGCCGCACCTGGTTTGTCAACGGTGCGCTGGCCGGCGAAGAGGTTGAAGCGCGGGTGCTGGGCACCCACGGTAAAGTGGTCGAGGCCCGCACCGAACGCGTGTTCAATGCCAGCGAGCTGCGTCGTCCGGCACCGTGCGCGCACTTCGGCCGCTGTGGCGGTTGCAGCGTGCAGCACTTGCCCCATGACGAACAACTTGCCCTGAAACAGCGCATGCTCGCCGAGCAACTGTCCCGCGTGGCCGGTGTCGAACCGCAGGAATGGGCCGCACCGTTGAGCGGTCCTGAGTTTGGCTATCGACGCCGCGCCCGCGTGGCCGTGCGCTGGGATGCCAAGGCGAAAAAACTCGACGTGGGTTTCCGCGCCGTGGCCAGCCAGGACATCGTCGCCATTGATGCTTGCCCGGTGCTGGTACAGGCCTTGCAACCGATCATGCAGCGCCTGCCGAACATGCTGCGTCGCTTGAGCAAACCTCAGGCCCTGGGGCATGTGGAGTTGTTCAGTGGGTCGTCCGTGGCCGTGCTGCTGCGGCATATGGCGCCGTTGTCGGACGCGGACCTGCTGATCCTGAAAGAATTTTGCAGCTTCCATGAAGCCCAGTTGTGGCTGCATGGCGAAGGCCAGCCGGAACCTGTTGAGCCTGATCTGTCACTGGGTTTCCGATTGGACGCATGGGACTTGGCGTTGGCGTACCGGCCAGGGGATTTTGTCCAGGTCAACGCCGCGGTCAACGAGGCGATGGTTGCCCAGGCCCTGGATTGGCTGGCGCCGCAGCCTGATGAACGGGTCCTGGACCTGTTCTGCGGCCTGGGCAACTTTGCCCTGCCGCTGGCGAAACAGGTACGCGAAGTGGTGGCGGTGGAAGGTGTGCAGACCATGGTGGACCGGGCTGCACGGAACGCCATCAGCAACAATTTGCATAATGCGCAGTTTTTTCAGGCCGATTTGTCTCAGCCTTTGAATGACGTGGAATGGGCCAAACAGGGCTTTTCTGCGGTACTCTTGGACCCACCCCGCGATGGTGCCCTGGAGGTTGTGCGCAAGCTCGCCACCCTGGGGGCCAAGCGCCTGGTGTATGTGTCCTGCAACCCGGCGACGTTGGCGCGGGACACGGTTGAGCTGGTCAAGCAAGGCTACCGGCTAAAACGTGCCGGGATCCTCGACATGTTTCCGCAGACAGCGCATGTCGAGGCCATGGCGTTATTTGAAGCGGGCTAGGATGCCCGTTTAATCCGACTGGCCTGCGATCTCCAAGGCCTATGATCTGCTACGGAGTTCGCAGTAAAAAGGTCGGCGATGATTTTGGCGCATCCAAGGTGCGTCGTAGGGAAGGTAAGCAAGATGGTACAGGTGAGAGCACACCAGCCGATCAACACCGACGGCAGTATCAATCTCGAGGCATGGCTGGATCATGCCATCAGTGTCGACCCGGCACTGGACCGTGAAGCCTTGAAAGCAGCCTGCGAGTTCGCTCGTGAGTCTGAGCAACAAGACAATGCAGCGAAGAACCTGTGGGCCGAAGGCACTTCCAGCTTTCGCACCGGGTTGGAAATCGCCGAGATCCTTGCCGATCTCAAGCTGGACCAGGACTCGCTGATCGCCGCCGTGCTCTATCGCGGCGTGCGTGAAGGGCACATCCAGTTGCCGACCGTCAGCCAGCGTTTTGGCGCGGTTGTGGCCAAGCTGATCGACGGCGTGCTGCGCATGGCTGCCATCAGCGCTAGCCTCAGCCCGCGCCAGTCCATGGTGCTGGGCACCCAGGGCCAGGTGGAAAACCTGCGCAAGATGCTGGTGGCGATGGTCGACGACGTACGTGTCGCCCTGATCAAGCTGGCCGAGCGCACCTGCGCGATCCGTGCGGTGAAGACCGCCGACGACGAAAAGCGCAACCGCGTCGCCCGCGAAGTCTTCGACATCTACGCGCCGCTGGCCCACCGCCTGGGCATTGGCCATATCAAGTGGGAGCTGGAGGACTTGTCCTTCCGCTACCTCGAACCTGATCAATACAAACAGATCGCCACGCTGCTGCACGAGCGGCGGCTCGACCGCGAGCGCTTTATCAGCGACGTGATGGGCCAGTTGCGCGCCGAGTTGCAGGCCACCGGTGTCGACGCCGACATCAGCGGCCGCGCCAAACACATCTATTCGATCTGGCGCAAAATGCAGCGCAAGGGCCTGGCCTTCAGTCAGATCTACGACGTGCGCGCCGTGCGCGTGCTGGTGCCGGAAATGCGCGACTGCTACACCGCGCTGGGTATCGTCCATACGCTGTGGCGGCACATTCCCAAGGAGTTCGACGACTACATCGCCAACCCCAAGGAAAACGGCTATCGCTCGCTGCATACCGCAGTGATCGGCCCCGAGGGCAAGGTGCTGGAGGTGCAGATCCGCACCCACGCCATGCACGAAGAGGCGGAGCTGGGCGTGTGCGCGCACTGGCGCTACAAGGGCACCGACGTCAAGGCCGGGTCCAACCAGTACGAAGAGAAAATCTCCTGGCTGCGCCAAGTGCTGGAATGGCACGAAGAACTCGGCGACATCGGCGGCCTGGCCGAACAGTTGCGTGTAGATATAGAGCCGGACCGGGTCTACATCTTCACCCCCGACGGCCATGCCATCGACTTGCCCAAGGGCGCTACGCCGCTGGACTTCGCCTACCGCGTGCACACCGAGATCGGCCATAACTGCCGGGGCGCCAAGATCAACGGGCGCATCGTACCGCTCAACTACAGCCTGCAAACCGGCGAGCAGGTCGAGATCATCACCAGCAAGCACGGCACGCCGAGCCGCGACTGGCTGAACCCGAACCTGGGCTACATCACCACATCGCGGGCGCGGGCCAAGATCGTGCATTGGTTCAAGTTGCAGGCGCGCGACCAGAACGTCGCCGCCGGCAAGACCCTGCTCGAACGCGAACTGGGTCGCTTGGGCCTGCCGCAGGTGGACTTCGACAAGTTGGCCGAAAAGGCCAACATGAAGATTGCCGAAGACATGTTCGCCGCCCTCGGTGCCGGCGACCTGCGCCTGGCGCAACTGGTCAACCTGGCCCAACAACTGGTCGAGCCGGAGCGCGGCAACGAACAACTGGAGCTGATCCCACGCAAAGCTACCGGCTACAAGCCCGGCAAGCGCGGCGATATCCAGATCCAGGGCGTCGGTAACCTGCTGACGCAAATCGCCGGTTGCTGCCAGCCGTTGCCGGGGGATGCCATCGTCGGCTACATCACCCAGGGCCGTGGCGTGAGCATTCACCGCCAGGACTGCGCCTCGGTGCTGCAACTGGGTGGGCGCGAGCCGGAGCGGATTATCCAGGTCAGTTGGGGCCCGGTGCCGGTGCTCACCTACCCGGTGGATATCATCATTCGTGCCTACGACCGTTCCGGCCTGCTGCGTGACGTCTCGCAAGTGTTGCTCAATGAGCGCATCAACGTGCTGGCGGTCAATACCCGCTCGAATAAGGAGGACAACACTGCGTTGATGTCCCTGACCATCGAGATTCCGGGCCTGGACGCACTGGGGCGATTGCTGGGGCGGATTTCGCAGTTGCCGAACATCATTGAGACGCGGCGCAACCGCACCCCATGATTCGCGGAATGAATGCAGGCTAAATGTGGGAGGGGGCTTGCTCCCGATAGCAGGCTGTCAGTTGATACATCGGGTGGCTGACGCACTGCTATCGGGAGCAAGCCCCCTCCCAGACTGATCGGACACAGAAAGATGTATTCACTTGAAGACCTGCTGCACCTGATGAGCCGCCTGCGGGACCCGCAATACGGGTGCCCGTGGGACATCAAGCAAACCTACGCCACCATTGTCCCGCACACCCTGGAAGAGGCTTACGAAGTGGCCGACGCCATCGAGCGCGGCGACTTTGATCATCTGCAAGGTGAGTTGGGCGACCTGTTGTTCCAGGTGGTGTACTACAGCCAACTGGCGCGGGAAGAGGGGCGTTTCGAATTTGCCGGGGTGATCGACAGCATCACCCGCAAGCTGATTCGCCGTCATCCCCATGTGTTCCCGACCGGTGATCTGTATGCGCCACTGGATATTCCTCAACTGAGCGAAGAGCAGGTCAAGGAGCGTTGGGAGCAGATCAAGGCCGAGGAGCGCGCGGAAAAATCCGACGCGCCGGAGCAACTGTCCCTGCTGGACGATGTGCCGACCGCCTTGCCGTCCTTGTCCCGGGCCGCCAAATTGCAGAAGCGCGCGAGCCAGGTCGGCTTCGACTGGCCATCGGCCTTGCCGGTGGTGGATAACGTGCGCGAAGAGCTGGACGAAGTGCTCGAAGCCATGGCCGATAACGACGCGGTAGCCATCGCCGATGAAGTCGGTGACCTGCTGTTCGCGGCGGTCAACCTGGCCCGTCACCTCAAGGTCGACCCGGAAACAGCGCTGCGTGGCGCCAATGCCAAGTTCGAACGACGTTTCCGATTTATCGAACAGGCATTGCGCGATATGCATCAACCCATAGAAGATTGCACCCTCGAAGAGTTGGACGCCCTGTGGGGCGAAGCCAAACGTCAGGAAAAGAACGTGTCCAGCTGCGGTTGAGCAGTTGCCTAAGTGAGTAAGCACCATGAGCCTTTCCCTTCGCGACCAGTTGCTCAAAGCAGGTCTGGTCAACCAAAAGCAGGCCAAGCAGGTCGGCAAAGAAAAACAGAAGCAGCAGCGGCTGGTCCACAAGGGCCAGATCGAGGCCGATGACACCCAGGCCCGCCTGGCCGCCGAGGCGCATGCCGAGAAGGTCAAGCGTGACCAGGAGCTGAATCGCCAGCAACAGGAAAAAGCCGAGGCCAAGGCCCGTACGGCCCAGGTCAAGCAACTGATCGAGACCTCACGCCTGCCTAAGCTGACCACCGAGGACTACTACAACTTCGTGGATGACAAGAAGGTCAAGCGCCTGTCGGTCAACACGTTGATGCGCAACAAGCTGAGCAACGGCTCCCTGGCCATCGTGCATCACGGTGGTGGCTACGAGGTGATCCCGCGTGAAGCCGCGCTGAAGATCCAGGAGCGCGCACCGGAGCGTATCGTGCAGCTCAACATCCTCACCGAAAGCCAGGTGCCGGATGAAGACGATCCCTACGCCGCTTACCAGATCCCGGATGATTTGATGTGGTAAGGCGGTAAAACAACAAACCCCGCTCAAAAGGCGGGGTTTGTGTTTTAGCCTGCAGCGTCAGGCTGTTACCAATCCACTGCATAACTCATGCTGAAGGTGCGACCCTCGGCGTTCGGGTAAGGCGCGCGGGCGTTGGCTTGGGCAAACATGTTCTGGTAGTTACGGTTGCTGAGGTTGTACACCGCACCTTCCAGGCGACCCACCGGCAGTCTGACGGAGCCCAACAGGTCGACCAGCGTGTACCCTTCGATATCGCGGCCGTTGTTGTCCTTGAACGCCGCGTCGTAGTCGGCCAGGCGCATGCCTTGCAAGCGCAGGCTGTAGTCGCCACGGTCATAGCCAACAAAGGCGGTCGTCTTGGCGGGGGCGATACGTGTTGCCGGCAAGTCGATCCATTGTCCGTTCTGGCGGGTTTCGCCTTTGGCGTAAGCATAAGTACCACCCACCGACCATTGATCGGTGACGTTGTACGTCAGGCTGGTTTCGATACCGCGTACGCGTTCTTTCTGGTTCACCAGGCGCAACACACGATCAGTGGCATCATAGAACTGAGTGACATCCGAGGTATTTTCATACGCGGTGACATTTGCCAGCCACTTGTCCCAATTACCACGCCAGCCCAGCTCGTAGCTGTCGACCTTCAGGGCCTGGGCATTCAGTTTTTGAATGTCGTAGGTGCTGTTGACGTCACGCAGGAAGCGCTGGATGTCCGGCAGGGAAAAGCCCTGGCTGAAGTTGACGAATACATCCTGGTTTTCGCTCAGGTGGTACACCGCCCCGAGGTTGTAGAGGGTGTCATCGTATTTGAGGGTGCCGCCGGGTAGTGTCGCGCGATTACCGGTCTGGACGATTTCGCCGTAAGCAGTGCTGTCGGCAATGTCGCTTTCGATCCACTCGCGGCGTACACCGCCACGCAGGGTCCAGTCACCGATGTCGTAGGACAGCTGGCCAAAGATGGCTTTGGTTGTTGTCTGGATGTCCGGCCCCAGTTCGAACGTGGTACCGGTCTTGGTGTAGGTGAGACCGTTGACCCGGTACTGGTCGCCACGCTGACGTGAGGTTTCATGATCATAATCGGCACCCCAGACCAGGTTGCCGGTCGCCGTGCCGATGTCCGGCATTTGCGTGTCGATGGCCGCTCGCAGGCCGTAAACATCTTGCACGCTGTTGTTGTCGGACACCCCCGCGCGGCCCCTGGACAGGTCGGGGAAGAACAACGCGTCGGCACGCCGCCAATAACTTTCAATCTGCAAGCCTTGGCCGTAGAAATCCTGATCGGCGTAATTGAGGTTCACTGCCTGGTTGTGGGTGTACGGTTGATCGTCCAGGTCCAGGCCTTTTACGGCGACGGCGGTGTTGGTGACGCGTGGGTTCTTGGTGTAACGCGTGTCTTGTTCGTCCTTGTAGTCTTGCAGGGACAGACTGATTTTCTTGTCGTCATCCAGCGTGTAGCCAAAGCGGCCTTGCAGGTCGTAGGTGTCGGTGTCCATGTTGCTGCCCTGGGACGTGTCCTGGGGAATGCGCTTGCCGTTGCCGTCGAACTGGTCATTGCGTTGCACAGTGTTGGCCGACAGATACCAATCCACCGGGCCGCTGCGGCCCGTGGCGCTTTGGAACGCTTCGTAGGAGAAACCTTTATGGCTGAAGTTGTTGCCGGTGGTCATGCCGATCTTGCTGCTCAACGCCAGGTCTTCACCTTTGTTGCGCTTGGTGATGATGTTGATGATGCCGCCTGACGCGCCCGCACCGTAGACACTGCTGGCGCCGGAAATGACTTCGATACGCTCGATGCTTTCCGGCGCAACGCTGTTGAGCTGGCGGAAGTTGTCACGTGTGGCGTTCTGGGATACCCCGTCGATCAGGATCAGGGTACTGCGGCCGCGAAGTGTCTGGCCGAAGTTGCTCATGCCGCCGCTGGAAGGGGCGATGCCCGGTACCAATTGCCCGAGGATGTCTGCAACTCGGCGGCCGGCACCCGCTTGCTGGCGGATCTGGTCTTCGTTGATCACCTGCACCGAGCCAGGAATCGCCGCGATGCTGGTTTCACTGCGCGTGGCCGACACTACCGTTGCCTGCAGTTGCAGGTTGGTGGTGGCGGCTTGCGTACCTTCATTCTCATCGGCCCAGGCAGGCACGCTTATCGACCCTAGAAGCGGCAGCAGAACTGCCAGTTGCGATTTGTTCATGACCTTGCCTTTCAGTTATTAGAAGTATTGACAGAAAAACCGGATGTCTCAGGTGTTCGGGTGAACGAACGGATTGCGCGGATGCCCAGGGCGGCCAAGGCGTAAGTGAGCGCCACCAGCCAGAAGCTGTGCGCCAGACCCACGATTCCCATGCCGATACCGCCCATCAGCACGCCGCACAGCGCGCCGGCTTTGGCGGCGCTGTTGCCCAGGCCCAGGGCGAAGCCCTGCTGACTGGGCGCAACGGTGTTGGCGATCAACGTGTAGGCGACCGGCAGCAATGCACCCTGCCAAACGCCCCACAGTAGCCGGCTGGTGAGGAATCCCAGCCATTCGCTGGCCAGTGCCGTAAACGCCAGCGTCAAGGCACAGGACCACGTGACCCACTCGATGACGCGCAACGTGTGCGCCGGTTGATGCCGGTCGAACAGGCGCCCCCATAACGGTGCGGACAGCGCCAGGGTCAGTGCGCTGGCGGCATAGCTGGCGCCGATCAGCCACGCGGGGGCGTGTAACACGTCGGCGATGTACAAGGCGTAAAACGGCTGGGGCATCATCTTGGCCGCCTGGATCAACACGATGATTCCCAGCATCGCACCGAGCCAGCCTTTAGGCAGCGCGGTCGGTTTTGCGGTGCGTGCTGGTCGTGATCGTGGTGCGTCGGTGGGCAAGAACAGGCTGATCACCGCGCACAACACACACACCGCAGTGGCGCTGTAGCACAGCAGTGCAAAGCCCGAGACATCCATTAACCAGCCGCCCAACACCGGCCCGGCCAGAGAGCCCACGGCAGTCGCCGATTGCAGTCGAGCCAGAATGTGCCCGCGCCCGCCGTCGCCGCAGCAGGCCAGTGCATAGGCTTGCGCCGCTGCGATAAAACCGGCCAGTGCCCCTTGCGCTACCCTGATTGCCACGAGCAGCCAGGGATCGAAGGTAACGGCGGCCAGGCCCTGGCATACCGCCAACGCCAGCAGCGCCCGGATGATCATTGGCTTGTGCCCGGTACGGTCACCCAGTCGCCCCCACATGGGGGTCAGGATCATTGCCGCCATCATCGGCCCTGCGTACACCAGCGAGGACAGCAGGCCGGTGTACTGGGCATTGGCGACGCCGAGCAGTTTCTGGATTTGCAGCGGCCAGAAAGGTCCACTCATTTCCATGGCACCCATCGACACCAACTGAATCACCACCAGCAGCCGCAGTGCGGTGTTGTTAGCCGGCATTGGCGGCGGCGCTCAGCGGGTTCGGCAAGCGCCCGACGATATCGGCATGGCTCTCCAACAGACGCATGCGCATGAACGACTTGGCTGGCCAGTCCTGCTCCAGCAAAGCCTTGCGCTCGGTCTCCCAGCGTTGTGGTTCGACGTCGTTGCGCAAGTCGTCGAAGCACTGGCTGACCTGTGCCGACAGTTCGTTCCAGAGCAGCACTTGGGGCACGTCGAAGTGGCGTGCGCTGAGCAACACGAGTTCGCCCAGGTGGCACATGAATACGGTGTGCAACAGCTTGTCGCGCACGAAACCGGCATCGTCGTACAGGGTCATCTTGGGATCGTGCAGTTCGATGTCCAGGCCATGGGCGTGCAAGGTTTTGCGGTCGATCCGGATATCCCCGAAATCACGCAATAGCAGGCGGCTCAACTGCCCGTCAGCCGCCATGACCATGAAGGAATTCTGCTGATGCGCTTCGAAGGCCACGCCATAACGCAAATACATGCCCAGCAGCGCCGGTACGGCAATCGAGGCGTAATCCCGAAAGAAGGCGAGCAGGGCATCTGTGTCGTCCTTGCCTTGGCTCAGTCGTACCCATTGGCGCAGCAGCGGCTGCCCGTGCTGGTCGACCGCGAACAGGCTGCCTACCGGCACGGCCATTTCGCCCGGTTGGAGCAGGCTCTGGGGGGCGTCACGGTACAGTACGGCCAGGTGGCGAGAGTGTTCGTCATTGATCGGTTGCGGCTTGAAATGCACGCCGATCCGCTCGGGGACGATGCTGAGGATCTTCTGGATCGCCGGCTCACGCTCCAGGATCGCCAGCAGCAGGTGGCTGATCCGCGGGCCCATGCGCGCCGAACGTGGTGAAACAGTGCGCTGCACACTGGTCAGGCGCAGTGAAACTGGAAGTTTCACCATCGGTGCGTCACACCGACCTTCAGGCACCACGGTCCTGAACGACATGGTTGGGTGGGCGGTGAACGCAACGATATCAGTCAGCACCAACAATCGATCGCCAATTTCGTTGGCGAATAGTTGAGGTAATTCCTGGCGCGCCTGCCAAGGGTGAGCGGGCAGTGGCAGATAATCCCCAGCCTCAAGGCCTTGAGCGGTCAACTGCGCCGTCAGTTGCCGGGCGGCCTGGGGGAAATGTTGTTGCCACCATTGCCAGTAATCTGCGGTGCCCGCCAGCATTTCGACATGGGCGAATTGGCGATGCAGAGCGCACAGGAATACCGGAAAACGTGCTTCGAATTCCGGTGAGAAATCGATGACCTGATCGGTATTCAAACCCAGTTTGGTCTTGTAGTTGGGGTGCCAGGGATGGCCCAGCGTGCCCCATTGCTCAAGCGTGGAGGTCGGATTGGTCACGCTGGGGTCATGCTTGAGGTAGCTCAAGAGGTTGCTTTGGTGTGTCGGGCCCATGGCCGTATGGAGCTTGAGTGTCCATTGCTCATGAAAGGCGAGGCACAGCGTGTCGTTGACAAAGCTGTCGTCGATTTCGGTGTTGAGGCGGTCCAGGACTTCCGGGTCTGCAGGTGATTCGAGGCTGCGGTTTAGCAGTGTCAGTAACTGCGACGGGAACTGAATATTCAGGTCAGGATGATCATCACGCAGCAGGGTGACCCGTCCACGCACGTCCCAGCTGGCCATGCGGCCGGGGCGCAGGTGCTCGAAACGCAGGCGGTTCTGGTCAGGCAGTGCGAGCCAGCATTGTCCGTGTTCGTCATAGGTGCGGGTGCTGGGGTCCAGCAATCCTTCACGAAACAGTGCTTGGATCAAACGTTGAAAGCTACGCTCGGCGGCGGGTGCCAGGGCGGTGATCAGAGCGTCGAGGGTGACGTTGTTAGCCTGAAATTGCGGGGTAGCAAGTGCTTCGCTCCAACGTTCAAGCAACGATTGTTCCGGGGTACGGCTGTGTCCGCGCATCAAGTGGAGTTCCCTATCCGTGAGCCTGGGTGAAAAGCGGCTGAATGTTATCGAGAACTATTACCAGTTGTCTATTTATTGTTACTTTCCTGCTGAAAGGATTTAGTCAGAGGCGCCAGGAGAGGAAGGTGGCGAACGATTCGGCTGACAAAAAAGCACTGTCAAGTGGCGTCTAGGCCTCTGTAACGGGCTACTTCAGCGTCTGAATATTGCCGTGGAGGAGGTGGGCGAGAGGGGCGTGAAATGTATATTTTTCAATACAATTGTCGAGGCTAAGGAAAAGACGCTCAGGATTAAAACGGCAAACCCCGCTCATTGGCGGGGTCTGTCATGTGCAGACGGCCTGGCTGCGTGGGCCGGCGTCTACTTGATTTCAGTGTTTCAGGAGCTTTCTGCCTGGCGTTTCATCTCAAGCGATTCAAGCTCGTTTTTATAATTATGAGCATCGCTCTCGTTGTGAAACATGCCGACCAGCAGGTCTTGTTGGTGGACATCCCAGATATGAATCCCATGGCCCAGCGCTTCGTGGGACATATGTTCGTCGTCGCGTTCAGTTACTTTTACAGTCATCTGCTTGCTCCAATCTATGGTGGGTGTGCGGCAAGTCGTCGCAGGTCTTTTTATACGGTTTGTTAGCTTGCTAAGTAAACCGCTTTAGAGGTTTATGACAGAAGTTTCATGTTGGGCGCCATCGGGAGCAAGCCCCCTCCCGCAGGGGGAAGTGTTCGCGGTTCAAATGTGGAAGGGGGCTTGCTCCCGATGACGGCAGACACTTGAACCCAAAACCCCCAGACGAAAAAAAGCCCCGCATTCAGCGAGGCTCTTCTCAGCTCATCAATCCAATCAGCTGCCCTTGATGGCCTTGCCGTCAACGGTGCCGTCTTGCAGCATGATGTTGTATTCCTTGCCGTCGGTTTCCACCTGACGCAGGGCTACCAGGATGCCACCCAGATCCTTGGCAAACCACATCTGGGTGATGCGCTTGCTTTGAGTCGGGTCGCGTACGCGCTCAACCTTGATCGCGTCAATGCTGCCGACCTTGGTCTGGACTTTTTCCGGGCCGATCACACGGAAGTCGTAAGTGTCGACGTCGGTGCCTTCAACCACGTTGTAGCTCATGCTTTTCTTGCCGGCTGCGACGTCGCGCTGCAGGGCCAACTGGTAGGTCGACTTGTCGAGCATGCCGCTTTGCAGGGGGACGTTGACCGGGTCTTTGTTTTCAAAGCCCGTGACTTTTTTGGTCGACGGGTCGAAGTCCAGGTTGATCTTCTTGGTCTTGCCCAGGCCGCCGCGTTCGAAGGAGTAGCTCTTCGGTTGCAGGGCGTCCTTGTCAAACAGGATCACGCTGGTTTCGGTCAGGCTGGCGATCATCATGGAAGCCTTGAAGTTCAAGGTCCAGGTGCCGTCACCATTCTTGGTCAGGCTGCGTTCTGCCGAACCACTCATGGGCAACTGTTTCCAGTCGGCGGTGTAGCTGGCGGAGAACGGGTGTAGATCTGCCGCTTGCACGGCAGGCAAGGCGAACAGCGCAAAAGCGAAGAGCAAGGCGCGACGCATAAAATCTCCTAGGTTCGAATCAAGTGGCCGCTGGCCGCAAGTAACTGACCGTCCAATAATGCACCCTGATTACCAAGAATCAACCGCCCCTCGGCAAACCAGCGAACAGCCAGCGGGTAAATCCTGTGTTCCTGGGTATGAACCCGTTGCGCAAGTGTCTGCGCCGAGTCGTCAGACTCTACCGGAACCACTGCCTGTACGACCAGAGGCCCGCCATCGAGTTCCTCGGTGACGAAGTGCACGCTGCAGCCATGCTCGCTGTCACCCGCATCCAGCGCGCGCTGGTGCGTGTGCATGCCTTTGTACTTGGGCAAAAGGGAAGGGTGGATATTCAGCAGCCGCCCTTCGTAGTGCCGCACGAAATCGGCGCTGAGGATGCGCATGAAACCGGCCAGTACCACGAGCTTGGGGGTGAAAGCGTCGATCAGTTCGACCAAGGCGCTGTCGAAGGCCTCGCGGCCTTCGAAAGCCTTGTGATCCAGCGAGCGGGTTTCGATACCCGCGTCCCTGGCGCGTTGCAGGCCGTAGGCGTCGCTGCGGTTGGAGATCACCGCAGCGATGCGCACCGGGCTGTCGCCGGTGCGCGTGCTGTCGATCAGGGCCTGCAAGTTACTGCCGGTGCCGGAGAGCAGCACCACGACATCACAGGTCTGAGGCATCAGTGAGCCTTGAGGTTCTTCAGTTCAACCTGAGCCGCGCCTTCGGCAGCGGTGGCGATCTGGCCGATGACCCAAGGCTGCTCGCCCGCTTCACGCAGGACGTTCAGCGCGGTTTCAACGTGTTCCTGCGCCACGCAGATCACCATGCCCACACCGCAGTTCAGCACGCGGTGCATCTCGGTTTCATTGACGTTGCCTTTCTCTTGCAGCCAGTCGAAGACCGCAGGACGCTGCCAGCTGGCCACGTCGACGATCGCCTGGGCGCCTTTTGGCAGTACGCGCGGGATGTTGTCCAGCAGGCCGCCGCCGGTGATGTGGGCCATGGCCTTGACCGCGCCGGTGTCCTTGATCAGCTTGAGCAGTGGCTTGACGTAGATGCGGGTCGGGGCCATCAGCAGGTCGGTCAGCGGTTTGCCGTCGAGCTGGATGTTCTCGATGTCGGCACCGGACACTTCGATGATCTTGCGGATCAGCGAGTAGCCGTTGGAGTGCGGGCCGGACGATGGCAGGGCAAGCAGGGCGTCGCCGGCAGCCACTTTGGAGCCGTCGATGATTTCAGCCTTTTCGACCACGCCGACGCAGAAGCCGGCCAGGTCGTAGTCTTCGCCTTCGTACATGCCCGGCATTTCAGCGGTTTCGCCGCCGACCAGGGAGCAACCCGACAGTTCGCAGCCGGCGCCGATGCCGGTCACCACCTGGGTGGCGGTCTCGACGTTCAGCTTGCCGGTGGCATAGTAGTCGAGGAAGAACAACGGCTCGGCACCGCATACCACCAGGTCGTTGACGCACATGGCCACCAGGTCGATGCCGATGCTGTCGTGCTTGTTCAGGTTCAGTGCCAGGCGCAGCTTGGTGCCCACACCGTCGGTGCCGGAAACCAATACAGGCTGCTTGTAGCCGGCCGGGATCTCGCAGAGGGCGCCAAAACCGCCCAGGCCGCCCATGACTTCGGGGCGCGCAGTGCGCTTGGCAACGCTCTTGATGCGTTCGACCAATGCTTCACCGGCGTCGATGTCTACACCGGCGTCCTTGTAGCTCAGGGAGGGTTGCTTGCTCATGATCCAGGCCTTTAGGGGGGATTCAGGGGTAACGACCGAGCGGGCAGGCACTTTTGGTAAAAGGCCCAGCCGTTGACGGTCTGCGAAGGCGCGCGATTTTATCAGGCTTGAGGGGCAGCGGCCATCCTCGGGCCGACGGGCAGGGCCATATAGGCTAAAAAAACCAAGTCAAAAAGCCAATCGCCTCTGCCATGGCACGTATTAAGGTATAGCCTTGAATCCGCTATCGTTATGACGTAGCGAAAACTTACCAGGACCTTGTGAATGTTTTACCGGTCGCTGTGGTCACAGCCTTGGCAAACCGAGTTCACGCGGTCTGTTCCAGCCGCTAAATCTGTTGTTCGGGAATCCTCCATGCGTCTGTGTAAATTCTTCTTTGTAGGCTGTCTGTCGTTGGTCAGCCTGGCGAGTCATGCCGAAACCCTCAATGGTCTTTATCAAGTACTTGAACCGGTCAGCAGCCAGTCTCCGCAAGAGCGAGACCAGGCCACCCAGCGCGCGGTGCAGACCTTGGTCATTCGCCTCACCGGCGATGCCAAGGCTGCCGACGGCCCGGGCCTTGCGGCGGTTCGCAAGGACCCGCAGCAAATTATCAGCCAATACGGCTACGACGCCGGCCCACCCGAGAGCCTGCAAGTGGACTTCGATCCGGTCAGCACCGATCGCGTCTTGCGCGAAGCGGGCTTGTCGATCTGGGGCAGTAACCGGCCGTCGATCCTCGGCTGGTGGCTGAACGACTCCACCGAAGGCAGCAGCCTCGTCGGCGATGGCCAGGCTGCCGCACAGGCCCTGCGCCGCGCGGCACAACACCGTGGCTTGCCGTTGCGCCTGCCGCTGGGGGATCTGGATGAACAGGTCGTCGCCACGGCGCCGAATCTGGAAAGTGCCGATGCCACGCCGTTGCGCGCCGCGTCCGAGCGCTACGGTGCCGACGCCTTGCTCGCCGTGCATGCGCGCCAGGAAGGCAATCAATGGCAGGCCAAATGGCGCCTGTGGCTGGGTGACAAGAGCGAGCAGGGCACTGCGCAAGGCGCCGACACTGGCGCGCTGGCTGATGCGGTCATGCTGGCAGTCAGCCAAAAACTCGCGCCGCGCTTTGCGGTCAAGCCTGGCGTGAGCACCGAACAACTGCTGGAAGTGCAGGGCATGAACCTGGAGCGCTATGCGGCCCTGGGGCATCTGCTCGAGCCGTTTGGTGGCCAACCGCAGCGCGTGGAGGGGGATCGTATTGTGTATCGGGTCCACGGCAGCGCCGATCAGTTGCGTACCCAGTTGAGCCTGGCCAAGTTGCAGGAGGTGCCGGCAGGTGAGGCCCCCGCGCAGCAGCCCGTGGTCGATGGCACACAACCGGCAGCGGCTCCTGAGCCCCAGGCGCAACTGCGTTTTCGTTGGTAAACGTTCTTCCTATATAGATAGAAGCAGATAATGGAGTGGTTTATGGCGGATACGCGTCGTTGGGTGTGGCTTGGCGGGATCGTCCTGCTGTGCGTGTTTGTGTTCTTGCTGCATTCGATCCTGACGCCGTTCCTGGTTGCGTTGCTGCTCGCCTATCTGTTCGATCCCGTGGTGGATCGCCTGGAGAAAGCCGGTCTGTCGCGGACATTGGGTGTGGTTGCAGTGTTTGCGCTGTTCACGTTGATCATCACCGCGCTGGTGCTGGTGCTGGTGCCGATGCTGGCCAAGCAACTGTTCCGACTCTATGAGCTGGCACCGCAGATGCTGGACTGGCTGCAGCACACGGCGATGCCGTGGGCTCAAACCAAGCTCGGGCTGGCGGATGGTTTCTGGAAGTTCGACAAGGTCAAGGCGGCGATCAGCGAGCACATGGGCCAGACCACCGATATTGTGGGTGTGATCCTCAGCCAGGCGACCGCGTCCAGCCTGGCGCTGATCGGCTGGCTGACCAACCTGGTGCTGATTCCGGTGGTGGCGTTCTACCTGCTGCGCGATTGGGACATCATGATGGCCAAGATCCGCAGCCTGCTGCCGCGCAACCGTGAAGAGCGCATCGTGGCCCTGGCCGGCGAGTGCCATGAGGTGCTTGGCGCCTTTGTGCGCGGGCAGTTGCTGGTGATGCTGGCGCTGGGGATCATCTACGCGGCAGGCTTGATGGCCATCGGCCTGGAGCTGGGCTTGTTGATCGGCCTGATCGCCGGCCTTGCCGCTATCGTGCCGTATATGGGCTTTGTGATTGGTATCGGTGCGGCGCTGGTGGCCGGGCTGTTCCAGTTTGGCGGCGACCTTTACCCGATGCTGGGGATTGTCGCGGTGTTCATGGTCGGCCAGGCCTTGGAGGGCATGGTGCTCACGCCGTTACTGGTGGGGGACCGGATTGGCCTGCACCCGGTGGCGGTGATCTTTGCGATCCTGGCGGGCGGCGAGCTGTTCGGCTTTACCGGCATCCTGCTGGCACTGCCGGTGGCGGCGGTGATCATGGTGCTGGTGCGTCATGTGCACGATCTGTACAAGGATTCCGACGCCTATACGGGGGTCGAAGACCCCGACCTGTAAACGCTGCGTCACAAACCCGGCTTCGGCCGGGTTTGTTGTTTGTGGGGCTATGGCGTCAAACAATCCGCGTAAAACCGGCAAGTTAACGCAAACCTTTGATTTTGCTTGTGGTCTGCTGCATTGTGCGCCCGGCGTCACGGGTATAAACTTTGCAAACTTTACACAGAGGCCACTAACGGTTCGATGGGAGCCGTTCAGTCAGCATGAAACCGATTCAGCTGCCCTTAGGTGTGCGTCTGCGTGATGACGCTACCTTTATCAATTACTACCCAGGCGCCAATGCCGCTGCACTCGGCTATGTCGAGCGGCTCTGCGAAGCCGACGCCGGGTGGACCGAAAGCCTGATCTATCTGTGGGGTAAGCACGGCGTAGGGCGTACCCACCTGTTGCAGGCCGCTTGCCTGCGTTTCGAGCAGATGGGCGAGCCGGCGGTTTACCTGCCCCTGGCCGAGTTGATGGATCGCGGTATCGGGATCTTCGACAACCTTGAGCAATATGAGCTGGTGTGCCTGGACGATCTGCAGGCAGTGGCCGGCAAGGCGGATTGGGAAGAGGCGCTGTTCCATCTGTTCAACCGCTTGCGTGACAGCGGCCGGCGCTTGTTGATCGCCGCCTCTACCTCGCCACGCGAGTTGCCGGTGAAACTGGCTGACCTCAAGTCGCGCCTGACCCTGGCGCTGATCTTCCAGATGCGCCCGCTGTCCGACGAAGACAAATTGCGCGCCCTGCAATTGCGCGCATCCCGTCGCGGCCTGCACCTCACCGATGAAGTCGGGCACTTTATCCTCACCCGTGGCACCCGCAGCATGAGCGCGTTGTTCGATTTGCTCGAACAGCTCGACCAGGCCTCTTTGCAGGCCCAGCGCAAGCTGACCATCCCCTTCCTCAAGGAAACCCTCGGCTGGTAGCCCGCCCTTTGTTTTCGGGGCTTTCGGCGAATTACAGGCGCCAGAAAACCCGCGTTTGGGCCGGTTTGGCCACGCAAATGGGTTGCATAGGGTGTTAAGGGCTTAGATGTCATAGTCCAAACAAGAAGTCACATAAAATACGATTGAATTTGCAAATCGATGTGATAGAGGGCATAGTCTCGACTTCTTTACACATCAGCCACGGTCGTGCCCATGCTAAATCGCTTCGCACCCCTCGTGCCCCTCGCACTCGTTACCCTGTTGTTTGGTTGCGCCTCCCACCCTCAACAGGTGGTTGAGCAGCAAAAAACTCAACAACAGTCCCAGGCAAAATTCGTTGCTGCGCAGTCTGCTTCTGTTTATGAAGAGACTCTTTATAAAGAAGAGCAAGCAACCGAAAAGGAACTGGCCGCTTTCTCCGGCAACAAGCCTTACCAGCTTCCAGTTCTGGCCGACAGCATCCTCGAACGCGGCATGTCCCTGATCGGTACCCGTTACCGTTTCGGCGGTACCTCTGAAGCCGGTTTCGATTGCAGCGGTTTCATCGGCTACCTGTTTCGTGAAGAAGCTGGCATGAACCTGCCACGCTCCACTCGCGAAATGATCAACGTGAAAGCACCGTTGGTCGCACGCAACAACCTCAAGCCCGGTGATCTGCTTTTCTTCAGTACTGCAGGCCGTGGTCGTGTGAGTCACGCCGGTATCTACCTGGGCGATAACCAGTTTATCCACTCCAGCAGCCGTCGCAGTGGCGGTGTTCGAGTCGACAGCCTGGGCGACAGCTACTGGAGCAAAACCTTCATCGAAGCCAAGCGCGCACTCGCCATGGCCCCGACTACGGTTACCGCCAGCAAGTAAACTTAAAGTGTTACTTGAAGTTTGACGTGTAAGCGCTAGAATCCCTGGACATTGTTGTAATCCGTTCGCGCGAGCTTTGCTTGCGCGTTCTGGTTTTCAGCGTTCGGCAGCGATAGCCGCATCCAGACCAGGATTGTTCTGCACATGTCGACCTCAGCCCGCCTGATCCTTATTCTCTGCGCCGCGCTTATCAGCGCCTGCGCCAGCCGGCCGCCACCCGCTCCCGTTGCGGTCAAGCCCAAGCCGCTATTCAACTATTCCACCCAGAATTTCTCGCCTGCGGCCGAAGACGTGCTCTTTCGTGCGCTGGGCCTGGTCGGCACGCCTTACCGTTGGGGCGGCAACACGCCGGACTCGGGTTTTGATTGCAGCGGCCTGATCGGCTTCGTCTTCCGCGACGCCGCCGGCATCTCCCTGCCGCGCACCACCCGCGAACTGATCGTGATGCGCGCCCAGGATGTCAGCGAGCAGAACCTGCAGACCGGCGACCTGCTGTTCTTCGCCACCGGTGGCGGTTCCCAGGTCAGCCACGCCGGGATCTATGTGGGTGAAGGCCGCTTTGTCCATGCGCCGCAAACCGGCGGTACGGTGAAGCTGGATACTTTGTCCAAGGCGTATTGGCAGAATGCCTACCTGAGCGCCAAGCGTGTGTTGCCGGCCAATCTGGCACGCAACCCCTGAACCAAACACCGAACTAAATGTGGGAGGGGGCTTGCTCCCGATAGCAGTGGGTCAGGCACAGATACTGTGACTGATACTTCGCTATCGGGAGCAAGCCCCCTCCCACATTGGTTTTATGTTGCGTCTGGGGGCGTTTATTTAGCCGCCGACACCCGCCACACCTTATTCCCCACGTCATCCGCCACCAGCAAATCCCCTTGCTGATCAATCACCACGCCCACCGGGCGGCCCATGGCTTTCTCATCTTTATCGAGGAACCCGGTCAGCACATCCACCGGCTGGCCTTTAGGCTGGCCTGCCTCGAACGGCACGAAGATGACCTTGTAGCCACTGTGCGGCTTGCGATTCCACGAACCATGCTGTCCGATGAACGCGCCATTGCTGAACGGCGCCGGGAGTTTGCTGCCCTCGGCAAATGTCAGGCCCAAAGAAGCGGTGTGAGGCCCGACCGCATAGTCCGGCGCAATTGCCTTGGCGACCAGGTCCAGGTTTTGCGGTGTGACGCGCACATCCACATGCTGGCCGTAATAGCTGAACGGCCAGCCGTAGAACCCGCCGTCCTTGACCGAGGTGATGTAGTCCGGCACCAGGTCGCTGCCGATCTCATCGCGCTCGTTTACCGCTGTCCATAGCTTGCCGCTCTGGGGTTCCCAGGCCATGCCGTTAGGGTTACGCAGGCCGGAAGCAAAAATGCGGTGCTGGCCGCTGGCGCGATCCACTTCCCAGATGGCCGCCCGGCCCTGTTCCGCTTCAAGGCCGTTTTCGCCGACGTTACTGTTGGAGCCGACGCTCACATACAGTTTGCTGCCGTCCTTGCTGGCGACCACGTTCTTGGTCCAGTGGTGATTGATGCTGCCGCCCGGCAGGTCGACCACCGTGGTGCCAGGTGCCTTGATCGCGGTTTCGCCCGCTTGATAGGGGAAGCGCAGCAGCTTGTCCGAATCGGCCACGTACAGGTCATTGCCGACCAGTGTCATGCCGAACGGTGAGTTGAGGTTTTCCAGGAACACCGTGCGGGTCTCGGCGACGCCATCGTGATCGGCATCGCGCAGCAGGGTGATGCGGTTCGGGCTTGGTACCCCGGCGCCGGCACGGCCCATGACCTTCTCCATGACCCAGCCGCGAATGCCCGTGGAATCGTCCGGCTTGGGCGGCGCATTGGTTTGCGCCACGAGCACATCGCCGTTGGGCAGCACATACAGCCAGCGCGGGTGGTCCAGGCCTTCGGCGAACGCCGCCACTTGGGTGCCGGCCGCGGCTGTCGGCTTCACGCCCTCTGGCCAGCCGATTGCCGGGGCGATGTTCACGGTGGGGATCAGGGTTTTGTTCGGCTCTGGTAGCTGGGGCGACGGCCCGGTGCCATCGGACACCTGCAGGGTGGAGCTTTCACCGCAGGCGGCGAGGCTGCCGGCGAGCATGATGAGTAGGGCGAATCTGGTTTTTTGCATGGTGTTCTCCTTGATACCTGTAAGGGTAGAGGAGAGCGGCGGTGCGATGGTTCAAGTGCAAGGCCAGCTTTAATTGACGCTCCACCCCCAACCCACTAACCTTCGCGGCTTGTTCCAGGTGCTCTGTGACCCATGGGTCGACAGAGTGAAACAGGGAAGCCGGTGAGTGAGCGCACTTGTACACAGTGCTGCCGCGATTCCGGCGCTGCCCCCGCAACGGTAAATGAGTCAAGACGGTGCCTTTTGCCACTGTATCGCCCGCGATATGGGAAGGCGCGCCGTCGGCGTGTTCGCGCTGTAGATGAGAACAAGCGCGCCACTCATGAGCCCGGAGACCGGCCTGGATCATCCAACAGCATCACGGTGGGCGATGCTTGGCTGTCTGTTTTTTCCTGCCTGCCGTTTTTGTCCAGCCCCAACGGAGAGCTGCCATGACCGATACCCCCGACCGCGACGAACGCCACCTGGCGCGCATGCTGCGCAAAAAAGCCGTGATCGACGAGCGCATCGCCAATTCCCCCAATGAGTGCGGCTTGCTGCTGGTGCTGACCGGCAACGGCAAAGGCAAGAGCAGCTCGGCATTCGGCATGCTCGCGCGCGCCATGGGCCACGGCATGCAGTGCGGTGTGGTGCAGTTCATCAAGGGGCGCAACAGCACCGGTGAGGAGTTGTTCTTCCGCCGCTTCCCCGAGCAAGTGCGTTTCCACGTGATGGGCGAAGGCTTCACCTGGGAGACCCAGGATCGCCAGCGTGATATCGCCGCCGCTGAAGCCGCCTGGGCCGTCTCCCGTGAACTGCTGCAAGACCCCACCATCGGCCTGGTGGTGCTGGATGAGCTGAACATCGCCCTCAAGCATGGCTACCTGGACCTCGATCAGGTACTCAGCGACCTGCAGGCCCGTCCGCCGATGCAGCACGTGGTCGTCACCGGCCGTGGCGCCAAGCCTGAATTAATCGAGATGGGCGACACCGTCACCGAAATGGGCATGCTCAAGCACGCGTTCCAGGCCGGTATCAAGGCACAGAAGGGCGTCGAACTTTGAATCAGCCCCGTCATTGCCCGGCCGTCCTGATCGCCGCACCGGCGTCCGGCCAAGGCAAAACCACCGTCACCGCCGCGCTCGCCCGTTTGCACCGCAACCTGGGGCGCAAGGTGCGTGTGTTCAAATGCGGCCCGGACTTCTTGGACCCGATGATCCACGAGCGCGCCAGCGGTGCGCCGGTGTATCAATTGGACATGTGGATGGTAGGCGAGCAGGAAAGTCGCCGCCTGCTGTGGGAAGCGGCGGGGGAGGCCGACCTGATCCTGATCGAAGGTGTGATGGGCCTGTTCGATGGCACGCCGTCCAGCGCCGACCTGGCGCGGCATTTCGGCGTGCCGGTGCTCGGTGTCATCGACGGCACCGCCATGGCCCAGACCTTTGGCGCCCTGGCCCTCGGCCTGGCGCGCTATCAGCCGGACCTGCCGTTCGCCGGGGTGCTGGCCAACCGCGTCGGCACCCTGCGCCATGCGCAACTGCTGGAAGGCAGCCTGACCGAAGGCCTGCGCTGGTATGGCGCATTGTCCCGCGAAACCGGGATCGAACTGCCCAGCCGCCATTTGGGCCTGGTGCAGGCCAGCGAGCTGAACGATCTCGACGTGCGCTTGGACGCCGCCGCCCAGGCATTGGGCAGCAGCTGTGAAGTCGCATTGCCGCCACCGGTGACCTTCGCCGCACCAGCAGTGATCGAGGCCGAGCCGTTACTGGATGGTGTGCGCATTGCGGTGGCCCGTGACGAAGCCTTCGCCTTCACCTATGGCGCCAGCCTCGACCTGTTGCGGGCGATGGGCGCCGAGTTGCGCTTCTTCTCGCCGCTGCATGATCGCCAATTGCCCGACGCCGACAGCCTCTATCTGCCCGGCGGTTACCCGGAACTGCACCACCAGGCGCTGTCGGAAAACACCCTGATGCTTGAAGCCATTCGTAACCACCATGCCGCCGGCAAACCCTTGCTCGCCGAGTGCGGCGGCATGCTCTACCTGCTGGATTCGCTCACCGATGTCGACGGCACCCGCGCCGAACTGGTCGGCCTGCTGCAAGGCGACGCGGTGATGCAAAAGAAACTCGCGGCCCTGGCCCTGCAAAGCGTAGAGCTGCCGGAAGGCGTGCTGCGCGGGCACACGTATCACCATTCCCTGACCAGCACCGAGTGCCAGCCGATTGCCCGTGGCCTGAGCCCGAACGGTGGGCGCGGTGCCGAAGCGGTCTTCCGACAGGGGCGGATGACGGCCTCTTACGTGCACTTCTATTTCCCCTCGAATCCGACGGCGGTAGCCGCCTTGTTTGCACCGGACCGAGCTGAAACCCTATCCACTGTGGGAGGGGGCTTGCCCCCGCTAGGGCCATGACCGACAACGCTTTCCCCCAGGCCGACCGCGACGCCGTCTACCGCGCCATCGCCGAACGCCGCGACATGCGCCACTTCAGCGGCGGCGTGGTCGCCCCCGAATTGCTGCATCGCCTGCTCCAGGCCGCGCACCAGGCCCCCAGCGTTGGCCTGATGCAGCCCTGGCGGTTTATCCGCATCAGCGACCGCGCGTTGCGAAGCCAGATTCAACACCTGGTGGAAGAAGAGCGCGTGCGCACCGCCGAGGCATTGGGCGAGCGCTCCGACGCGTTCATGCAGCTCAAGGTCGAAGGTATCCACGATTGCGCCGAAGTGCTGGTGGCGGCGTTGATGGATGACCGTGAGCGCCACATCTTCGGACGGCGCACCCTGCCGGAAATGGACCTGGCGTCGCTGTCCTGTGCGATCCAGAACCTGTGGTTGGCTGCCCGGGTCGAGGGGCTGGGCATGGGCTGGGTCTCGCTGTTCGAACCCCAGGCCCTGGCCGACCTGCTGGGCCTGCCGCCCGGCGCGAAACCCCTGGCGGTCTTGTGCCTGGGGCCGGTGACGGAATTTTACCCGGCACCGATGTTGCAGCTCGAAGGCTGGACCGAGCCTCGGCCGTTGAGTGACATGTTGTATGAAAATGCGTGGGGAGTGAGTCAATGAGTGTGGCCTTGCTGTGTGTCGCCGCGGTGGCGCTGGATGCGCTGTTGGGCGAGCCCAGGCGCTGGCATCCGCTGGTGGCGTTCGGTAATTTTGCCGGGCGCATCGAGCAGCGTTTCAACAGCGGTGGCCGTGGCTGGCGCAGCCATGGCGTGACCGCATGGTTTATCGCCGTGGTGCCGTTGACCCTGCTGGCTACCGCGTTGTCGTGGGCGCCGTATATCGGCTGGGTACTGGAGATCCTTGCGTTGTATTGCGCCCTCGGCATGCGCAGCCTCGGCGAACATGTGATCCCGGTGGCCCAGGCCCTGCGCAGCGATGACCTCGACGCGGCCCGCACGCGCGTGAGCTACCTGGTCAGCCGCCAGACCAGCGAGCTGGACCGCACCGAAGTCGCCCGCGCCGCCACCGAGTCGGTGCTCGAAAACGGCAGCGATGCGGTGTTTGCCGCGCTGTTCTGGTTTGTCGTCGCCGGCGTGCCGGGCGTGGTGCTCTACCGCCTGAGCAACACCCTCGACGCCATGTGGGGCTATCGCAATGAACGCTTCGAGCGCTTCGGGTGGGCCGCGGCCAAGATCGATGATGTCCTCAACTATATTCCGGCACGCCTGGTGGCCTTGACCTACGCCGTGCTGGGCAAAACCCGCTTGGCCCTCAAATGCTGGCGCACCCAGGGGCCGACCTGGGACAGTCCCAATGCCGGACCGGTGATGGCGGCCGGTGCCGGTGCGTTGGGCGTTGAGTTGGGCGGCGCGGCGATTTACCACGGCGAGGTGCACCATCGCCCGCAACTGGGCGAAGGCCCGGCAGCGGATGCCGACTCTATTGATCGCGGCTGGCAGCTGGTGCAGCGCGGCGTATGGTTGTGGCTGCTGATTCTATGCGTGGGGGGGCAGTTTTATGCTTGAGCACGGTGGCCGGCTGCGCAAGGCAGCGATTCAGTACGGGATTGCCGAGGCCGATTGGCTGGACCTTTCCAGCGGCCTCGCGCCTTGGCCGTGGCCGATCCCCGAGATTCCGCTGCGGGCCTGGGCGCGCTTGCCGGAATCCGACGACGGCCTGGAACAGGCGGCCAGCGAGTATTACGGCGCCGCGCATCTGCTGCCGGTGCCCGGCTCGCAGGCGGCGATTCAGTTGCTGCCGCGCCTGCGCCGCGCCGGCAAGGTCGGCGTGCTGTCGCCGTGCTACGCCGAACACGCCGAGGCCTGGCGCCGTGCCGGTTACGTGGTGCGTGAGGTGCAGGAGCAGGAAGTCGACTTCTTCCTCGACGGCCTCGACGTGCTGGTGGTGGTCAATCCCAATAACCCCACCGGACTGAGCCTGACCCCGCGACGCCTGCTGGACTGGCACTCAAGGCTGGCCCAGCGCGGCGGCTGGCTGGTGGTGGACGAAGCGTTCATGGATGTCACCCCGCAGTTGAGCCTGGCGAGCCAGGCCCATCAGGTCGGCCTGATTGTGCTGCGCTCGTTCGGCAAGTTTTTCGGCCTGGCCGGGGTGCGTCTGGGCTTTGTGCTGGCCGAGCGCAGGCTGCTCAAGCTGCTGGCCGAACAGGTCGGGCCGTGGGCCGTCAGCGGGCCGACGCGGGTGCTGGGCCAAGTGTGCCTGCGCGATACCGCCGGCCATGCGCGGCAGCGGGTACGCTGCATCGAGGCCGCCCAGCGCTTGTTTGAAATGCTCGAGCGCCGTGGCTTTCAACCCCAGGGCGGCTGCGCGTTGTTCCAATGGCTGATCACCCCGCACGCCGAGCGCATGCACGAATTCATGGCCCAGCGCGGCATCTTGCTGCGTCTGTTTGTGCACAACAGCAGCGTGCGTTTTGGCCTACCTGACACCGAGGCCGATTGGTTGCGCCTCGACGAAGCGCTGGCTGCCTATAAGGACGCCTCATGAGTACGCTGATGGTGCAAGGCACCACCTCCGATGCTGGCAAAAGTACCCTTGTCACCGCGTTGTGCCGTTGGCTGGTGCGCCAGGGTATTGCAGTCGTGCCGTTCAAACCGCAGAACATGGCGCTCAACAGCGCCGTGACGGCCGAAGGCGGCGAGATCGGCCGCGCCCAGGCGGTGCAGGCCCAGGCGGCCAACCTGGCGCCCCACACCGACATGAACCCGGTGCTGCTCAAACCCAACAGCGACACCGGCTCCCAGGTGATCATCCATGGCCGCGCAGTGACCAGCATGAACGCGGTGGCCTATCACGACTACAAAGCCATCGCGATGCAGGCGGTGCTGGCTTCCCACGCGCGGTTGAGCGAAGCCTACCCGGTGGTGATGGTGGAAGGTGCAGGCTCCCCAGCCGAGATCAACCTGCGCGCCAACGACATTGCCAACATGGGCTTCGCCGAGGCCGTCGACTGCCCGGTGCTGCTGATTGCCGATATCAATCGCGGCGGCGTGTTCGCCCATCTGGTGGGCACCCTGGAATTGCTCTCCCCCAGCGAACAGGCGCGGGTCAAAGGTTTCATCATCAACCGCTTTCGCGGCGACATTGCACTGCTGCAACCCGGCCTGGATTGGTTGCAAGCACGCACCGGCAAACCGGTGGTGGGCGTATTGCCCTACGTGATGGACCTGCACCTGGAAGCCGAGGACGGCATCGACCAGCGCCAGATCGACAAGGCGGCGCAGGTGCTCAAGGTGGTGGTGCCGGTGTTGCCGCGCATCAGCAACCATACGGATTTCGATCCGCTGCGCCTGCACCCCCAGGTGGATTTGCAGTTCATCGGGCCGGGCCAGCCGATTCCGGCCGCCGACCTGATCATCCTGCCCGGTTCGAAAAGCGTGCGCAGCGACCTTGCGTACCTGCGGGCCAATGGTTGGGACACTGCCGTGGCGCGGCACTTGCGCTATGGCGGCAAGGTGCTGGGGATTTGCGGCGGCTTGCAGATGCTCGGTGAGCAAGTGCACGACCCGTTAGGTTTGGAAGGGCCAGCCGGTTCCAGCGACGGCCTGGGGCTGCTGGCGTTCAGCACCACCCTGGAAGAAGAGAAGCAACTGCGTAATGTTCGCGGGCGTTTGTTGCTGGAAAATGCCGAGGTCAGCGGGTATGAGATCCATGCGGGCGTGACGTGCGGCGCTGCCCTGTCGAACGCCGCCGTGCTGCTGGATGACGGTCGCAGTGACGGCGCGCAAAGCGCTGACGGGCAGATTCTCGGCACGTATCTGCACGGCTTGTTCGAGACCCCGGCGGCCTGCAGTGCGTTGCTGCGTTGGGCTGGGTTGCAGGATGTGCAGGAGGTGGATTATCACGCTTTGCGCGAGCGCGATATTGAGCGGTTGGCCGACCTGGTGGAGAACCATTTGGATACTGATTTATTGCGCAAGCTGTGCGGGGTTTAACGGTGTGCATGCGATCCAAATGTGGGAGCAGGCTTGCTCGCGAAGGCGGTGTGTCAGGTGCTGAATTGTTCAGGTATACCGAGTACATATCCATTCCTGCGGTAACGGCCACTTATGGTTCCGCTCTTACAGCGGGTCACTTTTGGAAAGACCCAAAAGTAACCAAAAGGTCTTCGCCCCACCACTCGGCACCTCGCTTGGGCTCGGTGTGCCCGAACGCAGGCTTGAATCCGTGGGCCGCCGCAATGGGCCATCCCTGGCCCAGTGCGGCTAACCCGGCGTCCTGCCGGGTTACCCACGGATTCAAGCCTGCGTTCGGCCAGCGTGGTTTACGGGGCGACTTCAGATCAAAAGCCAGATCAAAAACGACTCGCTTCGCATCGTGGATGGGTGGGTAGGGGGTGTCTCATGCTTCAACTGATTTTAGGCGGCGCCCGCTCCGGCAAAAGCCGCCTTGCTGAAAAGCTTGCTGCAGAGTGTGGTTTTTCCGTCATTTATATCGCCACCAGCCAACCGCTTGACGGTGAGATGAATGCCCGCGTTGCCTTGCATCGCGAGCGTCGCCCTGATCATTGGGGTTTGATCGAAGAACCTGTCGAGCTGGCGCGTGTGCTACGCGAAAACGCTGCGCCTGGTCGTTGCCTGTTGGTGGATTGCCTGACCCTGTGGCTGACCAATCTGCTGATGCTCGAAGACGCGCAGCGCCTGGCGTTTGAGCGCGATCAATTGCTGGAAACCCTGGCCGTGCTGCCGGGTGAAATCATTTTTGTCAGCAACGAGACCGGTCTGGGTGTCGTGCCGCTGGGCGAATTGACTCGCCGCTATGTGGATGAAGCCGGTTGGCTGCATCAAGCCTTGGCCGAGCGGTGTCAGCGTGTTGTCCTGACGGTTGCCGGCCTGCCCCTGACGTTGAAAGGTACTGCGTTATGACTGACTCCTGGTGGCTCAACCCTTGTAAGGGCATTGACGCCTCGGCGTACGAACAAGCCCTGGCGCGCCAGCAGCAATTGACCAAGCCGGCCGGCTCCCTGGGCCAGTTGGAAGCGTTGGCGGTGCAATTGGCCGGCTTGCAGGGCCAGGTCAAGCCGTCGGTGGAACAGCTGTGGATTGCCATCTTTGCCGGTGACCACGGCGTGGTTGCCGAAGGTGTATCGGCGTTTCCCCAGGAAGTGACCGGGCAGATGCTGCATAACTTTGTCACCGGTGGTGCGGCCATCAGTGTATTGGCGCGGCAACTGGATGCGCGGTTGGAAGTCGTCGACCTTGGCACGGTGACCCCTTCGTTGCGCCTGCCCGGCGTGCGGCACCTGAATATCGGCGCGGGCACCGCCAATTTCGTCAAGGGCCCGGCAATGACCGGCGCCCAGGGCCGATTGGCATTGCAGGCGGGTCGCGACAGTGTGCTGCGCGCCCGTGAAAGCGGTGCGCAGTTGTTTGTCGGCGGCGAGATGGGCATCGGCAACACTACCGCTGCCAGTGCGCTGGCCTGCGCTTTGCTCGATTGCCAGGTGACCGACCTGACGGGCCCGGGCACGGGGTTGAATGCCCAAGGCGTCAGTCACAAGGTGGCGGTGATCGAGCGCGCGCTGGCCTTGCATGCCGCGCAGCGTGGGGATGCGCTGCAAACCCTGTGCAATCTTGGCGGCTTTGAAATCGCTGCCTTGGTGGGCGCTTATCTGGCCTGCGCCCAGGAAGGCATTGTGGTGCTGGTGGATGGGTTTATCTGCACCGTCGCGGCGCTGGTCGCCACGCGCTTGAACCCGGCGTGCCGCGACTGGCTGCTGTTCGGTCATCGCGGTGCCGAGCCTGGCCATCGCCATGTCTTGCAGAGCCTCGACGCACAACCGTTGCTGGAACTGGGCCTGCGCCTGGGCGAGGGCAGTGGCGCGGCGTTAGCGGTGCCGTTGCTGCGCCTGGCCTGTGCGCTGCACGGGCAGATGGCGACGTTTGCCGAAGCGGCCGTGGCAGACCGTCCGGAATGACCTTGCACCTGGACCTGTTGCGCCATGGCGAAACCGAACTGGGGGGTGGCCTGCGCGGCAGCCTGGACGATGCATTGACCGCCAAGGGCTGGGAACAAATGCGCGCCGCCGTGGTGGCACAGGGGCCTTGGGATCGGCTGATCAGCTCGCCGCTGCAACGCTGCGCGCGGTTCGCGGATGAGCTGGGCGCGCGGCTGAATGTGCCGGTGAGCCTGGAAAAGGACCTGCAGGAACTGCACTTCGGTGCATGGGAAGGGCAGAGTGCCGCAGCGCTGATGGAGACCGACGCCGAAGGCTTGGGCCGGTTCTGGGCCGATCCCTATAGCTTCACACCGCCCCAGGGCGAACCGGTTGGCGAGTTTTCCCAGCGGGTGTTGGGCGCCGTCTTACGCCTGCATGAGGCGTATGCCGGTCAGCGTGTGCTGTTGATCAGCCACGGTGGCGTGATGCGTTTGCTGTTGGCCCAGGCTCGGGGGCTGCCCCGTGAGCAGTTGCTGAATGTCGAAGTCGGTCATGGCGGGTTGTTCAACCTGCAGGTCGGCGCCGATGGCGTGCTGAAGGAAGGAATCTGAGGATGCTGCCGTTCTGGATCGCCCTGCAATTTCTCAGCAGCTTACCTATTCGTCTGCCGGGCATGCCGCAACCGCAGGAGCTGGGGCGCTCGTTGCTGTTTTATCCCGTGGTCGGGTTGCTGTTCGGCGTACTGCTGTGGGGCCTGAATACGCTGCTGGTCGGATCACCGCTGTTGTTGCACGCCGCGCTGCTGCTGACGGCCTGGGTGTTGCTCAGTGGCGGCTTGCACCTCGATGGCCTGGCGGACAGCGCCGATGCCTGGCTGGGCGGTTTCGGCGACCGCGAGCGCACTCTCAGCATCATGAAAGATCCACGCAGCGGGCCGATTGCCGTGGTCACCCTGGGCCTGGTGTTGCTGCTCAAGTTCACAGCGCTGGTGGCGTTGATCGAGCAGCACAACGGTGCGGCGTTGATTCTCGCGCCGTTGATCGGGCGGGCGTCGATGCTGGCGTTGTTTCTCACCACGCGGTATGTGCGAGCGGGTGGGTTGGGTCAGGCGCTGTCGGATCATTTACCGCGCATCGTCGGTCAACAGGTGTTGGTCCTCAGTGGCCTGGCCTGCATCCTGATCGGTGGTTTCAGCGGTGGGGTTGCCGTGCTGCTCGCGGCCGTGTGTTTTATGGGCCTGCGCCAACTGATGGTCAATCGCCTCGGCGGCACCACCGGCGACACCGCTGGCGCGCTGCTGGAGCTGCTGGAAGTGGCTGTTCTGGTCGGCCTGGCGTTGTAACACTTTCTTGCATTTCCCTAATCGCGGGTATATACACGTTCCATGCTTGCCTCCCAATGTTTATGCACCAACCTGCGACGTGCCGCCCGTGGCGTCAGCAGGCACTACGACGGCGCCCTCGACGGCTTCGGGATCAACGTTGCCCAGTATTCTTTGCTGTGCAACCTGCAGCGCCTCGATCAACCGAGCATTTCCAGCCTGGCCGACGCCATGGGCCTGGATCGCAGCACCTTGGGGCGCAACCTGCGGGTGCTGGAAGGCGAGGGGCTGGTGCAGATGGTGGAGGGTGATGACCTGCGCAACCGCCTGGTGTTGTTGACCGCAGCCGGTGAAGAGCGACTGGCCGCAGCGTTACCCGCTTGGGAGGCGGCGCAACAGAAATTGATCGATCAACTCGGCGCGGAAAAACGCGAAACCCTGTTGGCCTTGCTGGATGAACTCGCCTGAACGCGGGTTTGTTCGACTACAAGCGGGTATATACCCGCGAGCGGAGAATAAGAAATGACGTCGATGTGGCGCACCAGTGGTTGGATCCTTGTAGGGAGTGCGCTGATCCTGGCGTTGTCTTTGGGCGTGCGGCACGGTTTCGGCCTGTTCCTGGCGCCGATGAGCAGCGAATTCGGCTGGGGCCGTGAGACCTTCGCCTTTGCCATCGCCTTGCAGAACCTGATCTGGGGCCTGGCGCAGCCGTTTACCGGAGCCTTGGCCGACCGTTTCGGCGCCACCAAGGCGGTGTTTGTCGGCGGGGTGTTATACGCCGCAGGCCTGGTGTTGATGGGCATGTCGGATTCGGCGTGGTCGTTGTCCTTGAGTGCGGGCCTGCTGATCGGGATTGGCCTGTCGGGCACGTCGTTCTCGGTGATTCTGGGTGTGGTCGGCCGCGCCGTGGCGCCGGAAAAGCGCAGCATGGCCATGGGCATTGCCAGCGCCGCCGGTTCGTTTGGCCAGTTCGCCATGGTGCCGGGCACCTTGGGCTTGATCAGTTGGCTGGGATGGTCGGCAGCCTTGCTGGTGTTGGGCTTGATGGTGGCGCTGATCCTGCCGCTGGTGAGCATGCTCAAGGACCGCCCGCTGCCGGTGATGGCTGGCCAGCAAACCCTGCGTGAAGCCTTGAAGGAAGCTTGCTCCCACTCCGGGTTCTGGTTGCTGGCCTTCGGCTTTTTCGTCTGCGGTTTCCAGGTGGTGTTTATTGGTGTGCACCTGCCGGCTTACCTGGTGGACCAGCACTTGCCGGCCACGGTCGGTACCACGGTGTTGGCGTTGATCGGGCTGTTCAATATCTTCGGCACCTACACCGCCGGCTGGCTCGGCGGGCGCATGTCCAAACCGCGCTTGTTGACCGGGTTGTACCTGCTGCGCGCGGTGGTGATCATGCTGTTCCTGTGGGCGCCGGTGACCGAAGTCACGGCGTACCTGTTCGGCATGGCCATGGGCTTCCTGTGGCTGTCCACGGTACCGCTGACCAACGGCACGGTCGCTACGTTGTTTGGGGTGCGAAACCTTTCCATGCTGGGTGGGATCGTGTTCCTTTTTCATCAGCTTGGCTCGTTCCTTGGCGGCTGGTTGGGCGGGGTGGTCTATGATCGAACCGGTAACTACGATTTGATCTGGCAAGTGGCGATCCTGTTGAGCGTGCTCGCCGCAGCCCTGAATTGGCCGGTGCGTGAGCGGCCGGTGGCGCGATTGCAGGCGCAGATGGAGGCGGCATGAGTTCGAGCTGGTATTGGTTCGGCGGGGCAGCAGCGACTGCGCTGTTGCTGGCGCTGGCCTGGTGGGGATGGCAGCGCGGTGGCCTGGCGTTGATGCAACTGGGTATGTCGATCTGTTAAGTTCGATCCCTGAACTTTTTAAAGGACGTCTCGACATGCAGATGCGCTGGCTTGCTGTACCTGTGCTGATGGCTGCTTTTGGCGGCGTGGCGTTGGCTGCCGACTGCCCGCCGTTGCTGGAGGGCCAATTGCCCAAGCTGCGCGCCAAGGAATCCATCGACCTGTGCCAACGTTTTGCCGGCAAGCCCTTGGTGATCGTCAACACGGCGAGTTTTTGCGGGTTCGCGCCGCAATTCAAAGGTCTCGAAGCGCTGTATCAGCGTTACAAGGGCGAAGGGCTGGAGGTGATCGGTGTGCCATCCGATGACTTCAAGCAGGAGGCCAAGACCGGCGAAGAAACCGCCAAGGTCTGCTACGTGAATTACGGCGTGACCTTCACCATGACCGAGCCGCAGAAGGTCAAGGGGCCGGACGCGGTGCACCTGTTCAAGGTGTTGGCGCAGCAGAGCAACGCGCCGAAGTGGAATTTCTACAAGTACGTGGTCGACCGCCAGGGTAAGGTGATTGCCGATTTCTCCAGCCTCACCAAGCCGGACAGCCCGGATCTGATCAAGGCTGTGGAGCAGGCTATAGCGTCTAAACCCTGATCATCGGGTACTAAAAAGCCCCGCCTCCTTTGCAGGAGTGCGGGGCTTTTTTACACCCGTCTGGATCAGAAGGTGTAGGTCATGCCCAGGCCGAAACCGTTGGCACTGTTTTCGTATTTGGCGCGGTAACTGGCTGTCGACGGAGCGTCAGCAGTCTGGTTGATCTTGATGTCTTCTTCTTTCAGGTACGAATACGCCAGGTCGACGGTCATGTTATCCATGACTTTGTAGCCCAGGCCCACGCTGAAGATCGTACGGTCGCCAGTCGGGATGCGCGGCGAACGATCGGTGTTGTTCGTCGGGGATTGGTCGAAGGTCAGGCCGGTACGCAGCACGACTTGCTTGGTCAACTGATACGAGGTACCCACGGCGTAGGCCCAGGTGTCATGCCAATTTTGTTCTTCGGTGATGGTACCGAGTTGGCTTGGCGCCAGTATGCCGCCCGCTGCTGTTACGCCTTCGTTGTTGACGCTGATCTCTTTCAGACGACTCCAGCGCGTCCAGGTTGCACCGCCATAGAGTTTCCAGGCATCGGTCAGGTCTTGGGTGACCGACAGGTCGTAGGACTCTGGGGTGTCGATTTTCAGCGAGGCGTCGTAACGGTTGTTACGCAGGATTGGTTGAGTGGCTGCGGGGCCGCTGACGGTAGTGTGGCCTTCGATTTTGTACTTGACCTTCGAGTGATAGGTCAGACCCACGCGCGTGGTGTCGGTAGCCTGGACCAATACGCCGACGTTGAAACCCAGGGCGGTATCGTCACCCTTGAGTTTGACGTTGGTATCGGGGACGAGCGGGTTGAGGGTCCTGTCCGACTCGAGCACACCGGAAATCCGGTTGATGGTCGGGCCGAAACCGATGGATACACGGTCGTTGAACGCGTAGCTGACAGTTGGCTGGAAGGTCATGACCTTCACTTCGCTCTTGCTGCCAAAGCCACGGCCCTGGAAGCCGTTTTCATAGTCGGTCACCAGGCCGAACGGTGCGTATACACCGAAGCCGATGGCCCACTGGTCGTTGAGTTTGTTGGTGTAGAAACCGAATGGCACCGCGGTGAACGGAACCATGTCGCCTTTGTTGGAACCGCGAGAGTTGCCACCGGTATTGCTGATGTCGGTCGACGCATCAATGGCAGCAACACCGCCGGTGATTTGCTGGCCATTCAGTCGGGACATACCGGCCGGGTTACCGTAGACAGTGCTTGCATCATCGGCAGAAGAGGAGCGACCTGCGAAACCCGTACCCATCCCGCTGACGCTCTGTTCGTTCAGTGCGAAACCGCTTGCGAACAGTTGGGAGGATGCCATGGCAACGGCGAGGCTAAGTGTGGTCTTGAGCATTACTTTTTTCATTATTAGAACTCCGTGGTGATCACCGCAGCGGAAAGTATCAATAAAATTAACATCGCGCTATAGGCTGTAATGCAGGAGATAGAGCGGTTTTGTAGGACAATCCGACCAGAATTCGGGTTTTTTGCCGAATCTTGCAAATTGCAAGGTCAGCAGGCCACGTGATTCATGGGGGAAACACAGGTTTGCCAGGCTTGGGTGAAATCCCGCAGCCTTCCTTGAGGATGAAATATTTCTTTCCAGATACGCGCCATGGCTAAAACATCACCAGGTGGTGGCAGGGCGGGGCTGTGTTGTTCGACCAGGAGCCAAGCGATAGCGGTGGCGTAACGCAGGTTTACGGTGAGCTCCAGTTGGGGCGCACTGAGGAAGGCATGTTGGCTGGCCAGCCCGCGTACCAGGCTGGCACGCTCGGGGTCGAGCGCCAGGTAGTTATCCCACAAGGCGCGATGGCGAGGTTCGGTGATGCTGTATAGGCCATGGCCGCGTCGATCGTGCAAGGCGGAACCCAATTCCGACTGGCTGGCCGCAATACCCAGCAGCAGTGACTCAGCCGTTGGGCTCTGCTGGCCGAGGTAAGTCAGCGTCGGCCGGATCACATAGCGACACAATTCACTGGCTGCGATACCCATACACGCCTCAATCCGTGGAAGTGGTCGACGAGTCCTGAGAAAAGGGGCTTGGCAGCAGTGGATCGGATCTCAGGCTCGTCGGAAGCGGATCATGCCGCTTGAGTTGAAGTGTAGTGTCATATTCATGAGGTAAAGGACTGTTTTTAAAACATCTTCCTCATCCAGTTATAACGTTTATATCGATTTGAACTTAGTACAAATGCTCAAGATACGAATTTCGGGCAATAAAAAACCCTGTGTTTTAAACAGGGTTTTTTGTGTTTCAGCGACTCGGGTCGATCAGGCAACCAGTGCCTGACGGGTACGCTCGATCACGGCCTGCAGCGGTTCAGCGCTGGAGTATTGATCGGGGTACAGGCGTTCGCTGTGACGAGCGATGCCGTGTTCGTTGACCAGGGTGAAGCTGAAGCAGCCTTTGCGAGCGGCCATGATCAGGCAGTTCATTGGAGCAAAAGCATTGGTGAGGGTGCGAATGGCATCCTGAGTGTGGATAGCGGACATATTATTGGTGTTCCTACAAATGACACGGATAAGAACCGTGCAACGTTAAAACGTTCCAGTAACGTTGATCACCATTGATCAAACGAAGAACCCGACTGGAACAAAGCAGCCAGTTTGAAGCGCTAATAAGTTAGGCGCGCTTGGGCTGGCAGGTAGGTACTTAGGAGGGCAGGCAGCACAACAGGGGCAAAGGTTCTGGGCCCAGGGTGAAGATCCTGATCAATTTGCAGGTTGGTTCGGTCAGAGTATGAAAACTTCGCGGCACCCTTTGCTTGTTCAAAGGCAGTGTCGTCGCAAGTGATACCTGGAAACCATCGAGGTGGTCGATCCCGTGTTGTTCAGGGGAGTTGTTCGACCAGAATTGACTTTCAGCTTGGTACTAACGCTGCGGATAGTAACGGATTGAAACAGGTAATGGAAGCGCGCTAATCAAAAAACTTCAATCAGCCGCCCAGCAGGCCGCGATACACCAGCACCGTGACGGCGGCGGCCAGCGAACAACCCAGCCCATAGGCGGCCAGGGTCAGGCGCAAGGATTGGCCGGTCTCGACCACCTTCATCACGTCGCCCATGTCATTGATGCGCCCCTCTCCCAACTCGATGCACAGGCTCACGGCGGTGAAAGCGGCCGACAGCAGGATAGCGATGGCAAACAACGCCCCATCCGGGGATGGCAGCACGACATTGATCCCTAATGAAATGGCGCAGATGGCCAGTAACAACACGGCGAATAACAGCATTCCTTTCATCGGCCCACTCAGCGTTGCGTTGTCCGTCGGGCAGTGTGGCGAGCCGGGAAAGATTTGAAAAGTCCCTGTTTTGCCCCAGCGGTAACATTTTTGAAGCCTGTCGCTTCAAAAAAAGCCGGGGATATAACCATCGGATCGGTACTTGTGCACATTAGTTGCGGCGTGTGTAACCGGGCTGTCAATTGTTGTGCAGGACCGCCATTTGCCTGCAATGGAAATTTAAGTCAATGAAAAATCTGGCTTTTTTTTATTGGTGAAAAAATCGTCAGTTTGACTGCGAGCCCCGTTCCATGGGCCTTTGCGCGTGTTAAAGGCTGGTTGTCCACTGAGTTATCCACAGCTTCTGTGGATTGTCCCGAGCGCTTGCTCTAGAACGGGCGTGCAGGGTTTTTTCAGCTTTACCTGTACGAAAAAAAGAGTAGAGTGGCGCGCCTTCCGTTCTGTCCCACAGTGCTTTATGAAGTTTCGCTCAGTATCACTTTCTGTTACCGACACCCCGCAGACTGTTACCGCACCCAAGCGTTTTTCCTTGAAAGTCGCCCTGTGGTTGCTCGACAGCCCACGCCTGGGGCACAGCACCAACGTCAAACACTTTGCCGGGCGCTTGCTCAAACAGCCGGCCCGTGAGGGCGTAGTGGCTGCGCAAAGCCGTCTGGGCCAATTGATGTGCCGTGAATGCGGCAACGCCCGCGACCGCCGTATCGGCCACGATCTGCTGCGCCTGGCCGCCCGTGCCGGTGATCGCCGCGCCCAGCGTGAACTGGGCCAGGTCGAAGACTGAGCTGTCCTCCCGCTCTACGCTTGGTTAACCTTGCTCCTTTTCGATGATGGCAGAAATGGCTATGGTTTTTGACTGGACCAGTATTGCCCTGGGCCTTGCTGGCGCCGCAGTGCCGTTATTGGCGGTGTGCTGGCAGATTCAGCGGCGGTTGACCGCGCGGAGCACCGGCTGGGAACTGCTCGAAGAGCGCCTGGCCACTGCGCAACTGGCCCAGGAGGGCCTCGCCGCTCAATTGGATGCCAGTCGCGATGAAATCAGCGATCTGAGCCAGGCCAACGCCGCCAAGCAAGCGGACCTTGCGGCTGTGCGCCGGGAGGTCGAGCTGTTGCAGATCGACCGCGATAACGCCCGCGACGCCGCCCACGCCTGGAACCTTGACCGCAGCGCCAAGGAAACCGAATTACGCCGCCTCGACGCACTGTCTGCCGCCTTGCGCGCCGAACTGCGCGAGCAGCAGGAAAGTCATCAGCAGCGCTTGGCCGACCTGCAAGGCTCACGGGACGAGTTGCGTGCGCAGTTCGCTGAGCTGGCCGGCAAGATCTTCGATGAGCGTGAGCAGCGCTTTGCCGAAACCAGCCAGGAACGCCTTGGCCAGTTGCTCGATCCCTTGAAGGAGCGCATCCAGTCCTTCGAAAAACGCGTGGAAGAGAGCTATCAGAACGAGGCTCGCGAGCGCTTTTCCCTGGCCAAGGAACTTGAACGCCTGCAGCAACTGAACCTGCGCCTGTCAGACGAAGCCACCAACCTGACCCGCGCCCTCAAGGGCCAGAAAACCCAGGGTAACTGGGGTGAGTTGATCCTCGAACGGGTGTTGGAACACGCAGGTCTGGAGAAGGGCCGTGAGTACCAGACCCAGGTCAGCTTGAAGGGCCCGGACGGTGAGCGCTTCCAGCCGGATGTGCTGATCATGTTGCCCGGTGACAAGCAGGTGGTGGTGGATTCCAAGGTCAGCCTGACGGCGTATCAGCAGTACGTCGCGGCCGATGATGAGGTGATCGGTCGCGAGGCCTTGAAGCAGCATGTGCTGTCGCTGCGTAATCACGTCAAAGGCTTGGCCGGCAAGGACTACAAGCGCCTGGAAGGCTTGCACAGCCTGGATTTCGTGTTGTTGTTCGTGCCGATCGAAGCCGCTTTTTCCGCGGCCTTGCAGGCTGAACCGAATCTGTTCCAAGAGGCTTTCGACCGTCATATCGTGATCGTCAGCCCTACGACGTTACTCGCCACCCTGCGCGTGATCGACAGCCTCTGGAAGCAAGAGCGTCAAAGTCAGAACGCCCGCGAAATCGCCGAACGCGCCGGTTGGCTTTACGACAAGTTCGTGCTGTTTATCCAGGATCTGGACGAAGTGGGCAATCGTCTGCAGCAGTTGGATAAGGCTTACAGCGCAGCGCGGAACAAGCTGACAGATGGACGCGGAAATCTGGTCAGCCGCACCGAGCAATTAAAGTTGCTCGGTGCGCGTGCCAGCAAAAGCCTGCCGGCGGATTTGCTGGAGCGGGCGATGACCGACGCCGACGGCGTCGCGCACCTTCCCGACTAAACGCAATCCGAAATGTGGGAGGGGGCAAGCCCCCTCCCACATTTTTACCGGGTACATCCGGTTTATAGAGGTAAGTGTCGACTCAGCAACGCTCGTAACGCGGCTGGCTTCACCGGCTTGGCAAGGTAATCCAAGCCCGCCGCATGCACCTCTGCCACCATTTCCGGGCGGCCGTCGGCACTGATGACCACGCCGGGAATCGGCTCCGCCATTTGTGTGCGCAGCCAGCCCATCAACTCGGTACCGGTCTCACCGTGATCAAGGTGGTAATCGACCAGCGCCAGTTGCGGGCGTATGCCTTGCGCCAGCAGCGCCGCACATTGCGCTTGATCGGTGGCGGTCCATACTTCACAGCCCCAGCGTGTCAGCAGGCTGCGCATACCGATCAGGATGCTCTCTTCGTTATCCACGCAGAGCACTTGCGCGCCGCTCAAGGGCAGGCCATTTTCCTGTGCGGGCTTGACCTGCGGGCTGGTCTGGTTGCGCGCCAGTGGCACGCGTACGCTGAACACGCTGCCCTTGCCCGGCCAGGAACGTACGCTCAAGCGGTGACCCAGCACCCGGCACAGGCCGTCGGCAATCGCCAGGCCCAGGCCCAGGCCTTTCTCGGCGCGGGTCTGGTGGCTGTCCAGGCGCTTGAACTCTTCGAAGATCACCTTCTGTTTATCCTGCGGGATGCCAGGGCCACGGTCCCACACCTCGAGGCACAGCTCGCCCTTGCGCCGGCGTACGCCCAGCAGCACCGAGCCATCGGAATATCGGAAAGCGTTAGTCAGGAAATTCTGCAGGATCCGCCGCAACAACTTGATGTCACTGTCGACGCGCAAGCGGCTGCCGCGCAGGCGAAAACGCAGGCCTTGCTCCTGGGCCAGGGCCTTGAATTCCGCGCCGAGGGTGTCGAACAGTTCATTGAGGACAAAGGGCTGGCGCTGCGGGTTGATCTTGCCGTTTTCCAAGCGCGAAATATCCAGCAGGTCGCTGATCAGGTCTTCGGCCGAACGCAGCGAACTGTCGAGGTGCTGTACCAGTTGCCGGGCTTCGCTGGACAGGCCGTCGTTCTGGTGGGAAAGGGCGGCGGAGAACAGCCGGGCGGCGTTCAGCGGTTGCATCAGGTCATGACTGACGGCCGCCAGGAAGCGGGTTTTTGACTGGCTGGCGGACTCGGCAACGCCTTTGGCATCGGTGAGCGCTACATTGAGCTGCGACAGTTCGTGGGTTCGCTCCGTCACCCGTTGCTCAAGCCCTTCGTTGGCCTCGGTGAGTGCCTGCTCGGCCTCGCGGAACGCGGTGATGTCGGTGAAACTCATGACGAAGCCGCCGCCGGGCATCGGGTTGCCGATCAGCTCGATCACCCGCCCATTCGGGAACAGGCGCTCGGACGTATGCGCGCGGCCCTGGCGCATCCAGTGCAGGCGGCGCGCCACATGCACTTCGGCTTCGCCCGGTCCGCACAGGCCGCGCTCGGCGTTGTAGCGAATGATGTCGGCAATCGGTCGGCCTACGCTGATCAACCCGTCCGGGTAATTGAACAACTCCAGGTAGCGCCGGTTCCAGGCCACCAGCTTGAGGGACTGGTCCACCACACTGATGCCCTGGGTGATGTTCTCGATGGCGCCTTGCAGCAATGCGCGATTGAATTGCAGCACTTCAGACGCTTCGTCGGCGATGCGTACGACGTCCTCCAGCTGCATTTCGCGCCCTTCAATCGCAGCTTTTACTACGGCGCGGGTCGAAGAGGCGCCAAGCACACCGGCCAGCAGGCGCTCGGTGTGGGCGATCCAGTCGTTGTCGGCGTTCTGGTTGGGGTTAAAGCCTTTGCCCTGTCGATAGGCGAAGCGAATAAAACTCTGCTGGGCCCGTTCTTCACCGACAAAACGCGCGGCCAGGCTGAGCAGGTCGCTGATCTGTACCGAGAGCATCGAGCGGGCGTTGGCGCGCTGGCTGATTTCCTGGCCGATGAAGCGCCCGGCTTGCCAGTGTTCCGACACGCGCGTGCGCGACAGCATCGACACCCACACAAACAGCGTGAAGTTGCCTGCCAGGGAAAACACCGTTCCCAGCGTAAGAGAAGTCACCGACAAACCGAGCGGGTGCGAGTGCATCCACGTCAGCCCCGGGAAAATCGCGAGTGACCAACCCAGGCTTTTCGCGGTGACCGGTAGGACCAAGGTGTAGAACCACAGGAACGTACCCGCCGCCAGCCCGGCAAACACACCGCGTCGGTTGGCTTGCTTCCAATACAGTGCGCCGAGCATGGCCGGGGCCAGTTGAGTCACTGCGGCAAAAGCGATCTGGCCGATGGTCGCCAGGCTCGCGGTGGAGCCCAGCAGGCGGTAGCTGACATACGCCAGCAGCAGGATGATCACGATGCTGACCCGGCGCACCGACAGCATCCAGTGGCGGAACACTTCGAACGGTCGCTCGGCGCTGGAACGGCGCAGCAGCCACGGCAGCAGCATGTCGTTGGAGACCATGGTCGACAAGGCGATGCTCGCCACGATCACCATGCCGGTGGCCGCCGACGCACCGCCAATAAACGCCAGCACGGCGAGGGCCGGATGAGCCTCGGCCAGGGGCAGGCTGATCACGTAGGAGTCCGGAAGCACCGAGCCGGGCAGCATCATTTTGCCGCCCAAGGCGATCGGTACTACAAAGAGCGCGGCGAGAATCAGGTAGGCCGGAAACACCCACTTGGCCAGGCGCAGATCCTGGGGGTCTATGTTCTCTACGACAGTCACATGGAACTGCCGAGGCAAGCAGATGATTGCCATCATGGCGACGCCGGTTTGCACCACCATCGACGGCCAGTTGATGGTTTCCTTCCAGTATTCCTCCAGGCGTGGCGCGAGCATCGCCTGGCTGAACAGGTCGCCGAAACCGTCGTACAGGCCGTAGGTCACAAACGCCCCGACTGCGAGAAAGGCGAGCAGCTTCACCAGCGATTCAAACGCAATCGCCAGCACCATGCCTCGGTGGTGTTCGGTGGCGTCGAGGTTGCGGGTACCGAACACAATGGTGAACAACGCCAGCACCAGGGACACGATCAAGGCGGTGTCTTGCGCGCGGGTGCCGGTGGTGTCCGCGCCAGCGCCAATCAGTAGGTTGACCCCCAGCACGATGCCTTTGAGTTGCAGGGCGATATAAGGCAGCACGCCCACCAGGCAGATCAGCGCGACCACCACCGCCAGGGACTGGGATTTGCCATAGCGTGCCGCGATGAAGTCGGCGATGGAGGTGATGTTTTCCTGCTTGCTGATCAGGATCATCTTTTGCAGGACCCAGGGTGCCAACACCAGCAACAGCACCGGTCCCAGGTAGATCGGTAAGAACGCCCACAGTTGTTCGGCGGCCTGGCCTACGGCGCCGAAGAAGGTCCAACTGGTGCAGTAGACGGCCAGCGACAGGCTATAGACCCAGGCACGCATGCGCGGCGGCAGCGGCGCACGGCGGCGGTCACCGTAGAAGGCGATGGCAAACATAATGGCCATATAGGCCAGGGCAACGGCGGCGATCAGCCCGCTGGACAGCGTCATGGTAACTCCGAGCATGAGAACACCCAGGCATTCCAGGCCCGGTTGGACAGTCTCGCATGATGCCTGGGGTTAGTCAGTGTCGACCAAGGTCGTGTGGGATCTAATGTCGCAGTGCGTGCTTAGCGCGGTGGCAGGGTTTTCTGGCGCAGGATGTAGATTGTCACCAGTACGGCGCTGGTCAGCATGAACCCGCGTGCCCATGGTAATGGCACCAGGTAGCAGGAAAAACCAATACTCAACCACATCAGGCCAATGGCGTAGACCTTGCCCTTGAGCGGGATGCCATTGCCATCCAGATAGTCACGAATCCAGGGGCCCAGGCGCGGGTGTTCCACCAGCCACTGGTAGAAACGCGGGGAGCTTCGAGCGAAGCAGGCGGCGGCGAGCAGGAGGAAGGGCGTGGTCGGCAACACGGGTAGGAAAATACCGATCACTCCCAACGCTACGCTCAGCCAGCCGATGGCCAGCAGCACGTAACGCAGGAGCAGCGAGCGATTGCCCATGGGTGTCACGGGCAGGCGACTCAGTGGTGACGTGGCTTGAGGATCGCCGGTTTTTCGTCAGGAGCATTGCACAGCAGGTACAGGGCGGTCAGCGCTTCCGGGATCTGTACGATCATGTCGTCCATCAGGTTGGCGTCGGCGGCGATGTCGGAAAATTCAGCTTCTTCCTCAAACAGCCCCGAACCGACCATGATCGGCAGCAGCATTTCGCTGACTTCTTCCTCGGCGGTTTCGAACCAGGCGGCTTCACGCAGGAACACACCTTCCATAAAGCCGATGCACCAGCCGCGCAGGTCGGAGTCGTCCGGTTCTTCGCCCAGGTCCAGGTCGCACGGCAGCTCGAACTCCTCATCGGAGGCCAGTTGGCGAGAGATGTGGGCCTTGAGGGCCAGCAGGGTGGATTCGATTTCTTCGCGCTGGGCGGCGTCGGCGTAGTGCGGCTCTTCGGCGAACAGCGCGTCGATCCATTCACGGTCGGGAACGACCTCGGAGCAGATCGACAGGGCGGTCAGGTAGCCGTGGGCGGCCACATAGTCCAGCGCCTCGTCATGCAGCTCATCGGCGTCGAGGAAGGCTTGCAGGCGGGTTAGTTGCTCAGCGAAGGACATTGAAGGACTACCTTGGGAATAAACGATGCTGAATTCTAGGCGTTCTTGCGCGCCCAAGCCAGTCGGCGTGCATATTTGCCAGGTTTTAGAGACGGGCTGCAATTCGTCAGCGGCGCCCTTTGCCGGATGACGCTCGGGTATACTGCCGCGTTTTGTGATGCCCCTGCAGGCCAAGCGCCAGGCCGAGAAAACTTCGCTTACGGATTATTTTCCGTGAGGCCGCATTTTTTCGGCCAGCCTGTACAGAGGGATTTCGGCACTATTTTGTTGGAGTTATACATGCTCGATCAGGCTCAACGCGTCCTCAAGGACATCTTCGGCTACGACAGTTTTCGTGGCCGCCAGGGTGCGATCATTGAGCGCGTGGCCAAGGGTGGTGATGCCCTGGTCCTGATGCCTACCGGGGGTGGCAAGTCGTTGTGTTTCCAGGTACCCGCGCTGTTGCGTAACGGGCTGGCGGTGGTGGTGTCGCCGCTGATCGCGTTGATGGACGATCAGGTTGCGACCCTGGAAGAACTCGGCGTCGCTGCCGCGGCCTTGAACTCCACCCTCAGTGCCGAGCAGCAACGCGACCTGGCCGCGCGGATCAAGCGCGGTGAAGTGAAGATGCTCTACCTGGCGCCGGAACGGCTGGTGCAGCCGCGCATGCTGGCGTTTTTGCAGAGCCTGGAAATTGCCCTGTTCGCCATCGACGAAGCTCACTGCGTATCGCAATGGGGTCACGATTTCCGTCGCGAATACCTGCAACTGGGTCAACTGGCGGAGCTGTTTCCCGACGTCCCGCGCATCGCCCTGACCGCCACCGCCGACAAGCGCACCCGTGAAGAAATCGTCGAGCGGCTGCACCTTCAGAACGCCGAGCGTTTCCTGTCGAGCTTCGACCGGCCGAATATTTTCTACCGCATCGTACCCAAGGAGCAGCCGCGCAAGCAGTTGCTGGCGTTCCTTTCCGAACGGCGCAGCGATGCGGGCATTGTCTATTGCCTGTCGCGCAAGAAGGTCGATGAAGTGGCCGCGTTCCTCTGCGAGCAGGGCTACCCGGCGCTGCCGTACCACGCCGGCCTGCCCAACGAAACACGCTCTGCCCACCAGAAACGCTTCCTCAACGAGGAAGGCCTGATCATGGTGGCCACCATCGCATTTGGTATGGGCATCGACAAATCCAACGTGCGCTTCGTTGCCCATATGGATCTGCCCAAGTCCCTTGAGGCCTATTACCAGGAGACCGGGCGTGCCGGCCGTGATGGCCTGCCGGCGGACGCGTGGATGGTCTATGGCCTGCAGGACGTGGTGATGCTCAAGCAGATGCTGCAGAACTCCGAAGGCGACGAGCGCCACAAACGCCTGGAGCAGCACAAGCTCGACGCGATGCTCTCGTTGTGTGAAGAGACCCGCTGCCGCCGCCAGACCTTGCTGGCGTACTTCGACGAGGACATGCCGCAACCGTGCGGCCACTGCGATAACTGCATTGATGGTGTGCAGACCTGGGACGCCACCGAGCCGGCCCGCCAGGCACTGTCGACGATCTACCGCACCGGCCAGCGTTATGGCGTAGGCCATCTGGTGGATGTGTTGCTGGGCAAGGACAACGAAAAAGTACGCAGCTTCGGCCACGAAAAACTCTCGGTCTACGGCGTCGGCAAGGCCCGTGCCGAAGGTGAGTGGCGTTCGTTGTTCCGGCAGATGGTCGCGCGTGGCCTGGTGGACATCGATATCGAAGGGTATGGCGGCCTGCGCCTGAACGACAGCTGCCGACCGCTGCTCAAGGGCGAGGTGAGCCTGGAGCTGCGCCGCGACCTCAAGCCGCAAACGACCGCCAAGACCAGCACCAGTCAGGCCAGCCAGCTCGTACGGGGTGAGGAACGCGAACAGTGGGAAGCCCTGCGTACCCTGCGACGCAAACTGGCCCAAGAGCACAGCGTGCCGCCGTACGTTATTTTTCCCGACTCCACGTTGCTGGAAATGCTGCGCGAGCAACCCACCACCATGGCCGAAATGGCGCGGGTCAGCGGCGTCGGTGCGCGTAAGCTGGAGCGCTACGGCCAGGCATTCCTTGAAGTGCTCGGTGGCCAGGCCGAAGCGCCGAAGGAAATCGCCGATATTCGCCATGAACTGATCAGTTTGGCACGCGCCGGCATGACCCCGATCCAGATCGCCGGCCAGCTGCAATGCTCGGAGAAAAACGTCTACACCTTGCTGGCCGAATCCATCGGCAAGCAGCAGTTGTCCCTGGAGCAGGCCCTTGATTTGCCGGAAGATTTGCTCGGCGAGATCCAGGACGCATTCCTTGACGGGGAAGGCGAATTGCCACCGGTTACGGAGATTGCACCGCTGTTTGCCGGTCGTGTTCCGGAAGGGGTTTTGTACTGTGTGCGGGCCGCTTTGCAGTCTGAATTCGAAATTTAGTGTGCCAATTACGACAATGTAACGAATCAGTACATAGCAAGTCTTGCCTAGTGACATGGCTCATGCTTAGCTGACTAATAATTAGCCATACTTTATTTTCAGTCTAAACCATGAGTTTTTTATGCCGTTAACCGATCAACACCGTTTTGGCATGCAGCTGGCGCAAATGTCCCGAGGTTGGCGCGCCGAGCTCGACCGCCGTTTGGCCGGGCTGGGTTTGTCCCAGGCGCGCTGGCTGGTGCTGCTGCACCTGGCTCGTTTCGAAGAAGCACCCACCCAGCGTGAGCTGGCGCAAAGCGTCGGCGTAGAAGGGCCGACCCTGGCCCGGTTGCTCGACAGCCTCGAAGGCCAGGGCTTGGTGCAACGCCAGGCCGTGGTAGAAGACCGTCGCGCCAAACGCATCCTGCTGTGTGACACCGCCAAGCCGTTGATCGAGCAGATCGAGACGATCGCCACGGCGTTGCGTCACGAGCTGTTTGCAGGCGTTGACGAAGAAGATATGCGCGTATGCATGCGGGTGCATGGGCACATCCTGGCGAACCTGGAAAAGTCCTGATCCGCCCCCACGTAGCAGCTGCCGAGCGCAAGCGAGGCTGCGTCAGGCGCGCTGCCGACTCAAACTCGAGTCGCGCCCGACGCAGCCTCGCTTGCGCTCGACAGCTGCTACACGAGGGGGGACTTAGAAGGTTTGCCCGAGGTTCAGGTACACCGCCTTCTGATTATCATCGTTGAACCCATAGCTGAAATTCAGCGGCCCCAGCGGCGTATCAAACCCCAGGAAAATACTCGCGGCGTTGATATAGCCGCTGTCGAATTCATTGTCGTTGTTCCATGCCCGACCCCGTTCCAGGGATGCGCCCAGGTACAGCGGGAAATCCAGTGGCAGGTAGGAGCGCGGCGTCAGCCGGCGGTAGTACACCGCCCGCATCAAACTGATGTTCTGGCCGGAAATCGCATCCTGGCGGAAGCCAGATAACTGCCGCGCACCGCCCAGCAGGAAGCTGGAAATCACCACGTCCGAATCATCCAGGGTACGCCCGTAGCGACCGCCCAGCACCAGGGTGTCCGGGCCGTGGCTCATGGCTTTGTCCAGCTTGAACTCCCATTGCCGGTAGCGCTGGTCCGAGCCCAACCCAGGTTCGAATTCGCGAAAGGCCAGGCCGATATCTTCGCCGCTGTGGGGGAAGTACACGTTATCCAGGGAGTCGAAGGAGTACTTCAGTTCATAGAAGCCCTCGCTGAAGCTCACACTTGGCAGGTCGCGGTCGCCGATGCGCACATCCGCCTTGCCCCAGGCCTCGCCGACACCGAAGCGGATCTCGCCGCTGTTGCCGATCTGGCGTCCCACGTTCAGGCCGAAACCGTAGCGTTCCAGGCGGTATTCGGAGATGGGGTCGTTGTCCAGGATCAGCTCGACGTTCTGTGCCTGGGCGCTGATATACGGCGCGACAAAGTAGCGCGAACCGGTATCCATCGGCTGGTAGAACTCGCTGTACAGCTCCTGCCGATCACCGATCTGTACCCTCGTCAGCCACTCGGCGCCAAGGCGGTTGATACCGTTCATGCGGTAGCTGGCCCCCAGGTTGAAGGCGCTGTCGCCGCGCATATCGTCCGACAGGTTCAGGCCCAGCCGCAGGTAGTCGGTGCCGCTGCGTTTACCGCGCGCACTGATCACCAGGGTGTTGTCCTGGCCCTTTTTCACCACGCGGTATTGCACCTGCTCGAAGTAATCCAGGCCATACAGAGTGCCCATGTCGGTTTGCAGGCGGCCAAGCTCCAGCGGTTCGCCCAACGGTTGGCGGATGTAGTAGCGGATCACGTCGTCGCTGACTTTCGAGTCGTTCTCCACCTTGATCGCGGTAATCACCGGGGTGCGTTCGCCTGGGGTACGCGCCGCCACCAGTTGCGGGTCGATCGGCTCGGCGGGGCGCAAATGTGCCAGGCGGACGTCGAGGGCGCGGGTGGCACGGTAGCCGGCGTCGATCATGTCCTTGGCGCGGCCGAAATCGGTCACGCCATAGGCGGCCAGGGGCGGCTGGATCAGTACGTCCTTGGGGTGCAGGGCCTTGAGTTGTTCTTCGGAGTTGCGTCGGGTCATCAGGGTGATGGACTGGTTGAGCACGTCCACCACCGTTGCCAGTTGCTTGCGTGAACGCAACGGGGTGCCGATGTCGACCACGATGGCGATGTCTACGCCCATCTCGCGCGCCACATCCAGTGGGATGTTATCGGTCATGCCGCCATCCACCAGCAGCCGGCCGTCCAGCTCCACCGGCGCGAACACGGCCGGAATCGACATGCTGGCGCGAATCACCTGGGGCAGGTGGCCCTTGCTGAACACCACTTTCTCGCCGGTGGTGATGTCGGTGGCCACGGCGCGGAAGGGGATCGGCAGCTTGTCGAAATTACGCGTGTTGCTGGTGTGGGCGAACATGCTCTCCAGCAACAGCGCCAGGTTCTGGCCCTGGATCACGCCCAGGGGCAGGCCGAGGGAGCCGTCATCGCGAAAGCTGAGCTTCTGCTTGACCAGGAAATCCCGGTCATCCTGCTTGCGTCGAAACGGCACGTCTTCCCGTGGCGGTGCGTCGGACAGCGCCTGTTGCCAGTCGATGCCCAGCGCAAGTTTTTCCAGCTCATCGATCTTGTAGCCCGACGCATACAGCCCACCAATCACCGCGCCCATGCTGGTGCCGGCAATCGCGTCGATATGAATACCCTGTTCCTCGAGGGCCTTGAGCACGCCGATATGCGCCAAGCCCCGGGCGGCACCGCCGGACAGCACCAGGCCGATTTTGGGACGGGGCGTCTCAACGGCATCGGCAAGAAGAGGGAGTAGGCACAGGAACAGGCAGGACAGCAGGCGGCGCATCATGAATCTCGAGGCTGGGCGATAAAGGCCGGTATTATAGCCATCCGATCCTCATCCCTCGTTATGCCAGGAACCTGTCAAATTATGTCTGCGAGCAAACCCGAGATCGTCATCACCTATTGCACCCAGTGCCAGTGGCTGTTGCGCGCCGCATGGCTGGCCCAGGAGCTGTTGAGTACGTTTGCCGAGGACCTGGGCAAAGTGTCGCTGGAGCCGGCAACCGGCGGGGCGTTTCGCATCACCTGCGATGGTGTGCAGATCTGGGAACGCAAGGTTGACGGTGGTTTTCCTGAAGCCAAGGTGCTCAAGCAACGCGTGCGCGACCAGATCGACCCACAACGCGACCTGGGCCACAACGACCGTACGCAATGAAGGTCACCGCCACATCAGGACGGTGACCCCTGGATGCCCGTTATTTGGCGGCCATCTTGCTCTTGATGAAGCCCACGACCCAGGTCAGCACCAGGCCACCCACGCCGCCGCCGACGATATTGCTGCCGACCGCCGCCACATCCAGCGCCTCGCCGCCCGAAGTGCCAGTCAGCACCGCTACGACCTGGCCCAGCACCAGGCCGCCGATACCGCCGAGAAAGGTATTGAGCCCGGTGCCCAGGCTTTGTTTGGTCATGCCGGCCAAATTGCCACCGACGGCGCCGCTGATGATCTGAACCAGCAAGCTGATGAGCATTTCCATGATGTAACCCCTGCATAGCGTTGATGGAGTGACCACTCGCTTGCAGCAACTTCAGAAAACACCATGGCTGTCGTCGAGGAGTCTTTATCCGTTGAACGACGGCTGACTGTTGCGGATGTTTAAAGTATAGATCAGGCCGTTGCAGTGGGCTGTTTGGCCTGGCTGGCGCTGCCCATCAGCCCGGAAAGCACGATGGCGACGATGATCAACGCGCCGCCCAACAGCATGCGCAGGGTCGGGGTTTCGGCGAACAGCAGCCAGGCGACGGTGATGCCGTAGACCGGCTCCATGGCGAACACCACCGAGGCGGTACGCGCCTTGATCACCGCGAGGCTGGCGACAAACAGGCTGTGGGCCAGGCCCGTGCAGAACACACCAAGCAGACCGATCCACAACCAGTCCAGCGCGCGAACGTCCGCCAGCCCCGGCGCGGCCACGGGCAGCAGGCACACCGCGACCACTACGTTCTGGCACAGCGCTGCCTGCACGGGGGGAATCCGTCCGGAGCTGGCGCGGTTGTTCAGCGACAGCAATGAGAACAGCAAGCCCGAGACAATCCCCCAAAGCAGGCCGCCGGTGGCTTCGCTGGCGAGATTGAAGTCCGGCGTTACCAGCACCAGGCCGACGGTGACCAGGGCCACCAGCACGATTTCATTGGCGCGAATACGTTCGCGGAAGATCAGCCCTTCGAGGATCACGGTAAAGGCTGGGAATGCGGTGAACCCCAGCGTGGCGACGGCCACGCCGGCGACCTTGACCGCCATGAAGAACGTCACCCAATGGGCCGCCAGCAACACGCCGCTGACCAGCAGGCGGCGCCAATCCTGCAGCGCCAAAGTTTTCCAGGGGGCGTTACTGGCGAAGCGCGCAAATACTGCCAGGGCAAGCACGGCAAACGCGGCGCGACCGAAGACGATGATGGCCGGCGAGGCGGCCGCCAGCTTGCCGAATACGCCGGTAAGGCCAAACATCAATGCGCCGATATGCAGGGCGCCGAGGGCTGAGCGGGGAGTCATTGCGATCCTTGAACCAACGGGAGTGACAGGGTCGCAGTCTAGAGGGTGCCGGTGCGTGCGTCTGTCGTGCGACTCGCGATTTTTAGCGCAAGGCTCGCCCTACGTGGCGCGCCGCAACGCACCGGGAGAGGCGCCAAACTCGCGGAGCATGGCGGCGGCAAAGGCACTTTGTGAGGTGTAGCCAACCCGCTCGGCGATTTCACCGATGGGCAGCGGCGTCTCGCGCAGCAGGTTCAAGGCCAGTTGCAGGCGACGGCTGCGGATGTAATCCATGGGCGTCTGTCCGCATTCGGCGATGAAGCGCGCATGCAGGCGCGCCACCGACAGGCCGGCGATACGCGCCAGGTCGGCGACCTGCAACGGATGCGCGACGTGTCGCTCGATATGCGCATTGAATGCCGCATACGGCAGGCGACGGCTCGTTACCTGCGGGGCCTGCGAATGATTGAGGCTGGCCAGCAACAGCACCGCGCCCTGTTGGACGATCAGTGGGTCATCCACGGGGCTGTTCGCCAGCCATTGCACCAGTTGGTGTTGCCGGGAATCCAGGGCCAGGCGTGCCGGTTGATCGAGCAGGCGGCGGCTGGCGTCGGCGTGTTCGCCCAGGGATTGCAGGACCCAATGCTCCGTGGGCACATCCAGCACCAGGCAGCGGCTGCCATCGCGACTGCCACAGGCGTGGTGGGCGGAGAAGGGCAGTACCATCACGCTGCTTTCGCGCACCTGGCTGCCGCGGCCATCGACTTCCAGATCCAGATGCCCGGACAGGCCGAACACCAACTGCGCATGGTCATGGCTGTGGGCGATGGGGGCTTCGAGGTAGTGGCGTAGCGTGAGGGTGGGGCTCATCGCGGTCTCCTGGGCAGCAAGGCGCCAGTCTACAACGCTTCGCGGCGGGTGAGCGCTGTCATCAGACTGACGCACGACTGTCATGGGCTATTAATCGCCAAGGCGCAAGCTCGCGAAAACAGCGTCGAGGGATGCCCATGACCAGTGCCGAGTTCACCAAGCCCAGCCGCAAGCAGCGGGTTCGTACCCTGTGGATTTCCGACGTGCACTTGGGCACCCGGGATTGCCAGGCCGAACATTTATCGCAGTTCCTCAAGGGCTACCACGCCGACAAGGTCTACCTGGTAGGCGATATTATCGACGGCTGGAAAATGCGCGGCGGCATGTATTGGCCCCAGGCCCACACCAACGTGATCCGCCGCCTGCTGACCATGGCCAAGCGCGGTACCGAGGTCATCTATGTCACCGGCAACCACGACGAGTTCCTGCGCCGCTATTCCACGTTGATCCTGGGCAACATCCAGCTGGTGGATGAGGCCGTGCACGTGACGGCCGACGGCCGCCATCTGCTGGTGATCCACGGCGACCAGTTTGATGTGATCACCCGTTACCACCGTTGGCTGGCGTTCCTGGGCGACTCGGCCTACGAGTTCACCCTCACTTTGAACCGCTGGTTGAACCACTGGCGCGCCCGCTACGGCTATGGCTACTGGTCTCTGTCGGCGTATCTGAAACACAAGGTCAAGACCGCCGTGAGCTTTATCAGCGATTTTGAAGAAGCCATCGCCCACGAAGTGACCAAGCGCGAGTTGCATGGTGTGGTGTGCGGGCATATTCACCATGCGGAGATTCGCAAAGTGGGCGAGGTGGATTACCTCAATTGCGGGGATTGGGTGGAGTCGTGCACGGCGTTGATCGAGCACTGGGATGGGAGCATCGAGTTGTATCGGTTGGCGGATGCGCAGGCGAAAGAGGCGCTGCTCAAGGCCGAGATGATCATAAACTGAAGGCCAACGCGGTCCAAATGTGGGAGGGGGCTTGATCCCGATGAGGGAGTGTCAGCCAATACACCTGTCATTGACCCACTGCCATCGGGAGCAAGCCCCTCCCACATTTTAAGTCCCGGTTTCTTCAGTGGGATACGTCGGCGATGGCTTCGGCCAGGAGCGTCAGGCGTGTCGCATCAATACCCGCCACGTTGGCCCGCCCCGAACTGACCATATACACGCTGTGCTTCTCGCGCAGTTGTTTCACCTGCCCGGCACTCAAACCGGTGTAGGAAAACATCCCGCGTTGCGCGCCAATGTGCGCAAACCGCTCAGATAAACCGTGGGGCGCCAACGCCTCCACCAGTCCCGAACGCAACTGCGCGATTCGCGCACGCATGGCTTCGACTTCCTCGCTCCACTGCTTTTTCAGCTCGGCATCACCGAGGATGGTCGCGACCACCGCCGCACCATGGTCCGGCGGCGTCGACCACAGGTTGCGCGCGGTATTCGCCAACTGGCTGCGCACATCCGTCAGCTTCTCGGCATCCGCCGCACACACGATCAACGCGCCGACACGGTCGCGGTACAGGCCGAAGTTCTTCGAGCACGAGCTGGTGATCAGTACTTCCGGCAGTTCAGCCGCAAACAAGCGCACCGCCCAGGCGTCCTGCTCCAGGCCGTCGCCAAAGCCCTGGTAGGCGAAGTCGATCAGCGGCAGCAACTGGCGTTCGCGCACGATTTGCAGCACCTGGCGCCAGTCATCCTGGGACAGGTCGAACCCGGTCGGGTTATGGCAGCAGGCGTGCAACAGCACCACGTCGCCCTTGGGCACAGTGGCCAGCGTTGCCAGCATCGCCGCCACATCCAGGCGGTTATCCGCGCCCACGTACGGGTAGTGGCTGACCTTGAGCCCTGCCTTGGCAAAGATGGTTTCGTGGATCGGCCAGGTCGGGTCGCTCAACCATACGCCACGGCCGGGCAGGTTGTGGGCGATAAAGTCGGCGCTCAGGCGCAGGGCGCCGGTGCCGCCTGGGGTCTGGGTCGCGCCGGCACGGTGTTCGCGCAGCAGGACGGAGTCGGCGCCCAGCACCAGTTCGCTGATCAGTGCGCCGAAGGCTGCATCACCGTGGCCGCCGATATAGGTCTTGGTCGCCTGGGTATCAACCAGGCGCTGTTCGGCGCGCTTCACCGACGCTGGAATCGGTGTCAGGCCCTGGTCGTCCTTATAGACGCCCACGCCGAGGTCGAACTTGTTTGGGTTGGCGTCCTGGGCATACAGGTCCATCAATCCGAGGATCGGGTCGCCGGGTACACGGCCGATGGCATCGAAATGCATTACTTGCGGCCCTCGGCGTCCTTGGCCACTTCGTCGGTGCGCGCGGCCATGATGAAGTCGTTGCGGTGCAGGCCCTTGATGGAGTGGCTCCACCAGGTCACGGTGACCTTGCCCCATTCGGTGAGCAGGCCCGGGTGATGGCCTTCGGCTTCGGAGATTTCACCCATGGCGTTGGTAAAGGCCAGGGCGAACTTGAAGTTCTTGAACAGGAAAACCTTTTCCAGCTGCATCACGCCGTCGCGTACTTCGATGTTCCAGTCGGGGATCTGCTTGAGCAGCACCGGCAGTTCTTCATCGCTGACTTGCGGGGCATCGGCGCGGCAGGCTTCGCAGTGGGCTTGGTTCAAGGTGGTCATGGTCGGTGTCCTGAATTCGAATAGGTGAAGGTCAGTGGCGTCACCCTAAAGCAACGCGGGGCCAGGGAACAGACTCACCTGGCCTTAAAAGACGCAGTTCAAGCAGCCTTTGGTTTGGGCGAAAATTTGGGGGCGTGCAAGCCCAGCTGCATACCGCGCTCTACCATGCCCATGATGTCTTCCTGCGCCACTTCAAACAGGCGCTTGAGGTTGGGCAGCACGAAATACAGCGGTTGCAGGATGTCGATGCGATACGGGGTGCGCATCGCTTCCAGCGGGTCAAAGGCTTGGTGCTCAGGCTCGTCGGACAGGCAGTACACGCTTTCCTTGGGCGACGACAGAATCCCGCCACCGTAGATGCGCCGGCCTTCGGGGGTATCCACCAGGCCGAACTCGATGGTCATCCAGTACAGGCGCGCCAGGTACACCCGTTGCTCCTTGGTGGCCGCCAGGCCGAGCTTGCCGTAGGTATGGGTGAATTCGGCGAACCAGGGGTTGGTCAGCAGCGGGCAGTGGCCAAAGATCTCGTGGAAAATATCCGGCTCTTGCAGGTAATCCAGTTCTTCGCGGGTACGAATAAAGGTCGCCACCGGAAACTGCTTGTTGGCGAGCAATTCGAAAAACGTCTGGAAGGGGATCAGCGCCGGTACGCGGGCGACTTGCCAGCCGGTGGTGGCGGACAGCACCTGGTTGATTTCACCCAGTTGCGGAATGCGATCCAGGGGCAGGCCGAGCTTGTCGATGCCGTCCAGGTATTCCTGGCACGCGCGGCCCTCGATCACTTTCAATTGACGGGTGATCAGGGTGTGCCACACCGCGTGTTCTTCCGGCGGGTAGTGGATAAAACCTTGCGCATCGGGCTCGCGGGCCACGTAGTGCGTCTGCTTCATACGGCTCTCCTGCTAGGCATTAATTCTTGTTATGTCCTGCGATGAGCCTATTGATACTCCGTGCGGGGCAAGATTCACATCGGCTTCAAACGCGTCAAAGTAGGAAAAATTACCGTTTTTCGTAAAGTATTCGTTACGCTTGCGGGGTTGGTTGCCGTATTGGGCTGGGAAAAGCCTGCAAGCTGTCACATAATTTTGACGACTTTCTGCGCCCAGCGACAAAAAGACGCGGCGCCTACCCACTTTCCGGGCCTTTTCATGCGTATCAAAGTGCACTGCCAGAACCGCATCGGCATCCTGCGGGACATCCTCAACCTGTTGGTGGAATACGGCGTCAACGTCGCCAAGGGTGAGGTGGGTGGCGAGCATGGCAACGCCATTTACCTGTTCTGCCCGAACCTGGTGAACATGCAGTTTCAGGCGTTGCGCCCGCAGTTCGAGGCGATTGCCGGGGTGTTCGGGGTTAAACGGGTAGGGCTGATGCCCAGTGAGCGTCGGCATATGGAGCTCAATGCGCTACTCGGTGCGCTTGAATTTCCGGTGCTGTCGATCGACATGGGCGGTTCAATCGTCGCCGCCAACCGTGCGGCCGCGCAGTTGCTCGGGGTGCGGGTGGATGAGGTGCCGGGCATTCCGCTGTCGCGTTACGCCGAGGATTTCGATTTGCCGGAGCTGGTGCGCGCGAGTAAATCGCGGATCAATGGCTTGCGGGTCAAGGTCAAGGGTGATGTGTTCCTGGCGGACATCGCGCCGCTGCAATCCTCCGAGCACGATGACAGCGAAGCCATGGCCGGTGCCGTCTTGACCCTGCACCGTGCCGACCGCGTGGGCGAGCGTATCTACAATGTGCGCAAACAGGAGCTGCGCGGTTTCGACAGTATCTTCCAAAGCTCCAAGGTCATGGCTGCCGTGGTGCGTGAAGCACGGCGCATGGCGCCGTTGGATGCGCCTCTATTAATAGAGGGCGAAACCGGCACCGGCAAGGAACTGCTGGCGCGCGCTTGTCACCTGGCCAGCCCGCGCGGGCAATCGCCGTTGATGGCGCTGAACTGCGCCGGGTTGCCCGAGTCGATGGCCGAGACCGAATTGTTCGGCTACGGCCCCGGCGCGTTTGAAGGCGCGCGGGCCGAAGGCAAGCTCGGGCTGCTGGAACTGACGTCAGGCGGTACGTTGTTTCTCGATGGCGTCGGGGAAATGAGCGCGCGCTTGCAGGTGAAATTGCTGCGTTTCCTGCAGGACGGCTGCTTTCGGCGCGTGGGCAGTGACGAAGAGGTGTACCTGGATGTGCGGGTGATCTGCGCCACCCAGGTGGACCTGTCCGAACTTTGCGCCCGTGGCGAATTCCGCCAGGACCTCTATCACCGCCTTAACGTGCTGTCCTTGCATATCCCACCCCTGCGCGAATGCCTCGACGGCCTTGCGCCCTTGGTCGAGCACTTTCTCGACCAGGCCAGTCGGCAGATCGGCTGCCCGCTGCCCAAGCTGGCGCCTGCCGCGATGGACAGGCTCAGCCACTACCACTGGCCGGGGAATGTGCGGCAGTTGGAAAACGTGCTGTTCCAGGCGGTGTCGCTGTGTGAGGGCGGGACGGTCAAGGTCGAGCACATTCGCCTGCCGGACTACGGCGTGCGCCAACCGCTTGGCGATTTTTCCCTGGAGGGCGGCTTGGAGGCGATTGTCGGGCGCTTCGAGAAGGCGGTGCTGGAGAGCCTGTATGCCGAACATTCCAGCAGCCGGCAGTTGGGGAAACGCCTGGGGGTGTCGCACACCACCATCGCCAATAAGTTGCGTGATTACGAAATCCTCAAGGCGGACAAATAACCAACTGCCCCTCCTGCATTGGTTCTCTGTCACTCGTAAGACGGGTACTTGCCGTAAGCGGCATAAGTCCGCCGTTTTTTCGACTATCTCCAGTCCTTCAAATCCTGCTGCCTGCCCGCAAACCCCAGCCCCGCCTGGACTTTTCCCTGTTTTTAAAAGTTGGTTCGCAAATTGCTTAAGCCTCATCAGTACAGCGGTGGGCGGCAAGCCTGCGTCAGAAAGAGGAAAGAGCGTGGACAAGTACCTTTATGTGGCAATGACCGGCGCCAGCCAGAATGCACTGGCGCAGAAGGCCCATGCCAACAACTTGGCGAACATTTCCACCAACGGTTTTCAACGTGACCTGGAACAGGCGCGTTCGATGCCGGTGTTCGGTGACAGCTTTCCGGCGCGTGCATTTGCCATGACCGAACGTCCCGCGACCGACTTCAGCCCTGGCGCGATGATCGAGACCGGTCGCGACCTGGATGTGGCGGTGAACGGCAATGGCTGGATGGCGGTGCAAACCCCGGATGGCGGTGAAGCGTACGTGCGCAGTGCCAGCATGAACGTCGATGCGCTGGGTGTGCTGCGCGCCGGCAACGGCATGCCGATCATGGGCAACGGTGGGCCGATTGCCGTGCCGCCGCAGCAGAAAATCGAAGTGGGCGCCGACGGCACCATCAGCATCCGCGCCATGGGCGAAGGCCCGCGGGTGATGGCTGAAGTGGACCGCATCAAGCTGGTCCAGCCCGACCTCAAGAATATGAATAAAGGCCTGGATGGCACCATCCACACCAAGGATGGCCAGCCGGCCGTGGCCGATGCGAACGTCACGCTGACCTCGGGTTTCCTGCAGGCGAGCAACGTCAACGCCGTGGAAGAAATGACCGCGGTCCTGGCGCTTTCCAAGCAGTTCGAGCTGCACATCAAGATGATGAACAGCGCCAAGGAAGACGACCAGGCCATGACCCGCGTCATGGCGATGAGCTGATTGCAGCGTTATTGACCGACTACTAATTTTTGCAGCGCAGCGCCAACAAACAGGCGCACGAAGGAGAACAGCATGCTTCCGGCTCTATGGGTTGCCAAAACAGGTCTGTCCGCCCAGGACACCAACCTGACCACCATTTCCAACAACTTGGCCAACGTGTCGACCACGGGTTTCAAACGTGACCGCGCCGAGTTCCAGGACTTGCTCTACCAGATCAAACGCCAGCCAGGCGCCCAGTCGACCCAGGACAGCGAATTGCCGTCGGGCCTGCAACTGGGTACCGGTGTGAAGATCGTTGGTACCCAGAAGAACTTCAACGCCGGTAACCTGCAGCAGACCGGCCAGCCGCTGGACATGGCCATCAACGGTAAAGGGTTCTTCCAGATCCTGCAGCCGGATGGGACCACTTCCTACACCCGTGACGGTACCTTCCACCTGGACTCCAATGGCCAGATCGTGACGGCCAACGGTTTCGCCCTGGAACCGGCTATCGTCGTGCCGAACAACGCCCAGACCTTCACCGTCGGCAACGACGGCACCGTGTCGATCACCGTGGCCGGTAACCCGGCGTCGCAAGTGATCGGCAACCTGCAAACCGCCGACTTCATCAACCCGGCCGGCCTGCAGGCGATGGGTAATAACCTGTTCCTGGAAACCGCTTCCAGCGGCGCGCCGCAAATCGGCACTCCAGGCCTGAACGGTTTCGGCACCACGCTGCAAAGCACCCTGGAAACGTCCAACGTCAGCACCGTTGAAGAGATGGTCAACATGATCACCACTCAGCGCGCCTACGAGATGAACTCCAAAGTGATCTCCACCGCCGACCAGATGCTTTCGTTCGTAACGCAGAATCTGTAATCAAGTCTATGGGGCGCTCCTTAGAGCGCCTGCAACACCGTGAGGTAAGGGTCATGAATCGCTTTGTTTCTGTCTTGGCATTGAGTGGGATTGCCGTGCTCGCGGGCTGTGTCGCCCCGACGCCAAAACCCAATGACCCGTACTACGCGCCGGTGTTGCCGCGCACGCCATTGCCGGCGGCGGCCAACAATGGCTCGATCTACCAGGCCGGTTTCGAACAGAACCTGTACAGCGACCGCAAGGCGTTCCGCGTGGGTGACATCATCACCATCACCCTGAACGAGCGAACCCAGGCCAGCAAGAACGCCAACTCCCAGATCGACAAGACCAGTACGGCCAGCATTGGTTTGAGCTCGCTGTTTGGCGCCGTGCCCAACACCAATAACCCCCTGGGCAATGGTGACCTGAGTCTGAATGCCGGCTACAGCGGTGATCGCGCCACCAACGGCAAGAGTGCGGCAGCGCAGGGCAACAGCTTGAGCGGTTCGGTCACTGTGACGGTGGCCGATGTATTGCCCAACGGCATCATCGCCGTGCGCGGTGAGAAGTGGATGACGCTCAATACCGGCGACGAGCTGGTGCGCATTGCCGGCATGGTCCGTGCTGATGATATTTCCACCGACAACACGGTGTCGTCGACGCGCATTGCCGATGCACGCATTACCTACTCGGGTACAGGTTCGTTCGCTGATGCGAGTCAGCCGGGCTGGTTCGACCGTTTCTTCCTTAGCCCGCTGTTCCCTTTCTAGGTGGCCACTTTGAAACTCAAACAGCTGATGGCGGCGGCACTCCTGCTGAGTCTGAGCGCAGTCGCCCAGGCCGAACGCCTGAAAGACATCGCCAGCATCTCTGGCGTGCGTTCCAACCAGTTGATCGGCTACGGCCTGGTGGTGGGGCTCAACGGCACGGGTGACCAGACCACCCAGACCCCGTTTACCCTGCAGACCTTCAACAACATGCTCTCGCAGTTCGGCATCAAGGTGCCGGCGGGTTCGGGCAACGTGCAGTTGAAGAACGTCGCGGCGGTGTCGATCAGTGCCGATTTGCCGGCGTTTTCCAAGCCGGGCCAGGTGGTCGACATCACCGTGTCGTCCATCGGTAACTCCAAAAGCCTGCGCGGCGGCACCTTGCTGATGACCCCACTTAAAGGTATCGACGGCAACGTCTATGCCATCGCTCAGGGCAACCTGGTAGTGGGCGGGTTTGACGCCGAAGGTCGCGACGGTTCGAAGATCACCGTCAACGTGCCGTCGGCCGGTCGCATCCCCGGTGGCGCCACGGTTGAACGCACCGTGCCGAGCGGTTTCAACCAGGGCAACAGCCTGACCCTGAACCTCAACCGTTCGGACTTCACCACCGCCAAGCGTGTGGTCGACAAGATCAACGACATGCTCGGCCCTGGCGTGGCCCAAGCCATCGACGGCGGCTCGATCCGCGTCACCGCGCCGCTGGACCCAAGCCAGCGCGTGGACTACCTGTCGATCCTGGAAAACCTCGAAGTCGACCCCGGCCAGGCGGTGGCCAAGGTCATCATCAATTCGCGTACCGGTACCATCGTGATCGGCCAGAACGTCAAGGTCTCGCCGGCCGCCGTGACACACGGCAGCCTGACCGTGACCATCACCGAAGACCCGATCGTCAGCCAGCCTGGGCCATTGTCCAATGGCCAGACGGCGGTGGTGCCACGCTCGCGAGTGAATGCCCAGCAAGAAGCCAAGCCGATGTTCAAGTTCGGCCCCGGCACCACCCTCGATGAGATTGTGCGTGCAGTGAACCAGGTGGGCGCAGCGCCAGGCGACTTGATGGCGATCCTCGAAGCTTTGAAGCAGGCCGGCGCGTTGCAAGCCGACCTGATCGTGATTTAACGCCATGGCCATGGACATGCGTAACAGCGGCCTGACCAGCACGGCGGATTCGGGTTCGTATTCCGACTTGAATCGCCTGAACCAGTTGAAGGTCGGCGACAAGAACAGCGAAGGCAACATGCGCAAGGTGGCGCAGGAATTCGAATCGCTGTTCTTGAGCGAAATGCTCAAGTCCATGCGCTCGGCCACCGAGGCACTGGGTAAAGACAACCCGATGAATACCCCGGCGGCCAAGCAGTACCAGGAAATGTACGACCAGCAACTGGCGGTTTCGATGTCCCGCGAAGGCGGCGGTATCGGCCTGGCCGATGTGCTGATGCGCCAGATGCAGAAGAACAAGCCGGTGGACGCCCAGGCGGCCACCTTGCAGGGCCCGGCGGCGGCCGAGGCGGTCAAGAAAGTCGATGTGCCGACGCAAATTGCCGCCGGTACCCAGGCCGAGGGCCCGTTGGGGCGTTCCAATGGCCAGCGTCCACTGTGGGCCTATCGCGTGGCGGAGCCCCAGGCGGGTGCCGCTGCGGCCCACAGCAACGACATCGCACTGATGAACCAGCGCCGTATCGCCTTGCCGAGCAAGCTGACCGATCGCCTGCTCGCCGGCATCGTGCCGAGCACCGACACCACCACCGTTGCCCAGGCGGCGCCGCTGCGTAACAGCGCGGCTGCCGACAACGTGGTCAACAGCACTGCGCGCACGTTTGCCGTACCGAGCGGGCGCATGCAGGTCTACGGTCGCGCCGTGGCCCAGCCGCCATTGGCGCCGGTGAAGAAGGCGTTCAGTTCCCAGGATGAATTTGTCGCGACCATGTTGCCGATGGCCAAGGCGGCCGCGGCGCGTATCGGTGTCGATCCGAAGTACCTGGTGGCTCAGGCCGCCCTGGAAACCGGTTGGGGCAAGTCGGTGATGCGCGCCCAGGATGGCAGCAGCAGCCACAACCTGTTCGGTATCAAGGCCGGCCAGAGTTGGCAGGGCGGTCAGGCACGTGCGATCACCAGCGAGTTTCGTGATGGGGCGATGGTCAAGGAAACGGCGCAGTTCCGCTCCTACGATTCTTACCAGGACAGCTTCCATGACCTCGTGACGTTGCTGCAAAGCAATGATCGCTATAAAGAAGTTGTGAAGTCGGCCGATAACCCGGAACAGTTTGTACGCGAGTTGCAAAAGGCCGGTTATGCAACTGACCCGGACTACGCCAGCAAGATTTCGCAGATCGCGAAAACCATGAACAGTTACCAGAACTACGCTGCCGCGGGCGCGACCACTCATTTATAAGGTCTGAACCATGAGTTTGCTCAATATCGGGATGTCGGGGCTTAACGCCGCTCAAGGATCGTTGTCGGTCTTGAGTAACAACATTGCCAACGTCAATACTCCGGGTTACTCCCGCCAGCAGAGCGCTCAGACCGCCAATGCGTCGAACCAGTTCGGCGGTGTGTTCATCGGCAGCGGCACGACCCTGGCGGATGTGCGTCGGGTGTACAACGAGTATCTGGATACTGCCTACCAAAACAGCACATCGTTGAGTGCGGACGCCAATGCGTACCAGGGCCAGATCGGCAGTGTGGACAAGTTGTTGTCGGACCGCACCACTGGCATGTCGTCGGTACTCAGCTCGTTTTTTGCAACGTTGCAGACGGCTTCGTCGAACCCTAATGACCTTTCGGCCCGGCAACTGCTGGTTGCCAATGCCCAGACCCTGACCAATCGCTTCAACTCGCTGTCGACGCAACTGACCCAGCAAAAAGAAACCATCAACAGCCAGTTGAGCACCATGAGTGACCAGGTCAACCAACTGACCGCCTCGATTGCCTCGCTGAACAAGCAGATCTTCCAGGCCCAAGGTTCGGCCAGCAGCGCGCCAGCCAACCTGCTGGACTCGCGTAATGAGGCCGTGCGCTCGCTCAACGAGCTGATCGGTGTGACTGCGACGGAAAAGAACGGCCAATTCAGTATTACCACCGGCACTGGCCAGTCGCTGGTGGAGGGTGGGATTGTCAACACGATTTCTGCGGTGCCGAGCAAATCGGATAACAGTCAGTACACCATTCAACTGAATGTCAGCGGCACCGCCCTGGACCTCGGTTCGGTGGTCAGTGGCGGCAGCATTGGTGGCCTGTTGCGTTATCGCAGCGACGCCCTGATGCCGGCTATCAATGAGCTGGGCCGCCTGGCCATTGCCACCGCCGATACCATCAACAACCAGTTGGGTCAGGGCCTGGACTTGAATGGTGATTTCGGTACCTCGCTGTTCAAGGACATCAACAGCGCTGCCGCCATTGCTTCACGCAGCCAGGGCGCGGCGGGCAACAGTGCCACCGCCAGCAACCTGAACGTGACGATCACTGACAGCAGCAAGCTCACCACGTTCGACTACCAGGTCACCTTCAGCGACAATACCAACCCGAACATGGTCACGGTGCTGCGCTCCGACGGCAAGGCCATGGGCACCTTCGACATCACCGCTGCCAACCAGGTGCCGATGGACGGCTTCACCCTGGCCCTTGATGGCAAGGGCAGCATGAGCTTCCCCGACAGCTATAAAGTCAGCCCTACTGCCACCGGTGCCAGTGCTATCGGCGTGGAGATGGCCGATGCCAACAAGCTCGCATTTGCCGGCCCGCTGATCGGCGAGAGCGGCAAGACCAATGCCGGCACGGGCACGTTTACCCAGCCGTCGTTGAGCGTTCCGTTGGACATCCACGGCGGGGCGGCTACCGCGCAGTTACGTACGGATATTAAAGGCCTGATGCCGGTCAAAATGGTGTTCGGCAAGCCGGCTGCGGACGGCACTCAGTCGTATACGATCAGTAATGCCCAGGGCAAGGCGATCGGTACCGGCACCATCATTCCGGGGCAGGGCAACAAGATCAGCGTCAATGTGCCCGAGTTGGATGCCACCGGCGCCGTGATCCCAGGTTCCGGCTTCAAATTCGACACCACCATCAACGGTTCGCCGGCTGATGGTGACAGCACGACCTTTTCGTTCAACAGCGGCGGCAAGTCCGATGGCCGCAACGCCCAACAGTTGCTTGATCTGCAGACCAAGGCCACTGTGGGTCTGGGGGGGGGTAACGTCGGCGTGAGCCTGACCGGTGCCAACAGCCGCCTGGTCTCCCAGGTCGGTGCCAAGGCCAACCAGTCCGGTGTTGACGTTTCTGCGACCGGCGCCTTACTGGCGGCCAACAAGGCTGCGCGCAACTCCGTGTCCGGGGTCAACCTGGATGACGAGGCGGGCGACATGATCAAGTTCCAGCAGTACTACACCGCGTCGTCGCAGATCATCAAGGCTGCGCAGGAAACCTTCACTACATTGATCAATAGCCTTTAAGGGAGTCTGGGACGATGCGTATTTCTACACAGCAGTATTTCGAAACCAGCTCCGCCAATTACCAGCAGAACTATTCCAGCGTGGTGAAGGCCCAGGATCAGGCAAGCAGCGGTGTGCGCGTGCAAACGGCGGCGGATGATCCGGTGGCGGCGGCGCGGTTGCTGATGCTGCAACAGCAGAAAGACATGCTGGGGCAATTCAACGGCAATATCGACACGCTGAAAAATTCGCTGAGCACCGAAGACAGCGTGCTGGAAAACATCAACATAGCTGTGCAAAGGGCCAGTGAGTTGGCCCTGAAGGCGGGTAACGTCGGTATCAGTGATGCCGACCGCAAGTCGACGGCCGCTGAAATCGGTTCCCTGGAAGACCAGATCATGGGTCTGCTCAATACCAAGGATTCCACCGGCAATTACCTGTTTTCCGGGAGCAAGACCGACACGCCGCCTTATTCGCGCAACAACGACGGCACCTACACCTATCAGGGCGATGACACTCCGCTGACCCTGAAAGTCGCCGAAAACCTGTCGATCTCGATGGGGGATACCGCCAAGAGCATGCTTGAAACCGCGGCCAATACCGGGCGTACGCAAGCCACGCGCGTGCTGCCGAACCCGGCTGTGGATGTGGATGACGGTAAAGTCACCGTATCGGCAGGCCTGATTGCTTCGGGCACCAGCAGCGACAAATTTGCCGACGGCCAGCCGTACAAGCTGACCTTTACCAGCAGTACCCAGTACACCGTCAGCGACAAGGCCGGCAAGGACATCACTTCCGAGATCCCGGGCAACGGCACCTTCGACTCCACCAAGGAAGGCGCCTCCACCCTCAACCTGCGTGGGGTCAAGTTCGACATCGGCTTGAACCTGGGCAAAGACGTATTGCCGGGCGCGCCGTCGGACCTGGTGGTGGCGGGCCGCGAGTTCAGCCTGTCGATCAAGCCTGACTCGTTCAGTGTGTCGCGGACGCCAAGCAATCCGAGCACGGCGCAGTTGACGGGCGGTGCAGTGACCGATCAGGCCGCCTATTCCAGTACGTTCCCCAACTCCGGCCTGGTGATCAAGTTCGGCGCGGCGGGTGCTTACAGCGTCTACGCGCAGCCTTACAGCGCAGACAGCAAAGCCATCGCCAGCGATACGCTGGCCGCCGGTGCCACCTCGATCACGGTGGCGGGTGTTACCCTGGGCGTCAGTGCGGATCCTGCAGACGGCGATCAGTTCCTGGTCGGTGCCACCAGTAACAAGAACGAGAACGTGCTCGACACCCTCAGTCGCCTGCGTCGGACCCTCGAGACACCGTCGGATGGCAACCCGGCATTGCAGAAGGAACTCAAGGATGTGGTGGCCAGATCGATCGGCAACCTGACCAATGCCTACAGCCAGATCGACCAGATTCGTGGTGGCATCGGTGCGCGCCTCAACACCCTGGATATCCAGGTGCAGGAAAACACCAGCATTGGCCTGGCCAATACCACAACCATGAACTCGCTGGGCAATGTCGACTTCGCCGAAGCGGCCATCAACCTCAGCCTGCAACAAACCATGCTGCAGGCGTCACAACTGGCCTTCGTGAAAATCTCGCAGTTGAGCCTGTTCAACAAGATGTAAGTGGCGTCACGTCAAGCGGCCCGCTCTGGAAACAGGGCGGGCCGCTGTCGTTTCTGCGGCTAAATTGTTGAAACGTTTTGCACAATCCAAACAAAATTGAGTGACCTATGAGTCATAAAGCGCATCTTCACTGTATCGTGTGAAAAGGATAAGTCGTCACAGGGTCCTTGCGAGGCGGCTTTCAGCGAGATTTTTATGGGGTTATCCCCTTTATTGTCAGCACTCCAGGCGCAGTCCTCGGGGTGTTCTCCAGCTATTTAGTATTGGGAAGCCACAATGATTGGCATAAAAAGCATCGCCAGTTACGTGCCGGCAGACGGGATCGATAACTACGCCCAGGGTGCCAAGTTCGCCAAGGATGAAGAATTCATCATCGGCAAGATCGGTTCGGCGTTCCTGCCGCGCAAGGAAGCCGCGCAGGAAACCTCCGATCTGTGTGTCGAGGCGGTCAACGCTTTGTTTGCCAACAATCCGGACTTGAAGCGCGAGTCCATCGATGCGCTGATCGTCGTCACCCAGAACGGCGATGAAGAGGGTTTGCCCCATACGGCTGCGATCGTCCAGGACAAACTGGGCCTGCCCACGCACGTGGCGGCGTTTGATATTTCCCTGGGCTGCTCCGGCTACGTCTACGGTATCTACGCGATGAAGGGCTTCATGGAAGCCACCGGCCTGAAAAACGGCCTGTTGGTCACCGCCGACCCGTATTCGAAGATCGTCGACCCGGAAGACCGCAACACCACCATGCTGTTCGGCGATGCCGCCACCGCTACCTGGATGGGCGAAGATGCGCCGTGGTTGCTGGGCAAGGCCAAGTTCGGCACCGACGGTTCCGGCGCACCGCACCTCAAGGTCAGCGATGGCGTGTTCTTCATGAACGGCCGCCAGGTATTCAACTTCGCCTTGCTCAAGGTGCCGGCGCATTTGCACGAGCTGCTCAACGAGTCGGACCTTGCGGCCGATGAGATCGATGCGTTCTGCATTCACCAGGGCAGTGCGGCGATTGTCGACGCCGTGGCGCGTCGCTTTGAAGATGCACCGGTGGACAAGTTCATCAAGGACATGGTCGAGACCGGCAACACCGTGTCGTCGAGCATTCCGTTGCTGCTGGAAAAGCATGTGATCGACGCCACCTGGAAGCGCGTGGCCATCAGTGGTTTTGGTGTGGGGTTGTCGTGGGGGTCGGCGATTCTCTATCGTTCGTGAGGTTTTAACCGGCTTCAAAAGAAACGCCGATGATCGAGAGATCATCGGCGTTTTTTTATTGGCGCCAGAAAAGCCAATGAAACCGGGGTTTTTCGCGGGCCTAAGCCCTTGAATTGCAAGGGGTGGCACGGTGCTAGTAAAAAAATTCAAAAAAACCCTCAAGCAACTGGCTACCACGACGATAACTATTACGTAGGTTCTCTAGGCCACACCCGGCGGTTGCCAGGGCCGGAAGCCGCAGCATCCAATCAACGAGGATTTCGTCATGGCATTATCAGTAAACACCAACATCACTTCCCTGGGTGTCCAGAAGAACCTGAACAAAGCTTCCGACGCTCTGAGCCAGTCGATGAACCGTCTGTCCTCCGGCCTGAAAATCAACAGCGCCAAAGACGACGCTGCCGGCATGCAGATCGCCAACCGTCTGAACAACCAGGTCAAAGGCCTGAACGTTGCAATCTCCAACGCCAACAACGGCGTGTCGATTGCCCAGACCGCTGAAGGCGCGATGCAAGAATCCACCAACACCCTGCAGCGTCTACGTGAACTCGCCCTGCAAGCGGCGAACGGTGATAAAAGCGACGCTGACCGTGTTTCCCTGCAGCAGGAATTCACCGCTAAAGTGGGCGAGCTGAACCGTATCGCCAGCACCACCACCTTCGGTGGTCGTAACCTGCTGGACGGCTCGTTCAACAACGTAGCATTCCAGATCGGAGCGAATGCCAACGAGACTATCTCGTTCGGTATGACCGACATCAGCTCTACTGCGCTGAAAGGCAACTACAAAGAAGCAGCTGTAAACGGCACTGCGATGACTGGCTTGGCCGCTACTTCGACCGGTTCTGTACTGGGTGGCACTAAAGCCACTGTTACGGGCAGTGCTGCGGCACTGGCTACCGTGGCTACCGATGCATTTACCATCAACGGTACTGAAATCACTCTGGGTGTTGCTGCAGCTGGTAGCGCTGCAGGTACTGCCGCTGTTACCGCGATCAACGCTCAAACAGCTACTACTGGTGTGACTGCTACCGCTGATGGCGCTGGCGTCGTGAGTCTGACGTCGAAAAGTGCCATTACCCTGGGCGCTTCCGCTACCGGTGGTGCAACAGCTGGCCTGACCAAGCTCGGTCTGACCGCTGGCTCTACTCCTGCTACAAACACTACTCCAATTGGCACTACCGCAATGGGCGCAGTCGGTGGCGTTTCGGTCAACGGCAATGCTGTAGCTTGGACTGCTACCGATACATACGCCACTGTGTTGGGCAAAATTGCCACTGCTGCGGGTACTGGTGGCACCGCGACTTTGGTTGATGGTCGAGTCAAAGTAACGTCGGGCGGTGGTGCCGATATCAAGCTAGCCAACACCACCAGTGGTTCGCTGTCGCAGTTGGGTCTTTCGGCTGGTACCAGCCAAGCTAAACTGACCTCTGACACCTCCGTTTCTGTGAACGGCGTTGAAGTTAAGTTCAAGACTGGTGACACTGCTGACGCGATCGTTTCTTCGATCAACAGCGCCAGCACTGGTGTACAAGCCAGCAAAAATACTGACGGCACCCTGAACCTGTTCGCTGACAAAGACATTACTATTAAGGACGGCAGCGCCGGTACTGGCCTGGCTGCACTGGGTCTTACCGCTGTTGCTAACGCCGGCACCAAAACCGCTGTTACCATGGAAACCAGCGTTTCCGACCTGAACGTCCTGACTGCCGCTTCTTCGCAGCAGGCCATCCAGGCTCTGGACGACGCCATGCAGCAGATCGACAGCCAGCGTTCGCAGCTGGGTGCCGTACAAAACCGCTTCGCCAGCACCGTGGCCAACCTGCAGAGCATTTCGCAGAACTCCTCCGCTGCCAAAGGCCGCGTAGAAGACGCTGACTTCGCTTCTGAAGCTGCTGAGCTGACCAAGCAACAAACCCTGCAACAGGCTTCCACTGCGATCCTGTCCCAGGCCAACCAACTGCCATCCTCTGTTCTGAAGCTGCTTCAGTAATAGGCGACAGCGGTTAAATAACGGGAGGGTGCGTTTAACGTGCCCTTCCGTTTTTTCAGTTTGGAGGTGGTGACATGGACATGAGCATCAAGCTAAGTACTCCCTACGCCTCTGGTACAGCCCAGCCCAGCGCCGCACCGGTGCCCCAGGCAAAGACTGCAGCCAGCAGCGAACCGGTCAAGGGCGAGGAGCCGCAGCGCGTCGCGCTGGAAAAAGCGGTAACCGATATTCGCGAGTTTGTGCAGGCTTCACAGCGCAACCTGGATTTTTCCATCGATGACTCCACCGGCAAGGTGGTCGTCAAGGTGATCGCCACGGACAGTGGTGAAGTGATTCGACAGATACCCTCGGAGACTGCGCTGAAGCTGGCGCAGAACCTTAGCGATGCCAGCAGCTTGCTGTTTGATAGCAAGGCCTGAGTTGGCACGAAACATGTCTCTGATTGCGGTCAGAACGCATAAGCGCCAAAAAAACGGCCGCTGCAGGACAAGGAGAATGGCAAATGGCTAGTTCAACGATTTCCGGCCCAGGTTCGGGCTACGACACGCAAGCTATCGTCAAGGCGCTGGTGGGGGCTGAACAAGCGCCCAAGCAAGCGCAGATCACCAACGAGCAGAAAAAGGCCACCGTGCAGTTGTCGGCGGTTGGTTCGGTCAAGACGGCGTTGGAAGCCTACCAGGCGGCGATCACCAAGTTGAACAATGCCTCGGCGTTCAATGGGCTGGCGGCCACTTCTTCGGAAGAGAAAAATGCCAAGGTGACCTTGGCTGACGGCGCGTCCAGCGGCAAGTACGTGCTGAAAGTCACGAACCTGGCGACCGCGTCGAAAGTCACCACCGCAGTGAATGTGGACGGCGCGACGGGCAAGGCCAATAGCACCGACGAAGACCAGACGTTGACGATCAACCAGTCGGGCAAAAGCTATGACGTGGTGATTCCTGGCGGCGCAACCTTGCAACAGGTGCGCGAGTCCATCAATACTCAGCTTTCGTCCCAGGGCATCAGCGCCAACGTGCTGAGTGACTCCAACGGAGCACGTCTGGTACTGACGTCGACCAACATGGGCGAAGGCACCGACATCACCCTCAGTGGCGACTCGCAGCTGGCCACCGGGTATGACAAGGGCGCGGCCCCAAAAAATGCCAAGTACTTCATCGATGACGTTGAAATGTCATCCAACAGCAACAAGATCACGTCTGCGATCAGTGGCGTGACCCTGGATCTGCTGGACACGATTGACTTGACCAAGCCAACGACCATCACCGTGGCCAGCAACACCGACACGTTGAAAACCTCGGTACAGTCGTTCGTCACCGCGTACAACGCGCTGATGACAGCCGTCAATACCCAGACCAAAGTCACCGCCACCGGCGATGCCTCGACCACCACCGCAGGGGCGTTGACCGGTGATGCTTCGATGCGTCAACTGGTGAACAGCCTGCGTTCGGAGTTGGTCAGCGGTTCTGGTGCAGGCAGTATTTCCAGTTTGGCACAGATGGGTGTAACCACTGACCAGAAAACCGGGCTGTTGAGCCTGGATGACAAAACCTGGAACGCGGCAGTAGTTAAAGGCGCCGGCGATATCGCCAAGCTGTTCACGGGCGACACGGGCTTGATCACGCGGATGAACAAGGCGACCAACAGTTATGTCGGCACCACCGGCACGCTGGCGACCCGTGCCACCGATCTCAACAACAAGTTGACCGACTTGACCAAAGAGACGGATGACCTGACGCGGCGCATGGATGCCTTGCAGAAGTCCCTGACGGCCAAGTACACCGCTATGGACACCATGATCGCCCAGATCAACTCCAGCAGCTCCAGCATCATGACCACCCTCAACTCGCTGAACAATCCGAAGTCGAGCTGATGGACGGCGCGCCCGCGGCCCTGATTCAGGGCCCTGGCCCATGGTTCTGGATTAAAGTTTTTGTCGCCTCAGTCGAAAAACTGGTTAAGCAAACCTATTCGATTGTCGCCAGTAACGAGGTAGCAACATGAACCCGATGAGAGCCCTTCGCCAGTACCAGAAGGTCAATTCCCATGCTCAGGTCTCCGAGGCCAGCCCGCATCGCCTGGTGCAGATGCTGATGGAAGGTGGCCTGGATCGTATGGCGCAGGCCAAGGGGGCGTTGAGTCGCGGTGATATCGCCCAGAAAGGGCTGCTGCTGGGCAAGGCGATCGAAATTATCTCCGGCCTGCGCGATGGCCTGGAGCCGGAGAAAGCCGAAGATCCGGAAGCGATACAGCGTTTGGACGCCCTGTACAACTACATGGGCAATCGTCTGGTCGAGGCGAATCAAGTCAATGACGCCGAGATGATCGACGAAGTCGCCCGCCTGCTGATTACAGTCAAAACCGGCTGGGATGCCATCGCTCCACAATAAGGCGGATCGCCTTGAGGTACAGATCATGAGCCAAGCACTGCAACGCATCGACGAAACCCGCGAAGCCCTGATCGGCGCGCTGGCCGACCGCAATTGGGAGGCCGTTGGCGAGTTGGACCTGGGTTGCCGCGCGGTGATCGATGAGGTGCTCAGCGAAGCGCCGGTGGACGAAGATGCGCTGCGCGAGAAGCTTGAGAGCCTGTTGGTGGTATATCAGCAGTTACTGGAGGTGACGACAGGCGAGCGCCAGGCGATTTTTGAAGAGATGTCGCAGATCAACCAAGCGAAAAATGCGTCAAAGGTTTACCATCTGTTCGGCTGAACAGTCGCAGTTAATCCTACCGGCGCGTCATAAATTTGACCGTGCCAGCTTTTTTGACTTAACTAGTGCTGTTTTCAGATTTCAGACGTCTAGTAAGGTAAGAAGTCTTACAGGCGCCTCGATTGCCCACAATCTCGGGGCAGGAAGTTTTACTAGGGAAGTTGCTATTGCATGTGGCGTGAAACCAAAATTCTGCTGATCGATGACGATAGCGTCCGCCGCCGCGACTTGGCGGTGATTTTGAATTTTCTTGGCGAAGAAAATCTGCCCTGTGGCAGCCATGATTGGCAACAGGTGTCGAGCTCATTGTCATCGAGCCGTGAAGTCATTTGTGTGCTGATCGGGACGGTAAACGCTCCAGGTGGTGTTTTGGGCTTGTTAAAGACACTGTCTACCTGGGATGAGTTCCTTCCGGTGTTGCTAATTGGTGATATTTCTTCTGTCGAGCTGCCGGAAGACCAGCGCCGCCGCGTGCTTTCCAGTCTGGAAATGCCCCCCAGCTACAGCAAATTGCTTGATTCCCTGCACCGTGCCCAGGTCTATCGCGAGATGTACGACCAGGCCCGCGAGCGCGGTCGCCACCGCGAACCCAACCTGTTCCGCAGCCTCGTCGGCACCAGCCGTGCCATCCAGCACGTGCGCCAGATGATGCAGCAGGTGGCCGATACCGACGCCAGTGTGCTGATCCTCGGCGAGTCGGGCACCGGCAAGGAAGTGGTCGCGCGCAACCTGCACTACCACTCCAAGCGCCGCGACGGGCCTTTTGTGCCGGTCAACTGCGGGGCGATCCCGGCAGAGCTGCTCGAAAGCGAACTGTTCGGCCACGAGAAGGGCGCCTTTACCGGGGCGATCACCAGTCGTGCCGGGCGTTTCGAGCTGGCCAACGGCGGCACCCTGTTCCTCGACGAAATCGGCGACATGCCGCTGCCGATGCAGGTCAAGCTGCTGCGTGTATTGCAGGAGCGCACCTTTGAGCGCGTGGGCAGCAACAAGACCCAGAGCGTCGACGTGCGCATCATCGCCGCGACCCACAAGAACCTCGAAAGCATGATCGAGGTCGGCAGTTTCCGCGAAGACCTGTACTACCGCCTCAACGTATTCCCGATCGAGATGGCGCCGCTGCGTGAGCGCGTGGAAGACATCCCGCTGCTGATGAACGAACTGATCTCGCGCATGGAGCACGAAAAGCGCGGTTCGATCCGCTTCAACTCGGCCGCGATCATGTCCCTGTGCCGCCACGGCTGGCCGGGCAACGTCCGTGAACTGGCCAACCTGGTGGAACGCATGGCGATCATGCATCCCTACGGGGTGATCGGCGTGGTCGAGTTGCCGAAGAAATTCCGCTACGTCGACGACGAAGACGAGCAACTGGTCGACAGCCTGCGCAGCGACATGGAAGAACGCGTTGCCATCAACGGCCATGCCCCAGACTTCGGCTCCACCGCGATGCTGCCGCCCGAAGGCCTGGACTTGAAGGACTATCTCGGCAACCTCGAGCAGGGGTTGATCCAACAGGCCCTGGACGACGCCAACGGCATCGTCGCCCGTGCCGCCGAGCGCCTGCGTATCCGTCGAACCACCCTGGTGGAGAAGATGCGCAAGTACGGTATGAGCCGCAAAGAAGGTGATGAACAGGCAGATGATTGACGCCTGTTTTCCAAGCCGCTGATATTTCAGCGGTTTTTTTTCGGCACAACTATTGCTATAGCTCTCGCAACGTTCCGTTTAACTGACGGTCAGCCAAGCGAGAGAGCATGATGCCCCACGCCGCCCAACTATCTTCGACCCCTGCCATCCAGGGGCTGGTTCCGCCTGTAGAGCCGCCGACCCGCCAGGGTCTTGAACAGGCGTTCTCGCAGTTCAGCCAGATGTCGAGCCAACTGACCGACTCCTACAGCCTGCTGGAAGCCCGGGTCTCCGAGCTTAAAGGCGAGCTGGCGGTGGTCAGCGCCCAGCGCATGGAAGAGCTGGCCGAGAAAGAGCGCCTGGCCAACCGTCTGCAAAACCTGCTGTCGCTGTTGCCCGGTGGCGTGATCGTCATCGATGAAGACGGCCGCGTGCGTGAAGCCAACCCGGCGGCCTGCGACATGCTCGGCCTGCCGCTGGAAGGCGAGCTGTGGCGCCATGTCATCACCCGCTGCTTTGCGCCGCGTGAGGACGATGGTCACGAAATCTCCCTGAAAGACGGTCGTCGCCTGTCCATTGCCACCCGTTCCCTGGATGCGGAACCGGGCCAGTTGGTGCTGCTCAACGACCTGACTGAAACCCGTCACCTGCAAGACCAGTTGGCGCGCCATGAGCGTTTGTCGTCCCTGGGCAGGATGGTCGCTTCGTTGGCGCATCAGATCCGCACGCCGCTGTCGGCCGCGTTGATCTACGCCAGTCATTTGACTGATGAACAGTTGCCCGCCGCCACCCACCAGCGCTTTGCCGGGCGCCTGAAGGAGCGCCTGCATGAATTGGAGCACCAGGTGCGCGACATGTTGGTGTTTGCCCGCGGCGAATTGCCGCTGACCGACCGCGTGACGCCGGCCCAACTGATGCAGGCCCTGCAGGCTGCGGCCGCTACCCATATTCAAGACGTGCAAGTGCGCTGGCAGTGCGACAGCCACCTCGGCGAGCTGCTGTGCAACCGCGACACCTTGGTGGGCTCGCTGCTCAACCTGATCGAAAACGCCACCCAGGCCAGTGGCCCCGGTGCGCGGCTCAAGGTGCACCTGTACAACCGCGAGCAAACCTTGCGCCTGTGCATCAGCGACAGCGGCAGCGGCATCGACCCGCTGGTGCTCAAGCGCCTGGGTGAACCGTTTTTTACCACCAAGACCAACGGTACCGGCCTGGGCCTGACCGTGGTCAAGGCCGTGGCGCGTGCCCATCAGGGAGAATTGCAGCTGCATTCCCGCTTGGGGCGTGGCACCTGTGCATTAATGACCTTGCCGCTGTTTTCATGCGCGGCGAGCGCGGAGTAAGGATATGGCTATCAAGGTTCTGTTGGTGGAAGACGATCGCGCCCTGCGTGAAGCATTGGCTGACACGCTGCTGTTGGCGGGCCATGACTACCGGGCGGTCGGGTCTGCTGAGGACGCCTTGGAGGCGGTGGAGCAGGAAACCTTCAGCCTCGTGGTCAGCGACGTGAACATGCCCGGCATGGACGGCCACCAGTTGCTCGGCCTGCTGCGGGCGCGTCAGCCGCAACTGCCGGTGTTGCTGATGACCGCCCATGGCGCGGTGGAGCGTGCCGTGGACGCGATGCGCCAGGGCGCTGCGGATTACCTGGTCAAACCCTTCGAGCCTAAAGCCCTGATCGAACTGGTCGCGCGCCACGCCCTGGGCGTGATCCCGGCCCACGAAGGCGAGGGCCCGATTGCCTTCGAACCCGCCAGTGCCCAATTGCTCGAGTTGGCGGCCCGTGTGGCGCGCAGTGATTCCACGGTGCTGATCTCCGGCGAGTCCGGCACCGGTAAAGAGGTGCTGGCGCGTTATATCCACCAGCAGTCGACCCGCGCCAAACAACCGTTTATCGCCATCAACTGCGCGGCGATCCCCGACAACATGCTTGAAGCCACGCTGTTCGGCCACGAAAAGGGCTCGTTCACCGGCGCCATCGCGGCCCAGGCGGGCAAGTTCGAACAGGCCGATGGCGGCACCATTCTGTTGGATGAGATTTCGGAAATGCCCCTGGGCCTGCAAGCCAAACTGCTGCGGGTGCTGCAGGAGCGCGAAGTGGAGCGAGTCGGCGCGCGCAAGCCGATCCAGCTGGATATCCGCGTGGTCGCCACCACCAACCGTGACCTCGCCGGCGAAGTGGCGGAGGGGCGTTTCCGGGAAGACCTGTTCTATCGGCTCTCGGTGTTCCCGCTGGCCTGGCGACCGCTGCGTGAGCGCCCGGCAGACATCATTCCGCTGGCCGAGCGCCTGCTGAACAACCACGTCAAAAAAATGAAGCACGCCCAGGCGCGGCTGTCGGCCGAAGCCCAGGCCTGCCTGATCAGTTATCCATGGCCCGGCAACGTGCGGGAATTGGACAACGCCATCCAGCGCGCGCTGATTCTGCAGCAGGGCGGCTTGATCCAGCCCCAGGATTTCTGTCTGGCCATGGGCAGTGGTGCCGCGCCATTGCCGACGTTGGCGCCCGTGCCGGTGGTTGCAGAGGCTGAGTCTGCCGGCGCCCTGGGCGACGACCTGCGCCGCCGCGAATTCCAGATGATCATCGACACCCTGCGTGCCGAGCGCGGCCGTCGCAAAGAGGCCGCCGAGCGCCTGGGCATCAGTCCGCGCACCCTGCGCTACAAGCTGGCGCAGATGCGCGACGCCGGGATGGACGTGGAAGCGTATTTATTCGCCACGTAACCGGTAACAAGGTCGACAAGGTTTGTCGCCTTTTCTTACGAGTTGATACAGAGCTGGCACCCTTGTTGCTACCTCCCCTAGTAATCGCTGCGTAGTGTCAAAAATTTGCGGGTTGGAGAGAGAAGGTCATGAGCCAGGGTATTGAGTTCAATCGGTTGATGTTGGATATGCGCTCCATGCAAATGGATGCCATGGCTCAGCCGAAATCCGTCGCGCCAGCGCCGGAATTGGGCCAAAGCAGCTTCGCCGACATGCTCGGCCAGGCCATCAACAAAGTCAGCGACACCCAGCAAGCCTCCAGCCAGTTGGCCAATGCGTTCGAGATCGGCAAAAGCGGCGTGGACCTCACCGATGTGATGGTCGCCTCGCAAAAGGCCAGCGTCTCCTTCCAGGCCCTGACCCAAGTGCGTAACAAGCTGGTCCAGGCCTATCAAGACATCATGCAGATGCCGGTTTAAGGGCGAGATTTAAGTCATGGCAGAAGCAGTCTCCGACAACGTACCCGCCAAGGCAGACGGCAAGCCGCCGCTGTTTGGCCTATCGTTCCTGGAAAACCTCTCGGAAATGACCATGCTGCGTCAGGTGGGCCTGATGGTCGGCCTGGCTGCCAGCGTGGCGATTGGTTTTGCCGTAGTGCTGTGGTCGCAGCAACCTGATTATCGGCCGCTGTACGGCAGCCTGGCGGGCATGGATTCCAAGCAGATCATGGAAACCCTCGCCGCCGCCGACATCGCCTACACCGTGGAGCCCAACTCCGGCGCCTTGCTGGTCAAGGCCGACGATGTGGCCCGTGCGCGGATGAAGTTGGCCGCCGCCGGCGTGACCCCGTCCGACAGCAACATCGGTTTCGAGATCCTCGACAAGGATCAGGGCCTGGGGACCAGCCAGTTCATGGAAGCCACCCGCTACCGGCGTGGCCTTGAAGGCGAGCTGGCGCGCACCATTTCCAGCCTGAACAACGTCAAGGGTGCCCGCGTGCACTTGGCGATCCCGAAAAGCTCGGTGTTTGTGCGCGACGAGCGCAAGCCAAGTGCTTCGGTACTGGTCGAACTGTTTTCCGGCCGCTCCCTGGAGCCTGGCCAGGTCCTGGCGATCATCAATCTGGTGGCCACCAGCGTTCCCGAACTGAGCAAGTCGCAAATCACCGTGGTCGACCAGAAGGGCAACCTGCTGTCCGACATGGCCGAAAACTCCGCGCTGACCCAGGCCGGCAAGCAGTTCGACTACAGCCGCCGCATGGAAAGCATGCTCACCCAGCGTGTGCACAACATCCTGCAACCGGTGCTGGGCAATGACCGCTACAAGGCGGAAGTGTCTGCCGACGTGGACTTCAGTGCCGTCGAGTCGACCTCCGAGCAGTTCAACCCGGACCAGCCGGCCCTGCGCAGTGAGCAATCGACCAGCGAACAACGCACCGCCAGCAATGGCCCGCAAGGTGTGCCGGGTGCCCTGAGCAACCAGCCACCGGCCCCGGCCTCGGCGCCGCAAACCACCGGTGGCGCCGCAGCCACCGCTGGCGCGATCCAGCCTGGCCAGCCACTGTTGGATGCCAACGGCCAGCAGATCATGGACCCGGCCACCGGCCAGCCGATGCTCGCGCCGTACCCGGCGGACAAGCGCAACCAGTCCACCAAGAACTTCGAACTCGACCGTTCTATCAGCCACACCAAGCAGCAGCAGGGTCGCGTCAATCGCCTGTCGGTGTCGGTGGTGGTCGATGACCAGGTCAAGGTCAACGCCGCTGACGGTGCTGTAACACGTGCGCCGTGGAGCGCCGACGAATTGGCGCGCTTCACGCGCCTGGTGCAGGACGCCGTTGGTTTTGACGCCAGTCGTGGTGACAGCGTCAGCGTGATCAACATGCCGTTCTCCGCCGAGCGCGGTGAAGTGATCGCCGAAGCGGCGTTCTACACCCAGCCGTGGTTCTGGGACATCGTCAAGCAAGTGCTGGGTGTGTTGTTCATCCTGGTGCTGGTGTTCGGTGTGCTGCGCCCGGTGCTCAACAACATTACCGGCAACGGCAAGAAGCAACTGGCGGCCTTCGGTGGCAGCGATGTCGAGTTGGGTGGCATGGGCGGCCTGGACGGCGAACTGGCCAACGACCGCGTCAGCCTCGGCGGCCCGCAAAGCATCCTGTTGCCGAGCCCGAGCGAAGGCTACGACGCTCAGTTGAACGCAATCAAAAGTCTGGTAGCAGAAGACCCGGGCCGTGTGGCCCAGGTCGTGAAAGAGTGGATTAACGCAGATGAGTGATAGTCGAGCCGCTGTTGCCAAACTTACCAAGGTCGACAAAGCCGCTGTATTGCTGCTGTCCCTCGGTGAAACCGACGCCGCCCAAGTGCTGCGTCACATGGGGCCTAAAGAGGTCCAGCGTGTGGGCGTGGCCATGGCGCAGATGCGCAATGTGCACCGTGAGCAAGTCGAGCAGGTGATGAGCGAGTTCGTCGAGATCGTCGGCGACCAGACCAGCCTGGGCGTCGGCTCCGACAGCTACATCCGCAAGATGCTCACCTCGGCCTTGGGCGAAGACAAGGCCAACGGCCTGATCGACCGCATCCTGCTGGGCGGCAACACCAGTGGCCTGGACAGCCTCAAGTGGATGGAACCGCGCGCGGTCGCCGACGTGATCCGCTACGAGCACCCGCAGATCCAGGCGATCGTGGTGGCTTACCTCGACCCGGACCAGGCCGGTGAGGTCCTCGGCCACTTCGACCATAAAGTGCGCCTGGACATCATCCTGCGCGTGTCGTCGCTGAACACCGTGCAGCCGGCGGCCCTGAAAGAACTCAACACGATTCTCGAGAAACAGTTCTCGGGCAACTCGAACGCCTCGCGTACCACCTTGGGTGGTATCAAGCGCGCGGCCGACATCATGAACTTCCTCGACAGCTCGGTCGAAGGCCAGTTGATGGACTCGATCCGCGAGATCGACGACACCCTGTCCGGCCAGATCGAAGACCTCATGTTCGTGTTCAACAACCTCTCCGATGTCGACGACCGTGGCATCCAGGCGCTGCTGCGCGAAGTGTCCTCCGATGTGCTGGTACTGGCACTCAAGGGCTCCGACGAAGGCGTCAAGGAGAAGATCTTCAAGAACATGTCCAAGCGTGCCTCCGAGCTGTTGCGCGACGACCTGGAAGCCAAGGGGCCGGTACGCGTCAGCGACGTGGAAACCGCCCAGAAGGAAATCCTCACGATTGCCCGCCGTATGGCCGAAGCCGGAGAAATCGTTCTCGGCGGGAAGGGCGGCGAAGAAATGATCTAAGGCGCTGCTCATGTCGAACAAAGATGAGGCGCCCAGCGATCTGATTCGCGCACGGGACGTCGGTGGGTTCGACATCTGGTCGTTGCCCAGCTTCGATCCGCATGTGCCCGAGCCCGAGCCGGAACCGGTTGAAGAGCCGCCGGTGGAAATGGAAGAAGTGCCGCTGGAGGAAGTCCAGCCACTGACCCTGGAAGAGTTGGAGAGCATCCGTCAGGAGGCCTACAACGAAGGCTTCGCCGCCGGCGAGAAAGACGGTTTTCGCAGCACCACCCTCAAGGTGCGCCAGGAGGCCGAGGCGGCGCTGAGCGTCAAGCTGGAGAGCCTGGATCGGCTGATGGGCAACCTGTTCGCGCCCATCGCCGAGCAGGACTCGCAAATCGAAAAATCCATGGTCGGCCTGGTACAGCACATCGCCCGCCAGGTGATCCAGCGCGAACTGGTGCTGGATTCCAGCCAGATCGAAAGCGTGATGCGCGAAGCTCTCAAGCTGCTGCCCCTGGGCGTCGGCAATGTGCGGCTGTACATCAACCCGCAGGACTTCGAACAGGTCAAAGCGATGCGCGAGCGCCATGAAGAAACCTGGCGCATCGTCGAAGATGCGGCGCTGCAGCCCGGCGGTTGCCGGGTCGAGACCGAGCACAGCCGCATCGATGCCACGGTGGAAACCCGCATCAGCCAGATCATGGCCAAGCTGCTTGATCAGCAACACGAGCAGGCGCTGAACCCGGCCGAGCCGGACCTGAGCGTGGACCTGGACGCCCCCGATGCGCCTTGACCGCACCAGCTTCGCCAAGCGCCTGGGCGGTTACGCCGAGGCCACCGAGTTGCCCGGCCAGCCGATCCTCGAAGGGCGCCTGTTGCGCATGGTCGGCCTGACCCTCGAAGCCGAAGGCCTGCGCGCCGCCATGGGCAGTCGCTGCATGGTGATCAACGACGACAGCTATCACCCGGTGCAGGTCGAAGCCGAAGTGATGGGCTTTTCCGGCAACAAGATTTTCCTGATGCCCGTCGGCAGCCTGGCCGGTATTGCGCCCGGCGCCCGCGTGGTGCCCCTGGCCGATACCGGCCGCCTGCCCATGGGCATGAGCATGCTCGGCCGTGTGCTGGACGGCGCCGGTCGCGCGCTGGACGGCAAGGGCGGCATGAAGGCCGAAGACTGGGTGCCGATGGACGGCCCCACGATCAACCCGCTCAACCGCAACCCCATCAGCGTGCCGCTCGACGTGGGCATTCGCAGCATCAACGGTTTATTGACGGTCGGCCGCGGCCAGCGTCTGGGCCTGTTCGCCGGTACGGGTGTGGGTAAGTCGGTATTGCTCGGCATGATGACGCGCTTTACCGAGGCCGACATCATCGTGGTGGGCCTGATCGGCGAGCGGGGCCGCGAGGTGAAGGAATTCATCGAGCACAGCCTCGGTGAAGAAGGCCTCAAGCGCTCGGTGGTGGTCGCATCCCCTGCGGACGATGCGCCGCTGATGCGTTTGCGCGCGGCCATGTACTGCACGCGCATCGCCGAATATTTTCGCGACAAGGGCAAGAACGTCCTGTTGCTGATGGACTCGCTCACCCGTTTCGCCCAGGCCCAGCGGGAAATCGCCCTGGCCATCGGCGAGCCCCCGGCCACCAAGGGCTACCCGCCGTCGGTGTTCGCCAAGCTGCCCAAGCTGGTGGAGCGCGCCGGTAATGCCGAGGCCGGTGGTGGTTCGATCACCGCGTTCTACACCGTATTGTCCGAAGGCGATGACCAGCAGGATCCCATCGCCGACTCGGCGCGGGGCGTGCTTGACGGCCACATCGTGCTGTCGCGGCGTTTGGCGGAGGAGGGGCACTACCCGGCCATCGACATCGAAGCGTCGATCAGCCGGGTGATGCCGTCGGTGGTCACGCCGGAGCATATGGCCCGCGCGCAGCAGTTCAAGCAGCTGTGGTCGCGTTATCAACAGAGTCGCGATCTGATCAGCGTCGGCGCCTATGTGGCCGGTGGTGATCGCGACACCGACCTGGCGATCGCCCTGCAACCGCAGTTGGTGACCTACTTGCGCCAGGGCCTCAACGACAAGATCAGCATGGGTGAAAGCGAAGCGCACCTGGGTTCGATCTTCGCCCCCGCGCCGGGCGGCTAAGCCATGGCCAACAGCCGCGCTGCGCGCCTGGCCCCGGTGGTGGACATGGCCGAAAAAGCCGAGAAAACCGCCGTCCAGCGCCTGGGGTATTTCCAGGGGCAAGTGCGTTTGGCGGAAAGCAAGCTGGGCGACCTTGAGCGCTTCCGTAGCGAATACCAGCAGCAATGGATCGAACGCGGCACGCAAGGTGTGTCGGGCCAATGGCTGATGAGTTACCAGGGCTTTCTCAATCAGCTCGAAACGGCCGTCGGCCAGCAGCGCCAAAGCCTGGCCTGGCACCAGAACAACCTCGACAAGGCTCGCGAGAGCTGGCAGCAAGCCTTTGCCCGCGTCGAGGGCTTGCGCAAACTGGTGCAGCGCTACATCGACGAAGCGCGGGCATTGGAAGACAAGCGCGAGCAGAAGCTGCTCGACGAACTATCACAGCGTCTTCCCCGCCAATCACAATTCTGAATGGGGGAGGGGGCTTGCTCCCGATAGCGGTAGATCGGCCAATGAGTTTGTTGACTGATCCACGGCTATCGGGAGCAAGCCCCCTCCCGCATTTGACTTGCGGTGTTGCTGGTATCCCATTCGCCTGCTACACCTTGTGTCTATGCCTATGACAAGGAAGCAGTCGCATGTCAATCGAGTCAGAAGTATCCCTGGACGGGAAGAAGTTGACGATCGCCATCAAGGGCCGGTTCGATTTCGGCAGCCACCAGGCGTTTCGCGACGCCTACGAGCGTTACTACAAGGTGCCTGATTCGTATGTGGTCGACCTGAAAGAAACCACCTATATGGACAGTTCGGCCCTGGGCATGCTCCTGCTGTTGCGGGACCATGCCGGTGGCGAGGAGGCGGAGGTCCAGGTGATCAACACCAACTCCGATGTGCGCAAGATCCTCGCCATCTCCAACTTCGATAAATTGTTCGACATCAATTGAGCGCCCTGGCCCCCGCGGTCGAGCCGCTGACGATCCTGATCGCCGAAGACAGCGCCGCCGATCTGCTGTTGCTGTCGACCATCGTGCGACGCCAGGGTCACCACGTGATTACCGCCAGCAACGGCGAGGAAGCCGTTGAAGTGTTCGCCCGTGAGCGTCCGCAACTGGTGTTGATGGACGCATTGATGCCGGTGATGGATGGCTTTGGTGCTGCGCGCCAGATCAAGCAGTTGGCGGGGGAAGAGCTGGTCCCCATCATCTTCCTCACGTCCTTGCGCGAAAGCGCCGCCCTGGCCGAATGCCTGGATGCCGGCGGCGATGACTTCCTGCCCAAACCCTACAACCAGCTGATCCTGGCGGCCAAGATCAACGCCATGGATCGCCTGCGCCGCCTGCAAGCCACGGTGTTGCAGCAGCGTGACCAGATCGCCAGGCACCATGACTACCTGCTGCGTGAGCAACGGGTGGCCAAGGCGGTGTTCGATAAAGTCGCCCACTCCGGCTGCATCAACGCGGCGCCGAATATCCGCTACCTGCAATCGCCCTATGCGCTGTTCAACGGCGACCTGCTGCTGGCGGCGTACACGCCGTCGGGTGACATGCACGTACTGCTCGGCGATTTCACCGGCCATGGCCTGCCGGCAGCGGTGGGCGCCATGCCCCTGGCTGAAGTGTTCTACGGCATGACCGCCAAGGGCTATGGCCTGGCGCAGATCCTGCGGGAGATGAATGCCAAGCTCAAACGCATCCTGCCGGTGGACATGTTCTGCTGCGCCACCTTGTTGTGCCTGAGCACGCAGCGGCGGGTGGTGGAGGTGTGGAACGGCGGCATGCCCGAAGGCTATGTGCATGAAGTCGCCAGCGGCAAGCGCACGCCGTTGCAGTCGCGGCATTTGCCGTTGGGGGTGCTGGCGGCGCCAGCCTTTGATGATTGCACCGAAGTCTGGCCGATGGCCCTGGGTGACCGGGTGTTCCTGTTGTCCGATGGGGTGCTGGATACCGCCGACGCCAATGACCAACTGTTTGGCGCCGAGCGCTTGCAGCAGGTGTTTGCCGCCAACCGTGAGCCCGACCGCCTGTTCGACGACATCGAGCAGGCCCTGGCGGCCTTTTGCGGCGTGGCGCGCGATGACGTGAGCATGGTGGAGATCACGCTGGGTCCCGGGCAGCCGCTGCGGGCGACCGGGCCGTTGTATGCTGACAGCGGCCAGTCGTGCCCGCTGGATTGGTCGGTGAGTTTCGAATTTCGTGCCGAAACCCTCAAGCGTTACAACCCCTTGCCCTACCTGTTGCAACTGCTGCTGGAGATCCAGGGGCTGCGCGAGCAGAGCGGGGCGCTCTACAGCGTAATGGCCGAGTTGTACTCCAATGCGTTGGAACATGGTGTGCTGGGCCTGGACTCGCGGCTCAAGCGCGATGCCCAGGGTTTTGCCGAGTATTACCGTCAGCGCAATGACCGCCTGGCCCAGTTGAGCAGTGGTTATGTGCGCGTGCATGTACAGGTGGTGCCCACCGAGGCGGGCGGCAAGATGACCCTGCGCCTTGAAGACAGCGGGCCAGGGTTCGACGTGGAGCAAGTGCTGGCCCGGCCGCAGGACATCGACCGGCTGTCCGGCCGAGGCCTGAACCTGGTGCGCCAATTGAGCAGCGAGGTGCGCTGGTCCGATGGCGGGCGCAGTGTGTGCGTAGAGTTTTGCTGGGGGGCTCTGGCATAATCCGCCGATTCTTGATCAAGGAGCGAGCAAGTGGTTGATATTCATCTGGACCCGGCGGTGTTATCGGGTTTGCAGGAAGTCATGGAAGGCGAGTACCCCAAGTTGCTCGCGACCTTCCTCGACGATTCCCAGAAGCGCATCGAAGCCTTGCGCCAGGCGCGGGACGATGCCAAGGCGCTGGGCCGGATTGCGCATAGTTTCAAGGGCAGCAGCGGCAACCTTGGCGCGGTGCGATTGGCGCAGTTGTGCCAGCGGTTGGAGGCTGAGTCGGTTGAGGCGGCGGCAGACCTGGGGGCGTTGGTCGATCAGATTGATCACGAGTTTGCGTTGGTGAAACCGATGTATGAATCGGAGCGGCAGCGGTTTCAGATTTGATGATCGTTCCCGCGCAGCGCGTGGGGAATGATCAACCTGGCCCGACTCTTGCTCTACCTCCTGATACTGCATCCCCGATCCCCATGCAGTGGAGACCTTTACCTATGCCAGTCGCCCCGAATTCGCTTCTTCAGGCTGCCCCTGCGGCCAAGCCTCAAGCGCCTGCCGTCAATCCTCCGGCAGTGGCTGCGGACCCACGGGACAAGGGCCCTGGCTTCGCTCAAGTGTTCGCCAGCCAAGGTTCCAAGCCCACGGTCAAGGCCGATGACAACTCGGCCAAGCCCACGCGGGACAAGCCTGCCGATGCCAGCGCCAAGCCTGCGGCGGGCAACGACAAACCTGCCGCCAGCACGCCAGCGGTTGCCGATAGCGGCAATACCTTGCCTGCCAAGCCACCGGCAGCGTCCGACGACACTGCCAGCAAGGATGACGAGGCACCCGTCGATCCGGCCCTGGCGCAGCAGCCTCCGGTGGACCCGGTGGTCGATCCGGCATTGATTGCCACGGTCACCCCGGTGGTGGTGCCGGTGCCGGTGGAAACCCCGGCACCCGTTGCCGCTGCCAAGGATGACAAGGCGGCGCCGGTGGTTACCGCGCCAATCGCCGCGACCGAGGAAGCCAAGCCGGCCTTCGATCCCGAGGCCGATCCCCTGGACGCCATGCCGGCCGTACGCCTGGCGATGGAGCAGGGCGGGCATGTGTCGGCCAGCAGCCAGGCGCCGGCCAAAACCGCACCGACGACTACCCAGGACCAGCCAACCGCCGCACAGAACTTTGCCGCCGGCCTGGCGACCATGGTCGACCAGCAAGCCACCAAGGACAGCACTGGCCAGGGCGGCGACAAGGCCTTCAGCGGCTTGATCGAAGGCGGCCTCAAGGACTTGAAAGAGGCCAGCAGCGACACCCGCGTCGATGACTTCGCCAATCGCCTGGCCGCATTGACCCAGGCGGCCACGCCGAAAACCGCGAATGCCTTGCCGCCGGTGACGAATGCGCCGCTGGCCATGCACCAGAGCGGCTGGACCGACGAGATCGTCAACCGCGTGATGTACCTCTCCAGCGCCAACCTCAAATCGGCGGAGATCCAGTTGCAGCCGGCTGAACTCGGTCGCCTGGACATCAAGGTCAACATGACCGCCGACCAGCAGGCCCAGGTCAACTTCATGAGCGCCCACCCGGTGGTGCGCGAAGCCCTGGAAAGCCAGTCCGGTCGCTTGCGCGAGATGTTCGCCCAGCAGGGCATGGGGCAGGTGGATGTGAACGTGTCCGACCAGTCCCGTGGCCAGGAGCAGCAGCAACAGCAGGCCCAGACCCAGACCCAGACCCGTGGTGTGAGCGGTAGCGGCGGGCGCGGTGGAGATAACGGCGACAGCGGCAACCACATTGATGTGGCTGAAGCAGTGGCGCCCGTGACTTCGACGGTGATCGGCTCCAGCGCCGTCGATTACTACGCCTGACGTGAGTCCGGCATAGGACAAAATGTGGGAGGGGGTGTCAGTTCATACAGCAGTTGACTGATACACCGCTATCGGGGGCAAGCCCCCTCCCACATTTGATTTGTGGTGTTCCTTCCTCGGCGCTTGCCAGACAACTCTGGCATAACACTTGCTCTTGCCTTTCCGTAGATCTATGAATCCCCGAATAGTGACGGATTATTGGCATGGCGAAGAGTGACGACGCAGCAAAAGCACCCGCACCGGCAGGCAAAGGCAAGCTCAAGCTTATCCTGATGATTGTCGTGGGCCTGCTCCTGGCCATCGGTGCCTCTGTAGGCGGCACCTGGTACATCATGCACAGCAGTGCCAGCAAGCCGGCACCTGTCGCCGAAACTGCCGGTAACGTCAAGCAACCGGCAATCTTCGAGCCGATGCTTCCGGCCTTTGTCGCCAACTTCAACCAGAACGGTCGCCAACGCTACCTGCAAGTGAGCATCACCTTGCTGGCGCGGAATGCGGCGGACCTGGAGGCTCTCAAGGAGCACATGCCAGTGATCCGCAATAACCTGGTGATGCTGTTCTCCGGGCAGAGTTTCGACGCCCTGGCCACCCCGGTGGGCCAGGAAATGCTGCGCCAGAAGGTCACTGCCAGCGTGCAGGAAGTGGCCCAGAAGGAGCTCGGCAAAGTCGTGATCGAGCAGGCGCTCTTCACTAATTTCGTATTGCAGTAGGATCACCACATGGCCGTGCAGGACCTGCTGTCCCAGGATGAAATCGACGCGCTGTTGCATGGCGTCGACGACGGTCTGGTACAGACCGAAATGGCTGCCGAGCCCGGCAGCGTCAAAAGTTATGACCTGACCAGCCAGGATCGCATCGTCCGTGGACGCATGCCGACCCTGGAGATGATCAACGAACGTTTCGCCCGTTACACCCGGATCAGCATGTTCAACATGCTGCGCCGTTCGGCGGACGTGGCGGTGGGCGGTGTGCAGGTGATGAAGTTCGGCGAGTACGTGCACTCGCTGTACGTACCCACCAGCCTCAACCTGGTCAAGATCAAGCCACTGCGCGGTACCGCGCTGTTCATCCTCGACGCCAAGCTGGTGTTCAAGCTGGTGGACAACTTCTTCGGCGGTGACGGCCGTCACGCCAAGATCGAAGGCCGTGAATTCACCCCCACCGAGTTGCGCGTGGTGCGCATGGTGCTGGAACAGGCCTTCATTGACTTGAAGGAAGCCTGGCAGGCGATCATGGAAGTCAATTTCGAGTACATCAACTCGGAAGTGAACCCGGCCATGGCCAACATCGTCGGGCCGAGCGAGGCCATTGTGGTGTCCACGTTCCACATCGAACTCGATGGCGGTGGCGGCGACCTGCACGTGACCATGCCGTACTCGATGATCGAGCCGGTACGCGAGATGCTCGACGCCGGCTTCCAGTCCGACCTCGATGACCAGGACGAACGCTGGGTCAAGGCCCTGCGCGAAGACCTGCTGGACGTCGACGTGCCGCTGAGCGCCACCGTGGCCCGTCGCCAGTTGCGCCTGCGGGATATTTTGCACATGCAGCCGGGGGACATTATCCCGGTCGAATTGCCGGACGAAATGATCATGCGCGCCAACGGCGTGCCGTCGTTCAAGGTCAAGCTCGGTTCCCACAAGGGCAACCTCGCTTTGCAAGTGGTTGAGCCGATCAATCGTCGCTAGCCACACCTATTGATGCGCCCCTATTTATGAATGTTTGCTCCGCCGAGGACATGTAATGGCTACCGAACACGAAAACACTTCCGCCGAAGACCAGGCCCTGGCTGACGAATGGGCTGCGGCCCTGGAAGAAACCGGCGATGTTGGCCAGGACGATATCGACGCACTGCTGGCCGCCGACGCCGCCACTGCGCCAGCGGGTAACCGTTTGCCCATGGAAGAATTTGGCAGCGTGCCGAAGAACCACGACCCGGTGACCCTCGATGGGCCGAACCTGGACGTGATCCTCGACATCCCGGTGTCGATCTCCATGGAAGTGGGCAGCACCGACATCAACATCCGCAACCTGCTGCAACTCAACCAGGGCTCGGTGATCGAGCTGGATCGCCTGGCCGGTGAGCCGCTGGACGTGCTGGTCAACGGCACCCTGATCGCCCACGGCGAAGTGGTGGTGGTCAACGAAAAGTTCGGCATCCGCCTGACCGACGTGATCAGCCCAAGCGAACGCATCAAGAAGTTGCGCTGATATGAAACGGCTGATGGTGGGACTGTTAGCCGCGTTGCCATTGGCGGCGTGGGCGGCGGAGCCGGTGGCTCAAGCTGCCGCTGCGCCGGTCGGCGGCAGCGTTGGCGGGCAACTCACCCAGCTGGTGCTGGGCCTGTTGCTGGTGGTCGGCTTGATCTTCGTGTTGGCCTGGCTGATGCGTCGCGTGCAGAACATCGGCCCGGGCAATGCCCAGGTCATCGAAATGATCGGCTCGCGCGCCCTCGGCCCGCGTGATCGGCTGGTGCTGGTGCAAGTGGGCGAGGAACAGATACTGCTGGGCATTACCCCTGGCCGAATCACCCCGCTGCACGTGCTCAAGACCCCGGTGCAAACCACCCAGTCCCAGCCTGCCACGCCAGAATTCGCCCAGCGCCTGATGGAGTTGCTGGGCAAGGATCAGAAGGATAAGAAGTAATGCGCGTTTTATTGACGCTCATGCTGTTGCTGGCCGCGCCGTTGGCGTTTGGCGCCGACCCGTTGTCGATCCCGGCGATTACGCTGGGTACCAACGCGGCGGGGGCCCAGGAGTATTCGGTCAGCCTGCAGATCCTGCTGATCATGACCGCGCTGAGTTTTATCCCGGCGTTTGTCATGCTGATGACCAGTTTCACGCGGATCATCATCGTGTTCTCGATCCTGCGTCAGGCCCTGGGCTTGCAGCAGACGCCGTCGAACCAGATCCTCACCGGCATGGCCTTGTTCTTGACGCTGTTCATCATGGCGCCGGTGTTCGACAAGGTGAACCAGCAAGCCCTGCAGCCGTACCTGGCAGAGAAAATGACCGCCCAGGATGCGATCGACAAGGCCCAGGGCCCGATCAAGGACTTCATGCTGTCGCAGACGCGCTCCAGCGACCTTGAGCTGTTCATGCGGCTGTCCAAGCGCACCGACATCGCGACCCCGGACCAGGCGCCGCTGACCATCCTGGTGCCGGCGTTCGTCACCTCGGAACTGAAGACGGCGTTCCAGATCGGCTTCATGATCTTTATCCCGTTCCTGATCATCGACCTGGTGGTGGCGAGCGTGCTGATGGCCATGGGTATGATGATGCTGTCGCCGCTGATTATTTCATTGCCATTCAAGATCATGCTGTTTGTGCTGGTGGACGGCTGGGCGCTGATTATCGGCACCCTGGCCAGCAGTTTCGGAGGCGTATAGCGCCATGACCCCAGAAGTCGCCGTCGACCTGTTCCGTGAAGCGCTATGGCTGACCACCATGATGGTTGCCGTGCTGGTGGTGCCGAGCCTGTTGGTGGGCCTGCTGGTGGCGATGTTCCAGGCCGCGACCCAGATCAACGAACAGACCTTGAGCTTCCTGCCGCGCCTGCTGGTGATGCTGATCACGCTGATCGTCGCCGGCCCCTGGTTGGTACAGACCTTCATGGAATACATCCTGCAGCTGTACGGCAGTATTCCGCAGTTGATCGGCTGACCCGATGCAGTCTTTGCTGGCATTGACCGACACCCAGATCAGCACGTGGGTGGCCTCTTTCATCCTGCCGTTGTTTCGCGTGACGGCGGTGCTGATGAGCATGCCGGTGTTCGGTACCACCCTGGTACCGCGCCGTATCCGCCTGTATTTCGCGGTGGCGATCACCGTGGTGTTGGTGCCGGGCCTGCCGCCAATGCCGCCCGTCAATGCACTCGACCTCAGTGCCCTGATGCTGATCGCCGAGCAGATCCTGATCGGCTCGCTGCTGGGCTTCTCGCTGCAACTGTTTTTCCAGGCGTTCGTGATCGCCGGGCAAATTATCTCGATCCAGATGGGCATGGGTTTCGCGTCCATGGTCGACCCCACCAACGGCGTGTCGGCGGCGGTGATCGGGCAGTTCCTGACCATGCTGGTGACCTTGCTGTTTCTGGCAATGAACGGCCATCTGGTTGTGTTCGAGGTGCTGACCGAAAGCTTCACCACCTTGCCGGTGGGGTCGGGGCTGGTGGTCAATCATTTCTGGGAGCTGGTGGGACGCCTCAGTTGGGTGCTCGGTGCCTCGCTGTTGCTGGTGCTGCCGGCGATCACGGCGTTGCTGGTGGTCAACATCGCTTTTGGCGTCATGACTCGCGCGGCGCCACAGCTGAACATCTTCTCGATTGGTTTCCCCCTGACCCTGGTGCTGGGCATGGGGATTTTCTGGGTCGGCATGGCTGACATTCTCAATCAGTATCAACCGCTGGCGACCGACGCCTTGCAGTTCTTACGTGATCTGGCACGGGCGCGCTGAGCCATGGCCGAGAGCGAGAGTGGTCAGGACAAAACAGAAGACCCCACGGAGAAACGTAAAAAGGACTCCAGGGAAAAGGGCGAGATTGCTCGCTCCAAGGAACTCAACACCGTTGCGACCATGATGGCCGGTGCCGGTGCCTTGCTGATCTATGGCGGTGGCCTGGCGCTGGACCTGATGGAGCTGATGAAGCACAACTTCACCTTGCCGCGCGATGTGTTGCTCAACCCCGGCTCCATGGGCCAATACCTGCTGCACTCGGGCAAAATCGCAATATTGGCGGTGCAGCCCATCTTGATCACCTTGCTGCTGGCCGCGCTGATCGGTCCGGTCGCCCTCGGTGGCTGGCTGTTCGCCGCCGGCAGCATGGCGCCCAAGTTCAGCCGCATGAACCCCGGGGCAGGGCTCAAGCGCATGTTTTCCGCCAAGGCCCTGGTGGAGCTGCTCAAGGCCCTGGCCAAGTTCATCCTGATTCTGTTTGTCGCGCTGATGGTGTTGTCGTCCGACATCGACGACTTGCTGCTTATTGCCCACGAGCCGCTGGAGTCGGCCATCATCCACAGCGTGCAGGTGGTGGGCTGGAGTGCGCTGTGGATGGCCGCCGGGCTGATCATCATTGCGGCGGTGGATGCGCCGATCCAGCTGTGGGAAAGCCACAAGAAACTGCTGATGACCAAGCAGGAAGTGCGCGACGAGCACAAGGACCAGGAAGGCCGTCCCGAGGTCAAGCAACGCATCCGCCAACTGCAGCGGGAAATGTCCCAGCGCAAGATGATGGCTTCGGTGCCCGACGCCGATGTCGTCATCACCAACCCGACCCACTACGCCGTGGCGCTCAAATACGACCCGGAGAAGGGCGGCGCACCGATGTTGCTGGCCAAGGGCAGCGACTTCACTGCCCTGAAAATCCGTGAAATTGCGGTGGCCCACGACATCCTGTTGCTGGAGTCACCGGAACTGGCGCGGTCGATCTTCTACTCCACCGACCTCGACCAGGAAATCCCCGCAGGGTTGTACCTGGCCGTGGCCCAGGTGTTGGCGTATGTCTATCAGATTCGCCAATACCGCGCGGGCAAGGGCAAACGCCCTGATCCCCTCAAGGACTTGCCGATTCCGCCGGAATTGCGCCGCGATTCCTGATCTTTAACGCAATTACAGTGCTGCCGCTCGTCGAAAAATCCCCTCTACCTGTCAACTTTGACAGTAGCCAGCATCACCTTTTCTCGGTTCTATTGCTTCAGGCACTGCGCAACAGGACGCGGGAAGTGAGGTGATGCAGTTGTTTATAGGCAGAGTCAAAGCTTATGACCCACAGACCGGTAAAGGCTCGATTGCGCCGGATGATGGTGGGGATGACGTGTCAGTAGATCTGCGCAGTTCGGGTGGATACATGCTTTTGGAGGGCCGGAAAGTGTCGTTTCGGATGATTCATCGACCGGATGGCATCTATGCATGCGACGTCAAACTGATCTGACGACACCTGTGCAGGTCCGTAATTGAAGTGTTCGGAGAACGGCAATGGCAACGGGTACTGTGAAGTGGTTTAACGCGGAGAAGGGTTTTGGTTTTATTACGCCCGACGATGGTAGTGGGGATATTTTTGTCCACTATTCAGCGATCATTGGGGACGGGTTCAAGGCCCTTTTAGAAGGGCAAAAAGTTGAGTTTGGCGTCACCCAGGGCCAAAAAGGGCCCCAGGCCGAGAACGTAAAAGCCCTATAGAAAAAGCAGTTTGGGTCGTTTGAATGTTTCCCTCTCTGCGCCACCCCTGCACCGAAGCAAATGTGGGAAGGGGCAAGCCCCCTCCCACATTTGCTTCGTGTACATCCAATAAAACCTGGGCGCCTGTAGCGATCCACACCCTCAAAAGCAAAGTTGGAAGGCTTCTTGCAATACCGCCTCCAGGACGCCTTCCGGCGTCAAAAGTTTGCTTCAAGGAAACGAGGAATACCGGTGGTGGATCGCTCTCAAATGTTCAGCACGGCCCGTGGCACCCTGACTGACCTCTCGCGGGGCAATCTGGGTGTGCCGTTGTTGTTGCTGGTCATGCTGGCAATGATGATGTTGCCGATGCCGCCGTTCTTGTTGGACGTGTTCTTCACTTTCAACATCGCCCTCTCCGTCGTGGTGCTGCTGGTGTGTGTCTACGCCCTGCGGCCGCTGGATTTCGCGGTATTCCCGACGATTCTGCTGGTGGCGACCCTGCTGCGGCTCGCGCTGAACGTGGCGTCCACCCGAGTGGTAATGCTCCACGGTCAAGATGGCCACGCGGCTGCCGGTAAGGTGATCCAGGCCTTCGGTGAGGTGGTGATCGGCGGTAACTACGTGGTCGGTATCGTGGTGTTCGCCATCCTGATGATCATCAACTTTGTCGTGGTAACCAAGGGCGCCGGGCGGATTTCCGAGGTGAGCGCACGTTTTACCCTCGACGCGATGCCCGGCAAGCAGATGGCTATCGACGCCGACCTCAACGCCGGCCTGATCGACCAGAACCAGGCCAAGACCCGCCGTTTGGAAGTCGCCCAGGAAGCCGAGTTCTACGGTTCCATGGACGGTGCCAGCAAATTCGTGCGCGGTGACGCCATCGCCGGCCTGCTGATCCTGTTCATCAACCTGATCGGCGGCATGGCGGTCGGTATCTTCCAGCACGGCATGACCTTCGGCGATGCGGGCAAGGTGTACGCCTTGCTGACCATCGGTGACGGTTTAGTGGCGCAATTGCCATCACTGTTGTTATCTACAGCTGCCGCCATCATGGTGACCCGTGCGTCGGGCTCCGAAGACATGGGCAAGCAAATCAGCCGCCAGATGTTTGCTTCGCCCAAGGCGCTGGCCGTGGCGGCGGGCATCATGGCGATCATGGGGATCGTGCCTGGCATGCCCCATGTGTCGTTCCTGAGCATGGCGGCCATGGCGGGCGGTGGTGCCTACCTGTTCTGGAAGAAGCAAAACGCGGTCAAGGTCCAAGCCCTGCAAGAAGTTGCGCGCCAGCAGGAACTGTTGCCATCGCCGGCCCGCGCCCAGGAAACCAAGGAGTTGGGCTGGGACGACGTGACGCCAATCGACATGATTGGCCTGGAAGTCGGCTACCGCTTGATTCCGCTGGTCGACCGCAACCAGGGTGGCCAGTTGCTCGCGCGGATCAAGGGCGTGCGCAAGAAGCTGTCCCAGGACCTGGGCTTCCTGATGCCCACCGTGCATATCCGCGACAACCTCGACCTGGCACCCAGTGCCTACCGCCTGACCCTGATGGGCGTGATCCTGGCCGAAGCCGAGATCTACCCGGACCGCGAGCTGGCAATCAACCCCGGCCAGGTATTCGGCAGCCTCAACGGCATTACCGCCAAAGATCCGGCTTTTGGCCTGGACGCGGTGTGGATCGAAATCAGCCAGCGCAGCCAGGCGCAGTCCCTGGGCTACACCGTGGTGGACGCCAGTACCGTGGTTGCCACTCACCTCAATCAGATTCTGTACAAGCACTCCCACGAGCTGATCGGCCACGAAGAAGTCCAGCAATTGATGGGCTTGCTGGGCAAGGCTTCGCCAAAACTGGCAGAAGAGCTGGTGCCGGGCGTGCTGTCGTTGTCGCAACTGCTCAAGGTGCTGCAGGCGCTGCTGGCCGAACAGGTGCCCGTACGCGACATTCGCAGCATTGCCGAGGCCATCGCCAACAATGCCGCCAAGAGTCAAGATACTGCCGCGCTGGTGGCGGCGGTGCGTGTCGGATTGTCCCGCGCAATCGTGCAAAGCATTGTAGGGCTTGACTCCGAGCTGCCTGTGATCACCTTGGAACCAAGGTTGGAACAGATATTGCTCAATAGTATTCAGAAGGCAGGACAAGGCCAGGAAGAGGGCGTTCTGCTGGAGCCAAGCATGGCTGAGAAACTGCAGCGTTCGTTGATCGACGCCGCACAGCGCCAGGAAATGCAGGGCCAACCGGTGATTCTGCTGGTGGCAGGCCCGGTCCGGGCGATGTTGTCGCGGTTTGGACGTCTGGCAGTACCGAATTTGCACGTTTTGGCTTATCAGGAAATTCCTGACAACAAGCAAGTGACTATCGTCGCGACAGTAGGGCCCAACGGCTGAGGGTAGTGGGTTATGCAAGTTAAGCGTTTTTTCGCCGCCGATATGCGTCAGGCCATGAAACTGGTCCGCGATGAGCTGGGTGCCGATGCTGCGATTATCGGTAACCGTCGTATTGCCGGCGGTGTCGAGCTGACGGCTGCCCTGGATTACACCCCCTCGGCATTGGCGCCGCGTGTGCCGAACATGGAACTCGAAGACGAACTGCGCAAGACCGCTTCGCGCATCGTCTCGGCCCAGGCCGAACTGAGCATGCGTGGCGACAGCGATGCCACCACCAACCGCCAATTGTTCGCCGGCCTGCCGCTGACCGCCGCCGAACCGCTGGTTGAGCCAACGTTCATCGAACCGCCGCGTCCTGCCGCGCCAGCCCCGGCCGCCGCAGTCGATCAGCGTGTATTCGACTCGATGCGTTTTGAACTCAACGGCCTGCGCGAGCTGCTGGAAGTGCAGCTGGGCTCGCTGGCCTGGACCCAGCTGCAAGGCAGCAAACCGCACCAGGCCAACCTCTGGCGCCGCCTGCAACGCATTGGCCTGTCCGGCCCGCTGTCCCGTGACCTGCTGGCCCTGACCACCGAAATCGAAGAGCCTCGCCAGGCCTGGCGCATGTTGCTGGCCCACCTGGCGCGGATGATCGCCACCCCGGAAATCGAACCCCTGGAAGAGGGCGGTGTGATCGCCATGGTCGGCCCTGCCGGCATGGGCAAGACCACCACCCTCGCCAAGCTGGCGGCGCGCTATGTGCTCAAGTACGGCGCGAATAACATCGCGCTGGTGAGCATGGACAGCTACCGCATCGGCGCCCAGGAACAGCTCAAGACCTTGGGCCGTATCCTCAATGTGCCGGTCACCCACGTCGACCCGGGCCAATCCCTGGCCAACGCGCTCGACCCGTTGCTGCGCAAACGCGTAGTGCTGATCGACACCGCTGGCCTGCAAGCCAGCGATCCGGCATTGCGCATGCAGCTGGAAAGCCTGGCCGGGCGTGGCATCAAGTCGAAAAATTACCTGGTGCTTGCAACCACCAGCCAGAAACAGGTTCTTACCGCTGCGTACCACAGCTACAAGCGTTGCGGTTTGGCCGGTTGCATCCTGACTAAACTGGATGAAACCGCCAGCCTGGGCGAAGTGTTGAGCCTGGCTATCAGCCATGAACTACCGGTTGCCTACCTGACCGACGGGCCGCGGATCCCGGATGATTTGCATCTGCCGCGCCGTCATCAGTTGGTCAGCCGCGCCGTCAGCGTGCAAATGCAAGAAGAGCCTAGCGAGGAAGCGATGGCCGACATGTTCGCCGACCTCTATCACAACCCGGCAAAACGGGTGGGTTGAGGCGTGATGAACACCGTGAAATGTACCTACATCGATGGTCTGCAAGCGATTCACGCGGCCAAGCCATGTAGCCTGCGTCTAAGCAAGACAAGGTAAAGAAATAAAATGGGCAGCATGCATCCCGTACAGGTGATCGCGGTGACCGGCGGCAAAGGTGGCGTCGGGAAAACTAACGTGTCAGTGAATTTGTCCCTGGCCCTGGCAGAGCTTGGCCGTCGCGTCATGCTGCTGGATGCTGACCTGGGGCTGGCGAACGTCGACGTTCTGCTGGGGCTGACGCCCAAACACACGCTTGCCGATGTGATCGAGGGGCGCTGTGAGCTGCGCGACGTGCTGCTCCAGGGCCCTGGCGGGATCCGCATCGTGCCGGCCGCCTCCGGCACCCAGAGCATGGTGCACCTGAGCCCGGCGCAGCATGCCGGCCTGATCCAGGCATTCAGTGACATCGGCGACAACCTCGACGTGCTGGTGATCGACACCGCCGCCGGGATCGGCGAGTCCGTGGTCAGCTTCGTGCGCGCGGCGCAGGAAGTCTTGCTGGTGGTCTGCGATGAACCCACCTCGATCACCGACGCCTACGCCCTGATCAAACTGCTTAACCGTGACTACGGCATGAACCGCTTCCGCGTCTTGGCCAACATGGCCCAGAGCCCGCAGGAAGGTCGCAACCTGTTCGCCAAGTTGACCAAGGTCACGGATCGCTTTCTCGATGTCGCCTTACAATACGTCGGTGCGGTTCCTTACGACGAGTGTGTGCGCAAGGCTGTGCAAAAGCAGCGTGCAGTCTACGAAGCGTTCCCTCGTTCCAAATGCGCATTGGCGTTCAAGGCTATTGCCCAGAAGGTCGATACCTGGCCGTTGCCCGCCAACCCTCGGGGGCATCTGGAGTTTTTCGTCGAGCGATTGGTGCATCAGACGAGTGCGGGACCGGTGCTATGACAGCGAACGGCTATAACGTGTACAAGAAATCTGCCCGTGACAGCCAGGGCGAATTGATCGAGCGCTATGCGCCGCTGGTCAAGCGCATTGCCTATCACCTGTTGGCACGCCTGCCCGCCAGCGTCCAGGTCGAAGACCTGATCCAGGCGGGCATGATCGGCCTGCTCGAAGTGTCGACCAAGTACGACGCGAGCAAGGGCGCGAGCTTCGAGACTTATGCGGGGATCCGCATCCGTGGCGCGATGCTCGACGAGGTGCGCAAGGGTGACTGGGCGCCGCGTTCGGTGCACCGAAATACCCGCATGGTCAGTGACGCAATTCGTGCAATTGAAGCAAAAACCGGTCGCGACGCTAAAGATCACGAAGTTGCGGCCGAACTCCAATTGAGTCTCGACGATTATTACGGGATTTTGAACGATACCTTGGGCAGCCGCCTGTTCAGTTTCGACGACCTGTTGCAGGACGGCGAACACGAAGGGCTGCATGAGGACGGCGCGAGCGCTCATATGGAGCCGTCGCGTGACCTGGAAGATGAGCGTTTCCAGGGGGCGTTGGCGGACGCCATTGCCAACTTGCCGGAGCGCGAGCGGTTGGTGTTGGCGCTGTACTACGACGAAGAGCTGAACCTCAAGGAAATCGGTGAGGTCCTGGGGGTCAGCGAATCGCGTGTCAGCCAGTTGCACAGCCAGTGCGCCGCCCGCTTGCGGGGGCGTTTGGGAGAGTGGCGAGCGCGCTGACAGGCAGTGTGGGGGAGCATTGCAACGCGATACCGCGAAGGTGATAGGCCTTCGCGGGCTCGGGCCGTGGTGCCCCCGGCAGTCCTTTTTGTGTAATGCCTGTTGATTGAAATGGCGCGTCCAGGTGCTGGGCGCGTTTAAGACTGCTTGGAGGTCGAATTGGACAAGAACATGAAAATCCTCATCGTTGATGACTTCTCAACGATGCGGCGGATCATAAAAAACCTGTTGCGTGACCTTGGGTTCACAAACACGGTCGAGGCGGATGACGGCCTTACGGCGATTCCGATCCTCAACAGCGGGAGCATCGACTTTCTGGTAACGGACTGGAACATGCCGGGCATGACCGGTATCGACTTGTTGCGCCACGTGCGTGCCGACGAAAAATTGCGCAGCCTCCCCGTGTTGATGGTGACCGCCGAAGCCAAGCGTGAACAGATCATCGAAGCCGCCCAGGCCGGGGTCAACGGTTACGTAGTCAAACCATTCACTGCACAGGCCTTGAAAGAGAAGATCGAAAAGATCTTCGAACGCATCCACGGCTAATGCCATCGCGGGGGAGCTATGGAGCATAAAGAAACGTCACAGGGCGACTTTGAGTCGACCCTGAAAAAGCATGCTCACCAGTTGGTCGACAGCCTTGAAAAAGGCCATTTCGGCGACGCTGTGCAGTTAATCCATGAGCTTAACCAGACCCGTGACCGCGGCCTGTACCAGGAAGTGGGCAAGCTCACACGCGAGCTGCACAGTGCGATCGTCAATTTCCAGATTGACCCGCACATGCCCCAGGCCGAAGAGATTTCGCAGATCACCGACGCCACCGAACGCCTGTCCTATGTGGTCAGGCTGACCGAGGCGGCGGCCAACCGCACCATGGACCTGGTGGAAAACGCCACGCCTCTGGTTAACGGCATGGCCACGGAAGCCCAGGCCCTGAGCGTTGACTGGGGCCGCTTCATGCGCCGTGAAGTCGGTGCAGAAGAGTTTCGTGAGCTGGCCCGTCGGGTTGAAGGGTTTTTGTCACGCAGCGAGCAGGAAAACCGCACGGTTTCCAGCAACCTCAATGACATTCTGCTCGCCCAGGATTACCAGGACCTGACCGGTCAGGTGATCAAGCGTGTGACCCAGTTGGTCACCGAAGTGGAAAGCAACCTGCTCAAATTGGTACTCATGGCCGGCCAGGTCGACCGTTTTGCCGGCATCGAACATGACCGCGAAGCGATCCTCTCTGAAAAAGATCCACAAAAACATCTCGCCAAGGGTGAAGGTCCGCAGATTCATGCCGATAAACGTGAAGACGTTGTGTCAGGTCAGGATGACGTAGATGACCTGTTATCCAGTTTAGGCTTCTAAGGAGCACCCACATGAGCTTCGGCGCCGATGAAGAGATCCTTCAGGATTTCCTTGTAGAGGCCGGCGAAATTTTAGAGCAACTGTCCGAACAACTGGTCGAGCTGGAAAGCCGCCCGGATGATGCGAACCTGCTCAATGCAATTTTTCGCGGTTTTCATACTGTAAAAGGGGGCGCCGGCTTCCTCCAGCTCCATGAGCTGGTGGAGTGCTGCCACATCGCCGAGAACGTGTTCGACATCCTGCGCAAGGGTGAGCGTCACGTTGATTCGGAGTTGATGGACGTGATTCTCGAAGCACTGGATGCGGTCAACGGCATGTTCAGCGAAGTTCGCGAGCGTGCCCCGATCACCGCAGCCACTCCGGAACTGCTGGCCGCCCTGGCGCGCTACGCAGAGCCGGCCGACACCTCGGCAGCGCCGGTGGTCGAAGCCGCACCGGAACCGGTGGCGGAGCCTGAAGCGGATGTGACGGACAGCGAGTTCGAGCAACTGCTCAGCTCCCTCAGCGCCGTCAAGGCCGAGGCCGAAGCGCCGGCAGCCGTTGCCCCGGCTGCCGCGCCGAGCAGCGAAGACATTACCGACGCTGAGTTCGAGTCTTTGCTCGACCAATTGCACGGCAAAGGCCAGTTCGCGGCTGATGCCGTGGCCCCTGCCGCCGCTGCTGCGGATGCGCCTGCCGCGCCTGCCAGCACCGACATCACTGACGACGAATTCGAAGCGTTGCTCGACCAATTGCATGGCAAGGGCACCTTCGCGGCCGACGCCTTGCCGGCAGTCGCCGCTACAGCCGCAGCACCGGCTGCCGGTGCCAAGCCGGCGGACGATGGGTTGATCTCCGATCACGAATTCGAAGCGCTGCTGGACGATCTGCACGGCAAGGGCAAGTTCACCGAAGTCGCCCCAGCCCCAGCCGCCGCTGCGGCCACGGCGGCACCGGTTGCCGCCAAAGCCGCCGCCGCGCCAGCCGCCAAGCCTGCGCCTGCGCCGGCTGCTGCCCCGGCGCCAGCGCGTGCCGCCGCCGCACCGGTCGCGGAAAAACCGGCCAGTGAAGCCGAAACCACCGTACGGGTCGATACCGCGCGGCTGGACGACATCATGAACATGGTCGGCGAACTGGTACTGGTGCGTAACCGCCTGGTGCGCCTGGGCCTGAGCAGCGGCGATGAAGCCATGCAGAAGGCCGTGTCGAACCTCGACGTGGTCACCGCCGACCTGCAAACCGCGGTGATGAAAACGCGGATGCAACCGATCAAGAAAGTCTTCGGCCGCTTCCCGCGCCTGGTTCGCGACCTCGCGCGCCAGCTGAAGAAAGAGATCAACCTGGAACTGGTGGGTGAAGAAACCGACCTCGACAAAAACCTTGTCGAGGCCCTGGCCGACCCGCTGGTCCACTTGGTGCGCAACGCTGTCGACCACGGTGTCGAAACCCCGGAAGAACGCGAAGCCTCGGGCAAGTCCCGTGGCGGCAAGGTGATCCTGGCGGCGGAGCAGGAAGGCGACCACATCCTGCTGTCGATCACCGATGACGGCAAGGGCATGGACCCGACCATTCTGCGCAATATCGCGGTCAAGCGTGGCGTGATGGACAAGGACGCCGCCGACCGCCTCACCGACACTGAGTGCTACAACCTGATCTTCGCCCCTGGCTTTTCGACCAAGACCGAGATCTCCGACGTGTCGGGCCGTGGCGTGGGCATGGACGTGGTGAAGACCAAGATCAGCCAGCTCAACGGTTCGATCAACATCTACTCGACCAAGGGCCAGGGTTCCAAGATCGTCATCAAGGTGCCGTTGACCCTGGCGATCATGCCGACCCTGATGGTGATGCTGGGCAACCAGGCGTTCGCCTTCCCGCTGGTCAACGTCAACGAGATCTTCCACCTCGACCTGTCGCGCACCAACGTGGTGGACGGCCAGGAAGTGGTGATCGTGCGGGACAAGGCGTTGCCGCTGTTCTACCTCAAGCGCTGGCTGGTTGCTTCGGCTGCCCATGAAGAGCAGCGCGAAGGCCATGTGGTGATTCTCTCCGTGGGCACCCAGCGTATCGGCTTTGTCGTCGATCAACTGGTTGGCCAGGAAGAAGTGGTCATCAAGCCTTTGGGCAAAATGCTGCAGGGAACCCCGGGCATGTCGGGTGCGACCATCACCGGTGACGGTCGGATCGCGCTGATTCTCGATGTTCCGAGCATGCTCAAGCGTTACGCCGCTCGGCGTATTTGATTCTGGTGGGGCAGGGCGGTACAGCCCGCCCCACCTAACGGAGTGTTTATGGCAGTCAAGGTCCTGGTGGTGGACGATTCGGGTTTCTTCCGCCGCCGCGTCTCGGAAATTCTTTCCGCCGATCCAAGCATCCAGGTGGTCGGCACGGCCACCAACGGCAAAGAGGCGATTGATCAAGCCATTGCGTTGAAGCCGGACGTGATCACCATGGACTACGAGATGCCGATGATGGATGGCATCACGGCAGTTCGGCACATCATGCAACGCTGCCCGACCCCGGTATTGATGTTCTCCTCGCTGACCCACGAAGGCGCCCGAGTGACCCTCGACGCGTTGGATGCGGGTGCGGTGGACTTCCTGCCGAAGAATTTCGAAGACATCTCGCGCAACCCCGAGAAGGTCAAGCAACTGCTGTGCGAGAAAGTCCACAGTATTTCCCGCAGCAACCGCCGCAGCCTGTTCAGCGCGCCAGCCCCTACGCCGGCACCGGTTGCTGCACCGGCTGCGCCGAGCAGTTCCTCATTCGGTCGCCCGGCGCCGGCACCGGTTGCACGGCCTGCCGCACCACCGGCGCGGACGCCGGCACCTGCGGCTGCGCATTCGCCTGCGCCGAAGCGCAAGGCCTATAAGCTGGTCGCCATCGGCACTTCTACCGGCGGTCCGGTCGCCTTGCAGCGCGTGTTGACCCAATTGCCGGCGAACTTCCCGGCACCGATCGTCTTGATCCAGCACATGCCCGCCGCGTTCACCAAGGCCTTCGCCGAGCGCCTGGACAAGCTGTGCCGCATCAGCGTCAAGGAAGCCGAGGATGGCGACATCCTGCGTCCTGGCCTGGCGTTGCTGGCCCCAGGCGGCAAGCAGATGATGGTCGATGCCCGTGGCGCGATCAAAATCCTGCCGGGCGATGAACGCCTCAACTACAAGCCGTGCGTGGACATCACCTTCGGTTCGGCGGCCAAGTCCTACGGTGACAAAGTTCTGGCGGTGGTGCTCACCGGCATGGGCGCCGACGGCCGTGAAGGCGCGCGCCTGCTCAAGCAGGGCGGCAGCGCGATCTGGGCTCAGGACGAAGCCAGCTGTGTGATCTATGGCATGCCCATGGCCATCGTCAAGGCTGACCTGGCCGACGCCATCTACAGCCTGGACGACATTGGCAAGCATCTGGTGGAGGCCTGCCTCTGATGGATGTATTGAGCCTGATCGGCATCATCCTGGCGTTTGTCGCGATTATTGGCGGCAACTACCTCGAAGGCGGTCACCTTGGCGCCCTGGCCAACGGCCCGGCGGCACTGATCGTGATTGGCGGCACGGTGGGCGCTGCGTTGCTGCAATCACCGATGAGTTCGTTCAAGCGTGCGATGCAAATCCTCATCTGGATCATTTTTCCGCCGCGCGTCGACTTGGCCGGTGGCATCGATCGGGTGGTCAACTGGAGCCTGACCGCGCGCAAGGAAGGCCTGCTGGGCCTCGAGGGCGTGGCTGATGCCGAGCCCGACAGCTACTCGCGCAAAGGCCTGCAATTGCTGGTGGACGGCGCCGAGCCGGAAGCGATCCGCAGCATTCTTGAAGTGGATTTCTACACCCAGGAAAGCCGCGACATCAACGCCGCCAAAGTGTTTGAAAGCATGGGTGGCTACGCGCCGACTATCGGCATCATCGGCGCGGTGATGGGCTTGATCCACGTGATGGGCAACCTGGCCGATCCGTCGCAGCTGGGCAGCGGCATTGCCGTGGCGTTCGTTGCCACCATCTACGGGGTGGCCAGTGCCAACCTGGTGCTGTTGCCGGTGGCCAGCAAGCTCAAGTCGATTGCCATGCGCCAGTCCCGTTACCGCGAGATGCTGCTTGAAGGCATTCTCTCGATTGCCGAGGGCGAGAACCCACGCTCCATCGAATTGAAGCTCCAGGGCTTCATGGATTGATGGGGAGTAATGCCAATGAGCCGTCGCCGTCGCGAGCCTGAAGAACACGTCAACCACGAACGGTGGCTGGTGTCCTATGCAGACTTCATCACCTTGCTGTTCGCATTTTTCGTGGTGATGTACTCCATCTCGTCGATCAACGAAGGCAAGTACAAAGTCATTTCCCAGGCGTTGATCGGCGTGTTCAACGACACTGACCGTTCGCTCAAGCCGATCCCTATTGGCGAGGAGCGGCCCAAGACCGTGACCCCGGCCAAGCCGCTGGTCAACGACAGCGACGAAACCGCGGCCGGCGTAGGCGGCACCAGCGATCCGCTGAAAAGCATCGCCGATGACATCAGTGCCGCGTTTGGCGACCTGATCAGCTCCAACCAGATGACCGTGCGCGGCAATGAGTTGTGGGTAGAGATCGAGCTCAATTCCAGCCTGCTGTTCGCCAGTGCCGATGCGTTGCCCAGCGACCAGGCGTTCACCATCATCGACAAGGTGGCGGCGATCCTCAAACCGTTTGAAAACCCGATCCACGTTGAAGGCTTTACCGACAATGTGCCGATCAGTACCGCGCAATACCCGACCAACTGGGAGCTGTCATCGGCCCGTGCCGCGAGCATCGTGCGCATGCTTGCGATGCAGGGCGTGAACCCTGGACGCCTGGCGTCGGTGGGGTATGGCGAGTTCCAGCCGGTGGCCAATAACGCCACGCTCGAGGGCCGCGCGCGCAACCGTCGGGTGGTGTTGGTGGTGTCACGAAACCTGGAGGTGCGCCGCAGCCTGACCGGCACCGGTACCGCCAATGCAACACCGGATGCGGCCTTGAAGCGCGCTGGCACACAAACTGCACCGGCCCCTGCAAAGCCGCCGGTTCAGCAGAGTGCCGTCAATTCTCCGTCGCCGGCTCACTAACCTTATGCAATGTCTCGGTCGCGCGTGTGCCCACCGGGAGGAACCATCCGAATGAGAGTCTGGGCAGTTGCCAATCAAAAAGGTGGAGTCGGCAAGACCACCACCTCCATCGCTTTAGCCGGCTTGCTGGCCGAGGCGGGCAAGCGTGTGGTCGTGGTCGACCTCGACCCCCACGGCTCGATGACCAGCTATTTCGGCTACGACCCGGATGCGCTCGAGCACAGCAACTACGACTTGTTCCTGCACAAAGGCAACGTACCGTCCGACCTGCCGGGGCAATTGTTGCTGCCGACCAGCAACGAGAGTATTTCCCTGCTGCCGTCGAGCACCGCGCTGGCCACCCTTGAGCGCCAGTCGCCGGGGCAGAGCGGCCTGGGCCTGGTGATCGCCAAGACCCTGGCGCAACTGTGGCAGGACTTCGACTACGCCATCATCGACAGCCCGCCGTTGCTCGGCGTGCTGATGGTCAACGCCTTGGCGGCCAGCCAGCAACTGGTGATCCCGGTGCAGACCGAGCACCTGGCGGTCAAAGGCCTGGAGCGTATGGTCAGCACCCTGGCGATGATCAACCGTTCGCGCAAACAGGCGTTGCCGTACAGCATCGTGCCGACCCTGTTCGACCGCCGCACCCAGGCGTCCCTGGGCACCTTGCGCGTACTGCGCGACGCCTACCCGGAGACCATCTGGAATGGCTACATCCCGGTGGACACGCGTCTGCGCGATGCCAGCCGTGCCGGGCTCACGCCGTCGCAGTTCGACGGCAAAAGCCGTGGCGTGCTGGCCTACCGTGCATTGCTCAAGCACCTGCTGTCCCAGCAACTTGTGGCGCAGGTGGCCTGATGATGAACCGTCCCGTCGAACTCAAGGTCAAGACCCGGCCGCAACTGGCACTGGAATCCTACCTGGATGCCTTGCTGCAGGACGCGACCGCCGAAGAATTGTCGGAACCGATGCTGGTGCTGGAACCGGCGGTCGAAGTGCCGTCCTCGAGCAGCCTCGATGAGTTCCAGTTGGCTGTATTGGAGGAACAGGCCCGTGATGCGCACGTCGCGCCGGTGATCGTGCCGGCTGTTGTGCCGGTGGCCGTCCCGGTGGTCACGCCCGTCGCGCCTGCGGTGGTCGAGCCGATTGTGGAAGTGCACCTGCCACCGAGCATCACGCCACCTCCGGTGAGCGGTGATGATCGGCCGGCCTGGGCTGCCGAACCGTTCGAATGTTTGCTGTTTGATGTCGCCGGGTTGACCCTGGCGGTGCCGCTGGTGTGCCTGGGCTCGATCTATTCCCTGGAAGGCCAGGAGTTGACGCCGTTGTTCGGGCAGCCGGAGTGGTTCCTGGGCATCCTGCCGAGCCAGGCCGGCAACCTCAAGGTGCTGGACACCGCGCGCTGGGTGATGCCTGACCGCTACCGCGATGACTTCCGCCAAGGCTTGCAATACGTGATCTCGGTGCAGGGCTACGAATGGGGGCTGGCAGTGCATCAAGTCAGCCGTTCGCTGCGCCTGGACCCGAATGAAATCAAATGGCGCAGCCACCGGGGCCAGCGGCCTTGGCTGGCAGGTACCGTGATCGAACACATGTGCGCCTTGCTGGACGTTGCCGAACTGGCCGAGTTGATCGCCAGCGGTGCCGTTAAAGCGATGCCGGTGAACAAACGCAGTTGATTGGACAATAAGGGCCGCACGCGCGTGCGGCCAAAAGAAGTACACACGCCGCCTACATCGGCATTTGAAGGGGTCACAGCTATGAACAAGTCAGCGTCCGCACAAGGTTTGGATGATCCGATCCTGCAATGGGTTACCTTCAAACTGGACAACGAAACCTACGGTATTAACGTGATGCGCGTGCAGGAAGTGCTGCGCTACACCGAAATCGCTCCGGTTCCAGGTGCGCCAAGTTATGTGCTGGGCATCATCAACCTGCGCGGCAACGTGGTGACGGTGATCGACACCCGCCAGCGTTTTGGCCTGGACACGGTCGAAGTCAGCGACAACACGCGTATCGTCATCATCGAAGCCGACAAGCAAGTGGTCGGGATCATGGTCGACAGCGTCGCGGAAGTGGTCTACCTGCGCCAATCGGAAGTGGAAACCGCGCCGAACGTGGGTAACGAGGAATCGGCCAAGTTCATCCAGGGCGTGTGCAACAAGAACAACGAACTGTTGATTCTGGTTGAGCTGGACAAAATGATGAGCGAAGAAGAATGGTCGGAACTGGAGAGCATCTGATTGTTCCTTGAGGTCGCGGTGATTGTCCTGGCCCTGTTGTGGGCCGGGACCTTGGGTTTTCTGCTGCGCTCTATACGCCAGCAGCGCGAATTGGCGATGCAGCAGGCCGAGCGCGATGCGGTGCGTGATCGACGTGTGCTGGAGCTGGTCAAGCGGGTTGATCACTTCCAGCAGAGTGCGGTGAGGGTCGGGGACGAGGTGCATGAACTGCGCGCCATTCTCGCGCCGTTGCCGGACAAGCTGGCGCAGATCGAGCAGCGTGACCCTTCCAGCCTGTCATTTGCCCAGGCGGCGAAGCTGGTGGGCATGGGCGCTACGGTGGATGAACTGACCCAGTCGTGTGGCTTGACCCAGGCTGAGGCGCAGTTGATGAGTAAATTACACAAAAGCTGATTGCGCCGTGTATACCGTGCAAAACCTCTCTATGCCTTGAAGTAGAGCCTTCGGGCTTGAAGTTCCTGGGTGTCGGCTGCGGCTGATTGTGTCGAATGTGTCACAGTGCCATGTTTCGCCATGGCACTTTTACGTCTTTGTGATGACCAACCTGCGCATGTAGGAAGTTTCATTCACAAGGATGCGAAATGTCTGTCGCCCCCCTCTCGAGCAAAACCCTCTGTTTTGCTGCCGTCTTGCGTCGCCACCTCCGCGCTTACCGCGCAATCAAACGCCGTGCTTCAAGATCGACCGCGTAGTGCTCAGTGGCGATCAGGCCGAAGATGTCCAATGAATCCTGTCGATGATCCGGTGCAAGGACGTTGCGTCCGTGCCAGCGGCATTAACCTGACGTTGAGCCATGGGCAATGCCAGGGACGCGCTGGCGCGTGAACGATCTACGCAAACCATGAGGAAGAACGCGATGTTCAGGAAGAGCCTGCTGTTGAGTGTTTACGCGGTGTTATTGATTGGCTGCACGGGCAGGGGCTTTCAACCGCCGCCGCCTGATTTTATCTATTGGCAAAAGAGCGGGGTCTCTGTAGAGGGCGTCAAGAGCAGTATGCTCGCGTGCGGGTACGAGAATGTGGCGGGCACGGGCGGCGGCTCAATCGACGAGAGACTTAGGAGCTTCTACTGCATGAAAGATGCGGGCTTCACACGCAAAGATAACTTGGACATGTGCAAGCTTGGCCGCGCTGGCGAATCACCGGTGTGCGAAGGCCGCCGCTGATCCAACACTAAAAGGAAGCAAGGCATGAACGATCTACGCAATGGACTGTACGGCGTCGCATTGGCGGTGGCAGGGCTGGGCGGTTGCGCCTCGTCGATGACGGTCACCGGCGAGCCGGGGGTGAAGATGGGCCAGAGTTACGCCCAGGTGCTCGCGGTGGTCAGCCGAAACAACGCTGTGACCAAGCAAGTTGATGGACAAGGCTTCCGGGCTGAGGGTTATTCGCCGATGTTCAAGGACTGCCGGATCAAGTACTTCATCTTCCAGGGCGCTGATGGCTTGCAGCAGGTGAAGTACGAGCCGGCGCCAGAGCTGTCGGTCAACCAGAATTGCCGTCAGCCGTAAGCGGCCCTTTATTCCTCTGCGAGTTGACTGCTGATGAGCCTTTTACGTGTGGTTCCCGTGGCGTTGCTGGTACTGCTGACCGGCTGCGGCCAGGTGGCGAACATCCGCTCCCTGTCCACCGGCTACGTTGCACCGCAGACCGGCGAGACCGCCCGCGTGCGGTTGATCACCGATGGTCTGGTGCGCGCGGTGCCGGGGCGTGATTGCCTGGACTGGAACGTGCCGGGCGCCGGGGTGATGGCGTCGACGAAAGCGGGCTTCCCGGATCACAACGGTGAAAGCCTGGGCATGCCTGGGCCGATTTATTCGTGGGCGGCTGCGGTGTCGTCGGAATTGGTGGTGCCGGCGAACACGCCGATCGCCTTTCACTACCTGGGGCAATTGCAGTATTCCCGGCAATGCTCCGCCAGCATGGCCTTCGTGCCTCGGCCCGGGGTGGATTACAGGGTGCAGGCGTCTATGTATGCCAATTGTTCGATCCAGTTGCATGAACTGCCGGCGGGCGCCAAGCAATGGGTCGCTGTGGAGCCTGCGTCCAAGGGCAAGCTGTCGATGTGCAGCGCGATGGATAACTTCTAATCAGTCGCTGGATTAATTTTTCAACGCCCATGGCTTTTTTTCGGTCGCCCAAGGTCCACATCCTTCAAGCACCTTTGAATCCAGGAGTAAGCCATCCATGACCACACCCAAGGCACTGTTGATCCTCCACGGCAAGCAAGCCCTCAACGAGGACGTGCGCAGCGCCGTGCTGGCCCGGCGCGAGCAGGGTTGGGAGCTGGCGGTACGGGTGACCTGGGAGGGCGGTGACGCAAAGCGCCTGGTCAAGGAGGCCTTGGAGGGCGGCTATACCCACATCATTGCCGGCGGCGGCGACGGCACCTTGCGCGACGTGGCCGAGGCCATGGCCCAGGCCAAGGGCCACGCCAGCCTGGTGCTGATGCCTCTGGGGACCGCCAATGATTTCGCCAAGGCTGCCGGCGTGTCGTTGGAGCCCGCCCAGGCCCTGGCGTTGCTGGACGTGCCGCCCAGGGCGATCGACCTCGGCCAGGTCGGCGGGCAGATTTTCCTCAATATGGCCACCGGCGGCTTCGGCAGCCAGGTCACCGCCAATACCTCCGAAGATTTGAAGAAAGTCCTCGGCGGCGCCGCCTACCTGTTCACCGGCCTGACGCGCTTCAGCGAGTTGAAGGCCGCCTATGCCGAGCTGGACGGGCCGGATTTTCACTGGAAAGGCGAGCTGTTGGCGCTGGGCATCGGCAACGGTCGCCAGGCGGGCGGTGGGCATGTGCTGTGCCCTGGGGCATTGGCCGACGATGGCTTGCTAGACGTCAGTATCCTGCCGGCGCCCCAGGAAGTAGTCGGCACCTTGCGCGAGCTGATGGGCAACGGTTGGGAGCTGGACGCGATGTTCGTGCGTGCGCGCCTGCCGTGGGTGAATATCAAGGTCGCGCAGGGCTTGTACATCAACCTCGATGGCGAGCCGCTGGAAGGTGACGACCTGCACTTCGAGGCCTTGCCCAAGGCCCTGCGCGTGCATCTGCCGGTGGGTTCGCCCCTAGTCGTCCAGGCTGATGATCTGCTCGCGCACGGCAAATAGCACCAGGCCCGCCACATCGAATATCTGCAGGCGCTTCATGATTTGCGAGCGGTGGGCTTCGACGGTCTTGATGCTCAGGCCCAGGCCATGGGCGATCTCCCGGGTGGATTTGCCGCGCACGATCAGGCGCAGGATTTCCAATTGGCGGGCCGTGAGGTTGTGGCCGTGGCCGGCGGGCGTTACCGGCCCCTGGCTGCGCACCAGGGCCTGGTTGATCACGGTATGGGCGATCGCCGGGCTCAGGTAACGCTCGTTGTTGCGCAAGGCCAGCAGCGCGTGTTCCAACTCGTTGGCGGTGGTGTCCTTGAGCAGGTAGCCGTGGGCGCCGGCCTCCAGCGCGCACATGATCAGCTCCGGGTCGGTGTGCATCGACAGGATCAGCACCTTGCTCTTGGGGTGCACCCGCTTGAGTTGCTGTAGAGCGTCCAGGCCACTGGTGTGTTTCATCGACAGGTCCAGCAGTACGATGTCCGGCAGCAAGGCATTGAACTGCTCGAGCAATTGCGCGCCATCGCTGGCTTCGCCGGTTACCGTGTAGCCGGGAATATCCTGGATCAGCGCACGTACGCCGGCCCGGATCAGTGCATGGTCATCCACCAGGAGTAATGTGCAGCTCACTCGATAACCTTAGGGGCGCTGGCCCGTTCGAGGGCGCGGGGCGCCCAGGGGAAAATCGCGTCGATCCGTGTCCCGTTGCCTGGCTGGCTGCTGACGGATAATGAACCGCCCAGCTGATCAATGCGCTCGGACATGCCTGCCATGCCCCGTTGACCTTCCAGACCGGGATTGATAGCGGGTGAAAAGCCCTTGCCGTCATCGCAGATGGTCAGCGACAGGCCCTCGGGCAGGCGTTGCAGGCGCACCAGCAGATTGCGCGCCTGGGCGTGGCGCAGCATGTTGGTCACGGCTTCCTGGGTAATGCGAAAGGCTGCCACGGCCATTTCTTCCGGGATGCCGGTCAGTCGTTGCTGGCATTCAAGGCTCCAGTGCACCGGAGTGTTTTCCAGGGTCTTGAGCAGGTGCGCGCGCAGGCTGGCCTCCAGGCCCAGGCTGGCGAGCTGGCGGGGGTTGAGGATGGCGGATACGTCGCGCACCTTGGCCAGGGTCTCATTCAAGGTGTTGCACAGGATACTGCACTGGCTTTGCAGCTCATCCGGCAGGCGGCGCTTGAGCCATTCGCTTTGCAGCTTGGCGGCAGTCAGCAACTGGCCGATATCGTCATGCAGTTCGCGGCTGAGGCGATGGCGTTCGTTTTCCTGCACTTGCAGCAGGCGATCGGCCAATTCCTGAGGCTGGAACTTGATGGATTTACGCGAGCGCCACTGTTGCAGGCCAACCACCATTAAGGTGGCCAGGTTGAGCAGCAGCACCATCAGCGGCAGCGGCGCGGAACGGCTGTAGGCCCACAGGCTCAGCAGGAGCGAGCCAAGGCACAGGGCGAGGATCAAACGGCGTGCGTGACTGCGGGACGCGGCCCTTGCAATGAATGTCTTAAGGCTGGCATGCATAGCGGATGGAGCCAATGAAGGTTCGCTGCGGGAAGACCGGTCGCGGCTGACCGGGCTCTGTTTGGAATACGTTCTTGAATCGTTCTCAAGCAGGCTGAAGTTCAGTTACTCCGAGCGCAGGCATAGTACCACCACTCTTACCGTTGGTCGCCAGGTGCCTTGCGTGGTGCGCTTATTTAAACGCGCAAAAACTCCGGGAAGGGTAATCCCAGAGTTAATGAAGTGAGGTTGTATTATTTTAAAGGGTTTGTATCGTTAATGGCTAATTGATATTAACGCGCCACGCCGTTCCAACGAAATTAGTTGGATTCGTCGTTTTTAGATAACCCTGTGCTTGAATGCGACCTGATAACGCCTCAAGACAAATGATGCATACGTTGTTGCGGCTTGTAACTGAAACCCTTTTGCGGAATTTGTAAGGTGACCGTGTCAATCAACTTGGTCTGTTCTTCTTTATCCATGGTCAGTTGGCCTGTTTTCGCATCGATCAGTTCCAACTGCCAGGCCAGCAATGTCAAGCAGTCATGCAGGGCCTCCAGGGCTTGATCATGTAGCTGCAAAGGGTTTTCGGCGTTGGCGATCACGTCCTGGATATGCCGCGAAAACTCGCTGATCGCTTGCAGGGCCAGACAATCGGCCTTTTCGGCGAGCTTGATCAGGCTGGTTTTCATGCAGTCGATGGCGTCACTGTCGTTGCGGATCAAATGCAGGTGGCTCAGGCATTCTTCCGACTTGGTCAGCAGCTTTTGAGCCTCGTGCAGGAACTCTGGAAGTGCAACTTGCCACTCGTTACCGTCGTTCATCATGCAAGTCTCCACAACATAAGGTCGGGTGATGAGAGGTCGCACCGGGTGAATGGCGTAAAACTACCGCTGAAAGATAACGGGAATCTGTAGGTCGCTTCTGAGTTTTCAGTAGGACGTTTATTTGAATGACGGCGACGGCTGTGCGTGGCCCTCGTGAGCGGGCTCGATTGCACACCTTCAGTTGCCGCGACGTGAACGTCTGGAAGACCCGTGGGTCGAGGACTTGGGATGGCAAACAAAAGCCTGACTCCATTCATGCAATGAGAATGGCGTCACATTAATGGCTATTAGATACTGCGAATATCAGGTTGGGCCTGATTGTGCATAGGGGAATCCCTTACATAGCGGAACCTTGCGTCGATTTGAGTGTCGCGCAACGTCGCTGCACCGCCGTATTAACAGGCTTCAGCAGTAAAGCATGATGTCAGTGTGACATCAATGAATTTACCTGGCATTTTACCGGGGTCAAGGTCCGGCGTTTGCCGCCGATAACAAGCTAACTGCACAAACACTTCGCGCATTACTTTCCAGCGCACACCAGGAGCTCTTAATGGCCGGCATTCTCGACACGGTAGACCAACGCACGCAACTGGTGGGTGAGAATCGCCTGGAGATCCTCATGTTTCGCCTGGCCGGGCGGCAACTGTTCGCTATCAACGTGTTCAAGGTGCAGGAAGTCCTGCAACTGCCCAAGTTGACCCTGATGCCCCAGCGCCACCCCTTCGTGTGCGGTGTGGTCAACCTGCGTGGCCAGACCCTGCCGGTGATCGACTTGTCCCAGGCTATCGGCATGCGTCCGCTGGTGCCGGGCCCTAACAGCACCATTATCGTCACCGAGTACAACCGCTCGGTGCAGGCGTTCCTGGTGGGCGGCGTGGACCGCATCGTCAACATGAACTGGGAAGCCATCCTGCCGCCGCCGACCAGCGCCGGGCGCCAGCATTACCTCACCGCCATCAGCAAGGTCGATGACCAGTTGGTGGAGATCATTGACGTGGAAAAAGTCCTCGCCGAGATCGTGCCGTACAACGCCAAGGTTTCCCGCGAAAAGCTCGACGACCCGGTGCTGGAACGCGCCCGTGGCCGCGAAGTGCTGCTGGTGGACGACTCCAACGTGGCCCTGTCGCAATTGCGCGACACCCTCGGCCAACTGGGCGTGAAGATGCACATCGCCAGCGACGGCCTCAAGGCGCTGAACATGCTCAAGGCCTGGGCGGACGCCGGCCATGTCATGACCGACAAGCTGCTGATGATCTTCACCGACGCCGAAATGCCCGAGATGGACGGCTACCGTCTCACGACTGAAATCCGCAACGACCCACGCCTGCGCAAGCTCTACGTGGTATTGCACACCTCGCTGTCGGGCAGCTTCAACGACTCGATGGTGAAGAAGGTCGGATGCGACAACTTCCTGTCCAAGTTCCAGCCGGACAAGCTGGTGGATGTGGTCCGTCAGCGCCTGATGCTGGACGAAGCGTCCGCTTGACCTTAGGGTGACGGCTTTGCCCCTCAGGAATGCAGGCTCATGCTTCGTCTCAGCGCGTTGTACCGTTACCCCTTGAAGTCCGGCAAGGCCGAGATCCTGCAACAGATTGGCCTGGATAAGCTCGGGTTGGACGGGGACCGACGCTGGATGCTGGTGGATGAGGCCAGCGGGCGTTTCCTCACCCAGCGCGCCGTGGCGAAGATGAGCCAGCTGTCGGCGCTGTGGAACCGCAGCGGCGGCCTGACCCTGAGTTCGCCTGGCTACGCGCCACTGGACGTGGCGTTGCCGGGCAGCGCGGCGCAGTTGCGCGGCGTGACCATCTGGCGCGACACCTTGCGTGTGCCGGACGCCGGCGACGAAGCCGCCGCGTGGGTCAGCGAGTTTATCGGCAAGCCCACGCGGCTGGTGCAGATCCCCCTGGAACGTGCCCGCACCACCCAAGCGGGTTACGGCCGCGATGATGACCAGGTAGCGTTTGCCGACGGTTATCCGTTGCTGGTGATCGGGCAAGCGTCCCTCGACGACCTCTCGCAAAAAGTCGGCCGTCCCATGGACATGCTGCGTTTTCGCCCCAACCTTGTGATCGAGGGCAGCGAAGCCTTCGCCGAAGACGGCTGGAAGCGCCTGCGCATCGGTGATGTCGAGTTTCGCGCAGTCAAACCCTGCTCACGCTGCATTCTCACCACCATCGACCCGCACACCGGCGAGCGCAGTGCCGACCGTGAGCCTTTCGTGACGCTGGAGGCCTACCGCAAGACCGAGGACGGCGCGATTTTCGGCCAGAACCTGGTCAACGATGGCGTGGGCCGCCTGGAAGTGGGCATGCCGGTGATCATCCTCGAATAAGTCATGCGCCCATAAAAAATGCCCGTCTCGCAGGAGACGGGCATTTTTTTTGCGGCGCAGCGATCAGCCGCGGTATTCGCACAGGTAAGCGGTGTCTACCGCGACCTTCAGCTGGAACTTGCTGTTGGCCGGCACGTTGAACTGGCTGCCGGCGGCGAAGGTTTCCCAGTCATTGGCATCGGGCAGCTTGACGGTCAGGGCGCCGGACACCACGTGCATGATTTCACGCTGGGCGGTACCGAATTCGTATTCACCCGGGGCCATCACGCCGAGGGTCGCCGGACCTTCTGCAGTGCCGAAAGCGATCGACTTGACGGTGCCGTCGAAGTACTCATTGACTTTAAACATGTGCGAATCCTCGGAAAAAGGGTCTGGAAAGGTCAGCCAGTATGCCCAAGGCCAGGGAAGCTGCCTAGACCGGCAAAATCAGTGGCAGCAGGCGCGCGGTGTTGCGCGCATCTTCCAGCGCTCGATGTTGCTGGCCCTGGAACTGCATCCCCGCCAATTGCAGGGCGCCATTGAGTCCTGGCGGCTTGTCCAGGCGCCGGGCCTTGGCGAAGCGCTGCTTGAGGTTCACATGGGGGGTGGTGGCCATGACGCTGGCCAGGCCATGGCGCTGCCATTCGAGCTCAAGCTGCACGCGATCATAGTCACCCCAACTGGCCCAACCTTCCAGGCGCGCCTGATGCTGGCCCAGCCAGCGCTCGAACAGCGGCCACACCTCGGTGAAGGGCGCGGCGCCGTCGATGTTTGCCTGGGTGATATGCGTCAGTTGGCGACAAAAGGGCGTGAGCAATGGGCGGCGCAGCGGCCGCACAAAGCGCTGGAAGTGGTCCAGCTCGCGGCCCTGGCGGTTGACCAGGCTCGCGCCGATCTCGATGACTTCCATCTCCGTCACGGGCCAGCCGCCTTCATCCGTTGTGGCTTCAAGGTCAATAATCAGCCAATGAGGCATCGTGCAGGTTCCCGTACTCGTCCTTTCCTGTTGGGGATAGAGCGTAGCCCGGCCTTGTAGTTCCGACTAGGTGGTTATTCGATCTCCAGTAAAACCTGGCGATTGCGTACCTGATCGCCGGCTGTGACCTGTACGGCCTTGACCACGCCGTCCATGCAGGCCTTGAGTGGGTGCTCCATTTTCATGGCTTCGAGCACCAGCAGCAGTTGGCCTTTGCTCACGTGTTCACCGGCGCAGACGCGTACGTCGACGATGGCGCCGTCCATCGGAGCCTTGACGCTGCCGCTGCCGCTGGCGGTATCGGCCTGGCGGCTGGCGACTTGCTGGGTGCGGTTGGTCACGGTCAGGCCGGGCAGCCACAACTGGTTGCCATCGAGGTGGTAAGCGATGCGGCGGCGAATGCCGTTGAGCACCAGGGTGGCGTGACGGCCGTCGGTGCTGAGCGGCAGGGGCGCGGCGGCGATGGTGTGGGGTTCGCCGTCAACCTCAAGGCGAAAGGTGCAGGGGATACTGGCGTTGTTGCGCCATCCCGCCAGGCTTTGGGGATGCCGGTCGGCGCTGTGTTGGTAAAACAGCGCGGCGGCCAGGGCGAGTTGATCACTCGTCGCTGCCTGGCGCGGTATTTCGCTGAAGTGCTCGGCGATAAACCCGGTACTGAAATCGCCGCCGATAAAGTCTGGGTGCTTGAGCAAATCCGCCAACAACCGCTGGTTGGTCGTCACCCCCAGCAGCAGCGTGTCTTCCACCGCCCGCAGCAATTTGCGCCGCGCTTCTTCGCGGGTGGCGCCATGGGCGATGATTTTGCCGAGCATCGGGTCATAGAACGGGCTGATGGTTTCGCCTTCGCGCAGCCCATGGTCAACCCGCACACCCACAGCCGGCTCCCAGCGCAGCACCTCACCGGTTTGCGGCAGGAAGCCCTGGGCCGGGTCTTCGGCGTACAGGCGTACTTCCATGGCATGGCCGTTCAGGCTTACCTGCGCCTGCTTGAGCGGCAGCGGCTGGCCGGCGGCGATTTGCAGTTGCCAGGCCACCAGGTCGAGGCCGGTGATCAGCTCGGTGACCGGGTGCTCCACTTGCAGGCGGGTGTTCATTTCCAGGAAGTAGAACCGGCTGTTGCGGTCGAGCAGGAACTCCACGGTACCGGCGCCGACGTAATTCACTGCGCGTCCGGCCTTGAGCGCGGCCTCGCCCATGGCCTGGCGCAGTTCGGGCGTCATCACCGGGCAGGGCGCTTCCTCGATGACTTTTTGATGGCGGCGCTGGATCGAGCAGTCGCGTTCACCAAGGTAAATCAGGTTGCCGTGGCTGTCGCCGAACAGTTGGATCTCGACGTGACGCGGCTCGATCAGTGCCTGTTCGAGGATCAGTTCGTCACTGCCGAACGCATTCATGGCCTCCGAGCGAGCGATGTGCAGATTGTCCAGCAGCGCCTCTGGCTGGTGGACCAGGCGCATGCCACGCCCGCCGCCGCCGGCGCTGGCCTTGATCATCAGCGGGTAGCCAATGTGCTCGGCTTCACGTTGCAGGCAAGTATCGTCCTGGGCGTTGCCTTGGTAGCCGGCGATGCAAGGCACTCCGGCCTCCAGCATGGCCAGTTTGGACAGGCGCTTGCTGCCCATCAGTTCGATGGCCTCGACGCTGGGGCCGATGAAGGTCAGGCCGGCGTCTCGGCAAGCGCGGGCGAAGCCGGGGTTTTCCGAGAGGAAGCCGTAGCCGGGATGGATGGCGTCGGCGCCGGTTTTTTCGGCGGCCTCGAGGATGGCTGCGATGTTGAGATAGGACTGTTGCACCGGGGCGGGGCCGATGCACACGGCTTCGTCGGCCATCTGCACGTGCAGGGCCTGGGCGTCGGCGTCGCTGTAGACGGCGACGGTGCGGTAGCCCAACGCTTGGGCCGTGCGTTGGATGCGGCAGGCGATTTCGCCGCGGTTGGCGATCAGGATTTTTGTGAACTGCGGCATTTTTTGCTCCGTGTGTATATCCGTTATTTAGGTCACGGCCACTTAGGGTTCCGCCTTTACGGCGGCTCACTTTTGGAAGGACCCAAAAGTAAGCAAAAGGGCTCTTTTCCAAAAGTGACCCGCCGTAAGGGCGGAACCTTAAGCAGCCGTTACCGCAGCAACGGATATGTACTCACCCAAACCCCAAAAAGCGGCCGGCCCGAAGGCCGCCACGGCAGCAAGCGCCCTCGCCACAGACCACTGAAAATTGTGTAGATACCCATGCTCAGCGGGCGTCATTTGCACCACCCAGGCTTGCGCTTCTGCACAAACGCCTGCGTCCCCTCAATCCCTTCTGCACTGGTCACCGCCTCGGCAAACCACTGCGCCGCCTGGTCCAGCAGCGGCCCCAATGGCTGTTCCACGCTGGCCAGCAGCAGCGCCTTGGTGCGCGCGTTGGCACCGGGCGCGCAGCGCAGCACCTGCCCCAGCACCTCATCCAAACGCTCCGCCAATGCCTGTGGATCGCACTCGGTGAAGTGCACCAGCCCCAGCCGTTGAGCTTCCAATCCATCAAAGCGTGCGGCGGTGAGTGCCAGTCGTCGCGCTTGGGTCAGGCCGATACGCTTGACCACAAACGGCGCAATCTGGGCCGGCAGCAACCCCAGGCTGGTCTCCGGCAAACCGAACTGCGCCTGGTGATCGGCAATCGCGATGTCGCTTACGCAGGCCAGGCCAAACCCACCGCCCAGCACGGCGCCTTGCAGCACGACGATCACCACTTGCGCCACGGCTTCCACTTCTTGCAGTAACGTGCCAAACGCCCGGTTCAGCGCCTGCAATTGATTGCCGGCGCTGACCAGATCCTTCACATCGGCGCCCGCGCAAAAGTGCCCGCCTGCGCCGCTGATCACCACCGCGCGTACCTGGCTGTCCAATGCCGCCAGCACCGCGCGCAGTTCGTTGACCATTTCCAGGCTCATGGCATTGCGGCATTCGGGCCGGTTGAGAGTGATGTGCAGCACGCCGTTATGGGGTTCGAGCAGCAGGGTATTCATGGCTTTTTCCCAGGCAAAGTGCCCATCAGTTTGCAGATGATGCCCAGCATGATTTCGTCGGCGCCGCCGCCAATCGACACCAGGCGCACGTCGCGATAAGCGCGGGCCACCGGGTTGTCCCACATGAAGCCCATGCCGCCCCAGTATTGCAGGCAACTGTCGCTGACTTCGCGGCCCAGGCGCCCGGCCTTGAGCTTGGCCATGGAGGCCAGGCGCGTCACGTCCTGGCCCTTGATGTACTGCTCGGTGGCCTGGTAGACCAGTGCGCGCAGGCATTCGATTTCGGTAGCCAGTTCGGCCAGGCGGAAGTGAATCACCTGGTTGTCGATCAGCGCCTTGCCGAAGGTCTGGCGCTCCTTGCAGTAGGCGATGGTGCTGTCGATGCAGTACTCCAGGCCCTTGATCATATTGGCTGCGCCAAACAGGCGTTCTTCCTGGAACTGCAGCATTTGCATCATGAAGCCCGCGCCTTCGTGGCCGATGCGGTTGCGCTGCGGCACGCGCACGCCGTCGAAGAACACCTGGGCAGTCTCGGAGCTGTGCATGCCGAGCTTTTCCAGGGGCGGGCTGACGCTGATGCCGGGGGTGTTCATCGGCACCATGATCAGCGACTTGTTGATATGCGGCTTGTCGTCGGAGGTGTTGGCCAACAGGCAGATAAAGTCGGCGCTGGGCGAATTGGTGATCCACATCTTGCTGCCGTTGATCACGTAGTCATCGCCGTCCTTGCGCGCATGGGTCTTGAGCCCGGCCACATCGGAACCGGCGCCGACTTCCGAGACGCCGATGCAGCCGACCTGCTCACCGCTGATGGCCGGGCACAGGAATTCTTCGCGCAACTCATCGGAGCCGAAGCGGGCGAGGGCGGGGGTGCACATATCGGTCTGCACGCCGATGGACATGGGGATGCCACCGCAGCGAATGGTACCGAACTCTTCGGCTGCGACGATCGAGTAGCTGTAGTCCAGGCCCATGCCACCGAATTGTTCCGGTTTGCAGATCCCCAGCAAACCGAGGTCGCCGGCCTTGCGGAAGATGTCGTGGATGGGGAAGCGCCCGGCTTTTTCCCATTCGTCCACATGGGGGTTGATCTCGCGGTCCACGAAGGCGCGGACGGTGCGGCGCAGTTCCTGGTGTTCCTGGGTGAAGATCATTTTTATTGTTCTCCTTAAAAACGCGCCACGCCGAAGCTGTTCGGCTGCAATGGCCGGACTTCGGCCTCGTGACAAATATCCAGCAGAAACCCCAGCAGCGTGCGGGTGTCCCGGGGATCTATCAGCCCGTCGTCCCACAGGTTGGCACTGCCATACAGTGCGGTGGACTGGCTGTCGAGCTTCTGCGCGGTGACCTGCTCGAGCATGTCCAGCACTTTGGGATCGGGCACCAAACCGTCCTTCAGCTGTTTGGCCTCGGTGACAATCCGCAGCACCTTGCCCGCCTGCGCACCGCCCATCACCGCTGTGCGGCTGTTGGGCCAGGCGAAGATAAAACGCGGGTCCAGGCCGCGACCGCACATCGCATAGTTGCCGGCGCCGTACGAGCCGCCGACCACCACGGTGAGTTTAGGCACCCGCGCGTTGGCCACCGCCTGGATCATCTTCGCGCCGTGTTTGATCACCCCTTGCTGCTCCGATTCGGTACCGACCATGAAGCCGGTGGTGTTGTGCAGGAACAGCAGCGGCGTGCGGCTCTGGTCGCACAGCTGGATAAACTGCGCCGCCTTGCTCGCGCCCTTGGGCGTGATCGGGCCGTTGTTGCCGATCACGCCGACCGCGCGGCCTTGAATGTGCAGATGGCCGCAGACGGTATGGGCGTCGAACTCTCCCTTGAACTCGAGGAACTGCGAGCCGTCGGCCAGGCGCGCTAGGATTTCGCGCACGTCGTAGGGCTTTTTCGGGTCATCGGGGATCAGCCCCAGCAGGTCGTCGATGGGGTACAGCGGTTCCTGATATGCGCGTTTTGGCGCCAGCGGCAGGCGGTCATTCCAGGGCAACAGGCTGACGATTTCTCGCACGATGCGCACGCCGTCGGCGTCGTTTTCCGCCAGGTATTCAGCGGTGCCGGCGATTTGCGCATGCATCTCGGCGCCGCCCAACTCCTCATCGGTGGCGACTTCACCGGTCGCCGCCTTGAGCAACGGCGGGCCGGCGAGGAACAGCTTGGCCTTACCGCGTACCACCACCACGTAATCCGACAGCCCTGGCTGGTACGCACCACCGGCGGTGGCCGAGCCATGCACCACGGTGATCTGCGGCAAGCCCATGGCCGACATGCGCGCCTGGTTGGCAAAGCTGCGTGCGCCTTCGACAAAAATCTCCGCGGCATAGTTGAGGTTGGCGCCGCCGCTTTCGGCGAGGGTCACCACCGGCAGTTTGTTTTCCATGGCGATCTGTTGCAGGCGCAGGGATTTTTTCAGGCCGGAGGGCGAAATGGTGCCGCCCTTGATCGCGCTGTTGTTGGCCACCACCAGCATGCGCACGCCGCTGACGTAGCCGATACCGGCGATCAATCCACCGCCGGCGGCGCTGCCGTCCTTGTCATCATGCAGCTTGTAGCCAGCCAGGCTCGCCAGTTCCAAGAACGGTGCGCCAGGGTCCAGCAGCAGGTTGAGGCGCTCGCGCGGCAGCAGTTGGCCGCGTTTGTCGAACTTAGGCTTGGCCTCCTGGGCCTTGCTCAGCAGGGCCTGTTCCAGCTGGTGCAGGTGTTGGATGCCAGCCAGCATGGCGGCGCGGTTTTGCGCAAACAGCGGGCTGTGGGGATCGATCAGGCTGTCAATCGCCGGCATGGTTTATTGCTCCCCCTTGAGCACATCGGGCAAGTACGCGCGGTGGAAACCGTTGAACGCTTCACTCGGTGGTTGCGCCTTGTGCAGCGGCCAGGCACGGCTGCCGAGGCTGGCGGCGCCGTCGATACGCAGGGTGCTGCCGCTGATAAACGCGGCGGCAGGGCTGAGCAGAAACACGATGGCGGCGCTGACTTCCGACTCGGTGCCGATGCGCTTGAGCGGCACGTGTTCACGCAGGGTGGGGATCACTGCCTTGAACGCGCCTTCGTAGGTGTCCATGCCGCTGGACGCGATCCAGCCCGGCGCCACGGCGTTGACCCGCACCCCGGCGCACCCCCACTCGAAGGCGGCGGTCTTGGTGAAGTTGTCCATGCCCGCTCGCGCCGCACCGGAGTGGCCCATGCCGGGCATGCCGCCCCACATGTCGGCGAGCATGTTGACGATGGCCCCACCGTGCTTGCTCATCGACTGGTTGAATACTTCCCGTGCCATCAGGAAACCGCCGACCAGGTTGGTGCGCAGCACGGTTTCAAAACCCTTTTGGTTGATCGACGCCAGCGGCGACGGATACTGCCCACCGGCGTTATTCACCAGGCCATGGATCGGCCCGTGCGCGTGAATAAGCTGTGTGACCAGCGCCTTCACCGCCTCTTCGTCACGAATGTCGCAGGCCTGCCAATGTGCGGTGCCGCCGTCTTCGGTAATTTCAGTCGCGACCTTGGCGAGTTTTTCCGGCTTGCGCCCAACGAGGATGACCTGGGCCCCCAGGGCCGCCAGCTCATGGGCGGTGCAGCGGCCAATCCCGCTGCCACCGCCGGTGACGATCACGGTGTGGCCCTGGAACAGGCCGGCTTTGAAGATCGAGTCGAAGGCCACGGCAGCGCTCCTTTAAGTGAGTTGATCGGCGATGTGTTGCGGCACGGCGATGGGGATTTCCAACAGTTGCTGGGCGAAGGCCTTGCCCTGGGGATCGATGCGCAGGCTGGCGATGCCGCCGCCGCCGAGGGCGTTTTCCAGCAGGAAGTTGAGGCTGTGGCTGCCGGGCAAATACCAGCGTTCGACGCGGCCGTGCACGGGGTCGAGCACGTGGCCCATCCAGTCGACGAGTACCTCCGGGGTCAGCGCTTCGGCGATCCACGGCAGGTACTCGGGGGCGCGGGCGATGACCCCGATATTGCTGTGGTTGCCCTTGTCGCCGGAGCGCGCCACGGCGAGTTTCACCAGCGGTACGCTTGCGTCGGCGCGGCCTTGGGGTTTGGGCGGGTCCATCGGGGCGGCAGGCAGGAGCGGGGCGTCAGCGATGGGCAACGCGCAGACGTGGCGTTGGCCCTGGAAGTCGATCACCACCTCGCAGGCGGCCTTATCGATCATGAACGAGAACAAGCGGATCAACGGGTAGACCGTTGGCCGCCCGCCGACAATCCCGGTCAGTCCCGGCGCCATCCCGGTGGCAGCCTGGGCGATCTCGCGGGCGAACAACACCAGCGCCTGCTTGCTCGGGTGTCGCACCGCCAGCTTGACCACCACCTCACGGCAGTCGTGGCGCAGGGCGTGAGCGCCATACGTCGCTTCGCTGCCGAGCAGTTCGATGTTCACGTCGGTGTAGGGCGCCCAACCGCGCTGGCTGAACAGTTCCGAGGTCTTGTTGATGATCGCCTGGCTGACCCGCTCGGCCTTGGCCACCGCATCGATCCCGGCGATCAGGCAACTGGCGGTGCAGCGAAAGCCCTCCGGGTAGGTGGCGCTGACCTTGTATTGCGCGGTCGGCGGCAGGCCCTTGGCGCCGTGCAGGCGTACGCAATGTTTGCCTTGCTGCTGCAGCTTGACCTGGCTGAAGTCGCAGATCACATCGGGCAGCAGATACGCGCGTGGATCGCCGATTTCATACAACAGCTGTTCGGCCACGCTCAGTTCGCTGATCAGGCCACCGCTGCCCTCGACTTTATTGACCGTGAACTGGCCGTCGGCGCTGACGTCGACGATGGGGAAACCGATGTGCTCGTAGTCGGGCACATCGCGCCAGTCGGTGAAGTTGCCGCCGGTGCACTGCGCGCCGCATTCGATGATATGCCCGGCCAAGGCTGCCTGGGCGAGGCGATCGTAGTCCTGCCACGACCAACCGAATTCATGCACCAACGCCGCGCTGACCACCGCGCTGTCGACCACCCGTCCAGTGATGACGATGTCCGCGCCCAGTTGCAGCGCCTGCGTGATGCCTGGTGCGCCGAGGTAGGCATTGGCGGACACGCACATCGGCGGCAGCGGCGCGCCGTTGAACATGTCGGTGATGCCGTGCCGGTGCTTGAGCCGCGGTTGCAGGTCATCGCCCAGCAGCACGGCGATTTTCAGCGGAACTTGGGCTTTATCGCAGGCAGCTTGCAGGGCAGCGGCGCAGGCTTGGGGGTGGATGCCGCCGGCGTTGCTGATCACGCGGATGCCCTGGCGTTGGATCTCGGCCAGCAACGGCGTGAGTACCTCGACAAAATCCGTGGCGTAGCCGGCCTGGGGATCTTTCATCCGGGCACCGGCGAGGATCGACATCGTGACTTCCGCCAGGTAGTCGAACACCAGGTAATCCAGCTTGCCGCCGTGCACCAACTGCGCGGCGGCAGTGCAGGTGTCGCCCCAGAAGGCGCTGGCGCAGCCGATACGAACCGTTTTGCTCATGAGAAATCCTTCCTCGAATGGCTGGTAATGAGACTACCAAGCAAGCGCTTGGTTTGTAAACTCTGGTCACAAGTTTTAGCCAAGCGCTTGCTTGGGTGACTGGCACGGCCTAAATTGCCGGCCAAGACGTCAGTAGAAGTAGAGGAGAGCAGCATGGATGAGCACAAAGCCCTGCGGGTAATGCGCACCATGGTCGACGGCGGCCAATTGACCGACCCCGACAGTGCCCGGGGCAAGTTGCTGCAAACCGCGGCTCACCTGTTTCGCAACAAGGGCTTTGAGCGCACCACCGTGCGTGACCTGGCCAGCGCCGTGGGCATTCAGTCCGGCAGCATCTTTCATCACTTCAAGAGCAAGGATGAGATCCTGCGCGCGGTGATGGAGGAAACCATCCACTACAACACGGCCTTGATGCGCGCCTCGCTCGAGGAGGCGACCAACGTGCGCGAACGTGTGCTGGCGCTGATTCGCTGCGAGTTGCAGTCGATCATGGGCGGCAGCGGCGAGGCCATGGCGGTGCTGGTGTATGAATGGCGTTCGCTGTCGGCCGACGGCCAGGCCCACGTGCTGGCCCTGCGCGATGTATATGAAGACATTTGGCTGCAGGTATTGGGCGAGGCCAAGGCGGCGGGCTACATCAAGGGCGATGTATTTATTGCGCGCCGCTTCCTCACCGGGGCCTTGTCCTGGACCACCACCTGGTTTCGCGCCGAGGGCAGCCTGACCCTGGAGCAATTGGCCGAAGAAGCCTTACTGATGGTTTTGAAGGCCGATTGAGGCGCAAGCTATTAATTTGCCGACGGAAAGTTGTCTCGCTGGACAAAAACGCCTAGCTTATCGCCATCGATGTATTGAACGGTGTGTGCCTTGATGTTATCGCCATGGCGGTTGGCTGCAGGACTTACTTTATGGGCACTCGGCACCGCAGCATGGTTGCCGGCTTCGGCTGCGCAACTGGTGCGCATCGGCGCGGCGCATTTCCCGCCCTATACCGTGCGCCCAGAGAAGGGCGCCGACACCGGTTTGTTACCGCAACTGGTGGAGGCCCTGAACGCCTCGCAAACCGACTACCAGTTTGTGTTGGTGCCCACCTCCATCCCCAGGCGCTTCCGCGATTTCGAGCAGGGCCGGGTCGACGTGGCCATCTTCGAAAATCCTGCCTGGGGCTGGCAGAAAATTCCCCACACCAGCGTCGACATGGGGCTTGAGGATGCGGAAATCTTCGTCGCCCAGCGTGATCCCGGCCGTGACCAACGCTATTTCGCCGACCTGGCCGGCAAGCGCCTGGCGGTGTTCAGCGGTTATCACTACGCCTTTGCCAACTTCAACCCCGACCCCAAGTACATGGCCGAGCACTTCAACGCCACGTTGACCTACTCCCATGACAGCAACCTGCTGATGGTTGCGCGCGGACGTGCGGACATCGCCCTGGTGACCCGTTCGTACTTGAGTGACTTCATGGCGCGCAATGAGGATATGGCCGGGCAGTTCCTGGTGTCGGAGCGCATCGATCAGGTTTATCACCATTACGCGTTGCTGCGGCCCAAGGCGCCGATCACGGGCGAGGCGTTTTCGGCGTTGCTCAAGCGACTGCGCGATAGCGGCGAAATGCTGAAGATTTTCGAGCCGTATCGCATTGATGTGATGGCGGTGCCCTGAGGTCAAACTCGACGCGCAAACGTATCGCTATGGTTGCCCGACACCTTGCGGCAGTGCACCAGCGCATCGCGAATCATGAAGTTCACCAACGTCGGTGAAACCCCCAATTCCTTGGCGATGTCCTTTTGCGGCACGCCGTGCAGGCGGTACATCTCGAACGCGTAGCGGGTGCGCTGGGGCAACTCCGTCAGCGCGTCGGCGATGTTTTCCAGGGTATTGAAATTAATGTGGGAGGTTTCCGGTGAAGCGCCGTGAATAACCACATTCAAGCCTTCCTCTTCCGTCCCGGAGTATTTGAGCTCCAGGGCCTGCTTGCGGTAGTGATCGATCGCCAGGTTGCGCACGATCTGGAACAGATAACTCAGTTGGGCCTTGAACGATGACGTGATCGTCGGCGCCGATTGCAGGCGGAAGTAGGCGTCCTGCACGACGTCTTCGGCTCGGGAGCGGCACCCGGTAATACGTGCTGCGATCTTCACCAAAATCAGCCGATTGTCTACGAACGCCTGGAGAAGCGGTGAGTCGCACCTGCCTGTGGATACTTGTTCCGTCATGGAAAATCACCTTGTCGCGAAGAAGTTAGGGGAGGGCGTCCTTGCTGAAGCCTCCTACACATCGGGCAACAAATTATGCTTAATGATAATGATTGTCAAATGAGAAGACGAACTAATCTTATGCTTTCTTGTTCGGTGTGAACCACCCCTCACAGGTAACCGGCGACTAATTATTTGCCGGTGCCGTCCGTTCTTCTGGGTGACAGGGCCGTTAGTCAAGCGGCCAGGGATCAGCACCCGCAGGAGGACGAAATGGGTTTTTACCGTGCGCACAGCGTGTTTCAGTTTGGAGTCGTCGCTCGATGACTATGCCGACTCGACTGCGCCTGTTCTGCCTGCCCTATTCGGGCGCCAGTGCCATGGTTTACGCACGTTGGCGCCGCACCCTGCCGGAGTGGTTGCAGGTGTGCCCGCTGGAATTGCCTGGCCGTGGCATGCGCATGGACGAGCCCCTGCAACGTGATATCAAGGCCTTGGCGGCGCAGCTCGCGGAAGAAATCAGCCGCGACCTGAGCGGCCCTTACGCGTTGTTCGGCCATAGCCTTGGTGGCCTGCTGGCCTTTGAATTGGCCCATGCGCTAAACGCGCGAAATGTTCCAGCGCCGTTGGCACTGTTCGCCTCCGGCACGGCTGGCCCGGCCCGCCGTGATGTCAGCGAATACGCCATCGAAAAGACCGACGAGCAACTGATTGCCCGCCTGCGCGAACTGCAAGGCACTGCCGAGGAAGCCCTGGCCAACCCCGAATTGATGCAGTTGATGCTGCCGATCCTGCGCGCCGACTTCCTGCTGTGCGGCAGCTTTATCTACGGCGAGCGTGAGCCGCTGGGCATACCGATCCATGTGTTCGGCGGCAAGCAGGACAGCGTGCGCGCCGACCAGTTGCTCGACTGGCAGCTCGATGCCGCCAGCGGCTTTTCCCTGGACATGTTCGACGGCCACCACTTCTTCCTTATCCAGCACGAAAGTGCCGTATTGCGCTGCGTGCGCCGCTACGCCGACGAACACCTGGCCCGCTGGCGCAATGGCGCGGCGCGGCAATTGGCCGTCGGCTGATCGCTGTTGCTCTCGATTTTCCCGTAAGCCGAATTTCCCGTAAGCCGATTTCAGGCAGGAACCCCATGATGGACGCCTTCGAACTTCCCCGCACCCTGGTCGAGTCCCTTCAACGTCGAGCCGCGCAGACCCCGGACCAGGTCGCCCTGCGCTTCCTCGCCGAGTCGGCCGAGCACAACGTGGTGCTCAGTTACCGTGACCTGGACCTGCGCGCCCGCACCATCGCCGCCGCCTTGCAGGCCAACGCCGAGTTGGGCGACCGTGCGGTGCTGTTGTTCCCCAGTGGCCCGGACTACGTCGCGGCGTTCTTTGGTTGCCTGTACGCCGGGGTGATCGCGGTGCCGGCCTACCCGCCGGAGTCCACCCGCCGTCATCACCAGGAGCGCTTGCTGTCGATTATCGGTGACGCCGAACCACGCCTGCTGCTGACCATCGCCAGCCTGGCCGATGGCCTCGCGCAGATCGAAAACGCGCCGCCGGTGCTGAGTGTCGATACCCTCGACGCACAGACCGCCAGCGCCTGGAGCGCCGCCGACCTGCAACCCGACGACATCGCCTTCCTGCAATACACCTCCGGTTCCACCGCGCTGCCCAAGGGCGTGCAAGTCAGCCACGGCAACCTGGTGGCCAACGAAGTGCTGATCCGACGCGGCTTTGGCATCGACCTGAACCCCGACGACGTGATCGTCAGCTGGCTGCCGCTGTACCACGACATGGGCCTGATCGGCGGCCTGCTGCAACCGATCTTCAGCGGCGTGCCGTGCGTGTTGATGTCGCCGGCCTACTTCCTCGGCCGGCCGTTGCGCTGGCTTGAAGCAATCAGCGAATACCGTGGCACCATCAGCGGCGGACCGGATTTCGCTTACCGCCTGTGCAGCGAGCGGGTCAGTGATTCGGCCCTGGAACGCCTGGACTTGAGCAACTGGCGCGTGGCCTATTCCGGCTCCGAGCCGATCCGCCTCGACACCCTGGAGCGCTTCGCCGAGAAGTTCGCCGCCTGCGGGTTTACCCCGAATAATTTCTTCGCCTCCTACGGCCTGGCCGAAGCCACCCTGTTTGTCGCCGGCGGCCGGCGTGGCCACGGCATCCCCGCGCTGCGTGTCGACGCGCAGGCCCTGGCCGCCAACCGCGCCGAGCCCGGGCAGGGCAGTGCGATCATGAGTTGCGGCACCCGCCAGCCGGAACACGCGGTACTGATCGCCGACCCGCACACCCTGACCGAGCTGGCCGACAACTGCGTCGGCGAACTCTGGGCCAGCGGCCCGAGCATCGCCCACGGCTACTGGCGCAACCCCGAAGCCAGCGCCAGGACCTTCGTGCAACATGCCGGCCGCACCTGGCTGCGCACCGGTGACCTGGGCTTTATCCGCGAGGGTGAGGTGTACATCACCGGCCGCCTGAAAGACCTGCTGATCGTGCGCGGGCACAACCTCTACCCCCAGGACATCGAACAGACCATCGAGCGCGAAGTGGAAGTGGTGCGCAAGGGCCGGGTCGCGGCGTTTGCGGTGAATGACAACGGCCTGGAAGGCATCGGCATCGCCGCAGAAATCAGCCGCAGCGTGCAGAAGATCCTGCCGCCTGAAGCGCTGATCAAAGCCATTCGCCAAGCCGTGGCTGAGGCCTACCAAGAGGCGCCGTGCGTGGTGGTGCTGCTCAACCCCGGCGCCTTGCCCAAGACCTCCAGCGGCAAGGTGCAGCGTGCGGCGTGTGCGCTTCGCCATGTGGATGGCAGCCTCGACAGCTACGCGCAGTTCCCCGGCCTGCCCGCGCAGGCCAGCGATACCGCGCTGGAATCCGAACTGCAAAGCCAGATCGCCGCGATCTGGTGCGAGCAGTTGCAGGTCGCCACGGTCGCGGCCGATGACCACTTCTTCCTGCTCGGCGGCAACTCCATCACCGCCACCCAGGTGGTCGCGCGTCTGCGCGAAACCCTCGGTCTGGAGCTGAACCTGCGCCTGCTGTTCGAGGCGCCGACGCTGTCTGCATTTGCTGCCAACGTGGCGCAACTGCAACAGGACGGCGGCATCGCCCAAGGTGCTATTCATGCCCTGTCACGCCAGGAAGAGCTGCCGCAATCCCTGGCCCAGAACCGCCTGTGGATCACCTGGCAACTGGACCCGCAAAGCAGCGCCTACACCATCCCCGGCGCCCTGCGTTTGCGTGGCGAGTTGGATGAAGACGCGGTGCGCTCGAGCTTCCAGCACCTGATCCAGCGCCACGAAGCCCTGCGCACTCGTTTCTATGAACGCGATGGCCGCGCCTTCCAGCGTGTGGATGCCAATCGCGATTTCGACCTGCAGGTTATCGATCTCAGCGACGTGCCCGTCGCCGAGCGTGAAGCCCGTGCGCAGCAGATCCGAGAAGACGAAGCCCGCACCCTGTTCGACCTGGAAAAAGGCCCGCTGCTGTGGGTGACCCTGGTGCGCCTGGACGATGCAGATCACCAGTTGCTGGTGACCCTGCACCACATCATCGCGGACGGCTGGTCGTTGAATATCCTTATCGACGAGTTCTCGCGTTTGTACGCCGCCGCAAGCCAGGGTCAGCCCCTGACGTTGCCACCCCTGGCCTTGCAGTACGCCGATTACGGCAGTTGGCAGCGTCAATGGCTGGCCGACGGTGAAGGCCAGCGGCAACTGGCGTACTGGAAAGAGCAACTGGGGGACGAGCATCCGACCCTGAGCCTGGCCACCGACCACCCGCGAGCGGCCCGGCAACGCCGCAGCGCGTCGCGCCATACTGCGCGCCTGAGTGTCAGCCTCAGCGAAGCGATTCGCCACACTGCCCAGGCCCATGAGTCCACGCCGTTCATGCTGTTGCTGGCGGCGTTCCAGACCTTGCTCTACCGCTACAGCGGCCAGCGCGACATCCGTATCGGCGTGCCCAATGCCAACCGCCCACGCCAGGAAACCCAAGGCCTGATCGGCTTCTTTATCAACACCCTGGTGCTGCGTGCCGAGCTGGACGGGCGCCTGCCTTTCACTGAGCTGTTGGCCGCCACCCGCCAGACGGCATTGGGTGCCCAGGCCCATCAGGACCTGCCGTTCGAGCAGCTGCTGGAAGCCTTCCCGCACGCTCGCGAGCAAGGCCTGTTCCAGGTCATGTTCAACCATCAGCAACGTGACCTCAGCGCCTTGCGCCGCCTGCCGGGCCTGCTCGCCGATGAGCTGCCATGGCACAGCCGCGAAGCCAAGTTCGACCTGCAACTGCACAGCGAAGAAGACCGCAACGGGCGCCTGAGCCTGTCCTTCGACTACGCCGATGAACTGTTCGACAGCGCGACGATCCAGCGCCTGGCCGAGCACTACATCCACCTGTTGCAAGCGGTCTGTGAGCAACCGCAGCAAGCCCTCGGCGACATCCAGCTGATGCAGCAGGATGAACAGCAAACGTGGTGCCAGGCGCCGTGCGCACCCGCTCAACAATGGCTGCCCGAACTGCTCAACCAGCACACCTCGGACAACACCGCGCTGGTTTGGCAGGACGGCAGCCTGACCTTCGCCCAGCTGCACACCCAGGCCAACCGCCTGGCCCATTACCTGCGCGACAAAGGTGTCGGCCCGGACGTGTGCGTGGCCATCGCTGCCGAGCGTTCGCCGCAGTTGCTGGTCGGCCTGCTGGCGATCATCAAGGCCGGTGGCGCCTATGTGCCGCTGGACCCGGATTACCCCGCCGAGCGCCTGGCCTACATGCTCAAGGACAGCGGCGTGCACCTGCTGCTGACCCAGACCGCGTTACTGGAACACTTGCCGAATGCCGAAGGCGTGTGCGTGATTGCCATGGACACCCTGCACCTCGACGGTTGGCCGACCCAGCCACCGGGCCTGCACCTGCACGGCGACAACCTCGCCTATGTGATCTACACCTCCGGCTCCACCGGCCAGCCCAAGGGTGTGGGCAATACCCACGCGGCCCTGGCCGAGCGCTTGCAGTGGATGCAGGCCACGTATCAACTGAATGACAGCGACGTGCTGATGCAAAAGGCACCGATCAGTTTCGACGTGTCGGTGTGGGAGTGTTTCTGGCCGCTGATCACCGGCTGCCGCCTGGTGCTGGCCGGCCCTGGCGAACATCGCGATCCGCACCGCATCGCGCAGTTGGTGCAGGCGCACGGCGTAACCACGCTGCACTTTGTGCCGCCGCTGTTGCAGCTGTTTATCGACGAACCGCTGGTACCTGAGTGCACCAGCCTGCGGCGCCTGTTCTCCGGTGGCGAGGCCTTGCCCGCCGAGTTGCGCAATCGCGTGTTGGCGCAGTTGCCGGCGGTGCAATTGCACAACCGCTATGGCCCGACCGAGACGGCGATCAACGTCACCCACTGGCATTGCACTGCCGAGGATGGCGAGCGCTCGCCGATCGGCCGGCCGCTGGGCAATGTGATCTGCCGCGTGCTGGACGAGCAGCTCAACCCGTTGCCGGCCGGTGTGCCGGGCGAACTGTGCATTGGCGGCATCGGCCTGGCGCGCGGTTACCTTGGGCGTGCCGGTTTGACCGCTGAGCGCTTTGTCGCCGACCCGCTGGGCGAGGCCGGCGCGCGTCTGTATCGCACCGGTGACCGCGCACGCTGGAGCGCCGATGGCGTGCTCGAATACCTCGGCCGTCTCGATCAGCAGGTCAAGCTGCGCGGCTTCCGGGTGGAGCCGGAAGAAATCGAAGCGTGCCTGCTGGCCCTGGACGGTATCGCCCAGGCCGTGGTGCTGGTGCGTGACGCCCAGTTGATCGGTTACTACACCGCCCATAGCGCGCTGGACGAACAGGACGTCAAAGCCGCCCTGGCCGCCGAGTTGCCGGAGTACATGGTGCCCGCGCAACTGATGCGCCTGGACGCGATGCCCCTGAGCCCGAGCGGCAAACTCGACCGTCGCGCATTGCCGGCGCCGGTGTGGCAAACCCGCGAGCACATCGCCCCCGAAACACCCTTGCAGCAGCAGATTGCAGCGATCTGGCGGGAAGTGCTGGGCTTGCCTCGTATCGGCCTGCGCGATGACTTCTTCGCCCTCGGCGGCCACTCGTTGCTGGCCACGCAAATCATCTCCCGAACCCGCCAGGCCTGCGACGTCGAGCTGCCATTGCGCACCTTGTTCGAGGCCAGTGAGTTGGGCGCTTTTGCCGAGCAAGTCGGCCTGATCCAGGCCAGCGGCCAACGCAACCAGCAAACCGCAATCGCCACCGTCGACCGCAGCGCGCCCGTGCCGTTGTCGTATTCCCAGCAGCGCATGTGGTTCCTGTGGCAGATGGAACCGGACAGCCCGGCCTATAACGTCGGCGGCATGGCTCGCCTGCGTGGCGTGCTGGATGTGGGGCGTTTCGAGGCGGCGTTGCAGGCCTTGATCATGCGCCACGAAACCCTGCGTACCACCTTTCCGAGCGTCGATGGCGTAGCCAGTCAAAAGGTCTCGGCGCAGACCGACCTGCGCATGGGTTGGCAGGATATGTCTGCGTTGAACGCGAGCGAGCGCGAGCAGCGTTTGCGGCAACTGGCCGATGTTGAGGCCCACACGCCGTTCAACCTGGAGACCGGACCGCTGCTGCGCGCGTGCCTGGTCAAGGCCGGTGAGCAGGAGCACTACCTGGTGCTGACCCTGCACCATATCGTCACCGAAGGCTGGGCCATGGACATCTTTGCCCGTGAACTCAGCGCGCTGTATGAAGCGTTTATCGATGAGCGCCTGTCTCCGCTGCCACCGTTGCCGGTGCAGTATCTGGATTACAGCGTGTGGCAACGCCAATGGTTGGAGTCTGGCGAGCGCCAACGCCAGCTGGATTACTGGACTGCGCAACTGGGCCACGAACACCCGTTGCTCGAATTGCCCGGCGACCGTCCACGGCCACCGGTGCAAAGTCACCGGGGCGAGCTGTACCGCTTCGACCTCAGCGACGATCTCGCCGCTCGTGTGCGTGCCTTCAACGCCGAACGTGGCCTGACCCTGTTCATGACCATGACCGCCACCCTGGCGGTGTTGCTCTACCGCTACAGCGGCCAGACCGACCTGCGCATCGGCGCGCCCGTGGCCAACCGCATTCGCCCGGAAAGCGAAGGGTTGATCGGGGCGTTCCTCAATACCCAGGTGCTGCGTTGCCAGCTCACTGGGCGGATGAGTGTTGCTGAGCTGTTCGAGCAGGTCCGTCACACCGTGATCGAAGGCCAGTCCCATCAGGACCTGCCGTTCGACCATCTGGTGGAAGCCCTGCAACCGCCACGCAGCGCGGCGTACAACCCACTGTTCCAGGTGATGTGCAACGTGCAGCGCTGGGAATTCCAGCAGAGCCGCCAACTGGCCGGCATGACCGTCGAATACCTGGCCAACGATGCCCGCGCGACCAAGTTCGACCTCAACCTGGAAGTCACCGACCTCGATCACCGCCTGGGTTGCTGCCTGACCTACAGCACCGACCTGTTCGACGAACCGCGCATCGCGCGCATGGCCGAGCATTGGCGCAACCTGCTCGAAGCCTTGATCGCCAACCCGCAACAACGTCTCAGCGAACTGCCGTTGCTGAGCGCCACCGAGCAACGTGCGTTGCGGGACAGCCTGGGTGTGGAAGCCGGCGAGCATCGCCTCGACCAGTGCATCCATCAACTGTTCAGCCGTCAGGCGCTCAAGCATGCGCAGGCCCCGGCGCTGACCTTTGCCGGTGTCACCCTCACTTATGCCGAACTGGACGCTCGCGCCAACCGCCTGGCGTGGATGCTGCGCGAGCGTGGCGTCGGCCCGCAGGTGCGTGTCGGCCTGGCGCTGCCGCGCTCGCTGGAAATGGTCATCGGCCTGCTGGCGATCCTCAAGGCCGGTGGCGCGTATGTGCCGCTGGACCCGGAATACCCGCTGGATCGCCTGCACTACATGATCGAAGACAGCGGCATCGGCCTGCTGCTCAGCGATGCAGCGATGTTCGAAGCCCTCGGCGAATTGCCGGCGACCGTGGCTTGCTGGTGCCTGGAAGATGACTTGCCGGTGCTGGCGAATTACCCGGCCGGCGAGCTGCCGTTTATCAGCGTGCCGCAACATCAGGCCTACCTGATCTACACCTCCGGCTCCACCGGTAAACCCAAGGGCGTGGTGGTGTCCCACGGTGAAATCGCCATGCATTGCCAGGCCGTGATCGAACGCTTCGGCATGCGCCCGGACGATTGCGAGCTGCATTTCTATTCAATCAACTTCGACGCCGCCACCGAGCGTCTGTTGGTGCCGTTGCTCAGCGGTGCGCAAGTGGTCCTGCGCGCCCAGGGCCAATGGGATGCCGAGGAAATCTGCGGGCTGATTCGTACCCATCGCATCAACATCCTTGGTTTTACCCCGAGCTACGGCAGCCAGTTGGCGCAGTGGCTGGCGACCCAGCACCAGACCTTGCCGGTGCGCATGTGCATCACCGGCGGCGAAGCGCTGACCGGCGAACACCTGCAGCGTATCCGCGCAGCGTTCCAGCCCGAGGTGTTTTTCAACGCCTACGGCCCGACCGAAACCGTGGTCATGCCGCTGGCCAGCCTCGCGCCGCAGCAGTTGGAAGAGGGCGCCGGCAGCGTGCCGATCGGCAGCATCATCGGCGCCCGCGTGGCCTATATTCTCAACGCCGACCTGGCCTTGGTTCCGCAAGGGGCGACCGGCGAGTTGTATGTCGGCGGCGCCGGCTTGGCCCAGGGTTACCACGAACGTCCGGGGATGACGGCGGAGCGGTTTGTCGCCGACCCGTTTGCCCGCCATGGCGGTCGTCTGTATCGCACCGGCGACCTGGTGCGCCAACGCGCCGATGGCCTGGTGGAGTACCTGGGGCGCATCGATCATCAGGTGAAGATTCGCGGTTTCCGGATCGAGCTGGGCGAGATCGAAACCCGCCTGCTGGAGCATGCCGCCGTGCGCGAGGCGGTGGTGCTGGCGCTGGATTCGCCGAGTGGCAAGCAGCTGGTGGCGTACCTGGTCAGCGACGCCGACCACGCCACCTTGCGTGACGCGCTCAAGGCGCATCTCAAGGCCCATCTCCATAAACAGCTGCCGGACCACATGGTGCCCGCGCACCTGATCGTCCTCGACAGCATGCCGCTGACCGCCAACGGCAAGCTCGACCGCCGCGCCTTGCCGCAACCCGACCCCGAGGCCAATCGCCAACACTACGTGGCCCCGCGCAACGAGCTGGAAAGCACCTTGGCGGCGATCTGGTGCGCGGTGTTGAACGTGCAGCAAGTCGGCCTCGACGATAACTTCTTTGAATTGGGCGGCGATTCGATCCTGTCGATCCAGGTGGTCAGCCGCGCGCGGCAGGCGGGGATTCATTTCAGCCCTCGCGACCTGTTCCAGCACCAGACCGTGCAAACCCTGGCCGCGGTCGCCACGCGCGCCGAGCAGGTCATCGCCGAGCAAGGTGTGCTCACCGGTCGCTCGGGCCTCACGCCGATCCAGCACTGGTTCTTCGACACCGATATTCCCGCGCGTCAGCACTGGAACCAGGCGCTGGTGCTCAAACCGCTGCAACTGCTCGAGCCTCATCGCCTGGAGCAAGCGCTGCTGGCGGTACTGGAACACCACGACGCCCTGCGCCTGAGCTTCACCCGGCGCGATGCGCAATGGCATGCCGAACACTTGGCCGTGCCCCAGGGCGGCGTGCTGATGCAGGCGCAAGTGCGCGATATGGCGCAGTGCACTGCGCTGTTCAGCGACACCCAGCGCAGCCTCGACCTGGAACACGGCCCGCTGTTGCGCGCCTTGCTGGTGGACGGCCCGCAAGGTCAGCAACGCTTGCTGATCGCGATCCATCACCTGGTGGTGGACGGTGTGTCGTGGCGCGTGTTGCTCGAGGACCTGCAAAACGTCTACCGCCAGCTCAGCGACGGCCAGTCCGTCAGCCTGCCGGCCAAGACCAGCGCCCTGCGTGACTGGGCCGCGCGCTTGCAGGCGTATGCCGGCAGCGAATCCCTGCGTGAAGAGTTGAGCGTGTGGCAGGCCCGGTTGGCCGGTCCTGACGCGGCATTGCCCGTGGCCCGCCCGCACGGTTCGCGGCGCAATCGTGATGCCGCCACCGTCAGCGTACGCCTGGATGCCGAACACACGCGCCAATTGCTGCAACAGGCGCCGAGCGCCTACCGCACCCAAGTCAACGACCTGCTGCTGACTGCACTGGCCCGTGTGCTGTGCCGCTGGAGCGGGCATGATTCGGCGCTGATCCAACTCGAAGGCCATGGCCGCGAAAACCTGTTCGACGACATCGACCTGACCCGCAGCGTCGGCTGGTTCACCAGCGCTTACCCGCTGCGCTTGACCCCGCACGTGGGGCAGGGCGACTCGATCAAGGCGATCAAGGAACAGCTGCGTGCCGTGCCCCATAAAGGCCTGGGTTATGGCGTGCTGCGCTACCTGGCGGACGACGCGTGCAAACAAAGCATGGCCGCGCTGCCAAGCGCGCAGATCACCTTCAACTACCTCGGCCAGTTCGACCAGAGCTTTGGCGATGATGCGTTGTTCCACCCGCTGGACGAATCGGCGGGCCTGGCCCATGACTTGGACGCACCGCTGCCCAACGAGCTGAGCGTCGACAGCCAGGTGTACGGCGGCGAACTGGTGCTGCGCTGGACCTTCAGCCGCGAACGCCACGACCAACAGACCATCCAGGAACTGGCGCAGGCCTACCTGGCCGAACTGCACAACCTGGTTGCCCACTGCCTTGAGGACAACGCTGGCGGCCTGACACCGTCCGACTTCCCCCTGGCCCGCCTGACCCAGCCGCAACTGAATACGTTGCCGGTACCGGCCAGCGCCATCGAAGATGTGTACCCGCTGACCCCGATGCAAGAGGGGTTGCTGCTGCACACCCTGCTTGAACCGGGCACCGGCCTCTACTACATGCAGGACCGCTACCGCATTAACAGCGTGTTGGACCCCGAGCGTTTCGCCCAGGCCTGGCAAGCGGTGATCGCCCGCCACGAAGCCTTGCGCGCCTCGTTCTGCTGGAACGTCGGCGAAGACATGCTGCAAGTGATCCACAAGCCGGGCAGCACGCCGATCGAGTACCTGGATTGGAGTGCCGATCCGCAAAGCGAACATGAACCGCGCCTGCAAGCGCTGCTCAAGGCCGAGCGCGAAGCCGGTTTCGATCTGCTCAACCAGGCGCCGTTTCACCTGCGGTTGATCCGTGTCGGTGAAGCGCGCTACTGGTTCATGATGAGCAACCACCACATCCTTATTGATGCCTGGTGCCGTTCGCTGTTGATGAATGACTTCTTCGACCTCTACACGGCCCTCGGCGAAGGTCGCGACGCGCAGTTGGCCACGCCACCGCGCTACCGCGACTACATCGCCTGGCTGCAACGCCAGAACCTCGCCGAAGCACGCCAGTGGTGGCAGCAAAACCTGCAAGGGTTCGAGCGCACCACGCCGATCCCGAGCGACCGGCCGTTCCTGCGCGAACATGCCGGCCACAGCGGCGGCATGGTGGTGGGCGACTGCTACACCCGGCTCGACGCCCGTGATGGTGCGCAACTGCGCGAACTGGCCCAGGCCCATCAACTCACCGTCAACACTTTTGCCCAGGCGGCGTGGGCGCTGGTGCTGCGACGCTTGAGTGGCGACCGTGACGTGCTGTTCGGCGTCACCGTGGCCGGGCGCCCGGTAGAAATGCCCGAGATGCAACGCACCGTCGGCCTGTTTATCAATAGCATCGCGCTGCGTGTGAAGCTGCCCGAGGACGACCAGCGCTGCAGCGTGCGCCAGTGGTTGAGCGCGTTGCTCGACAGCAATATGCAGCTGCGCGAGTACGAATACCTGCCGCTGGTGACGATCCAGGAACACAGCGAGTTGCCCAAGGGCCAGCCGCTGTTCGACAGCCTGTTCGTGTTTGAAAACGCCCCGGTGGAAGTCTCGGTGTTGGACCGCGCCCAAAGCCTGAACGCGACCTCGGACTCCGGCCGCACCCACACCAACTTCCCGCTGACTGCCGTGTGCTATCCGGGCGATGACCTCGGCCTGCACCTGTCCTACGACCAGCGTTACTTCGACGAAACCACCGTGCAAGGCATGCTCGGCGAATTCAAGCGCCTGCTGCTGGCGTTGGTGCAGGGCTTCCACGGTGATATGGCCGACCTGCCGCTGATGGGCGAGCAGGAGCGCGCGTTCCTGTTGGACGGCTGCAACCAGAGCGAACACGCCTACCCGTTGGAGCGCAGCTATATCGAGTTGTTCGAGGCGCAGGTGAGCGCGCATCCGCAGCGCATCGCCGCCAGTTGCCTGGACCAGCAATGGACCTATGACGAGTTGAACCGCCGCAGTAACGGCCTGGGTCATGCGCTGATTGCGGCGGGCGTCGGCCTGGACCAACCGGTGGCGTTGCTGGCCGAGCGTAACCTGGACCTGCTGGGCATGATCATCGGCAGCTTCAAGGCCGGCGCCGGTTACCTGCCGTTGGACCCGGGCCTGCCGAGCCAGCGCTTGAGCCGCATCATTGACCTGAGTCGCACACCGTTGCTGGTATGCACCGAGGCGTGCCGTGAGCAGGCCATCGAGTTGCTGGACGGTGTCGACTGCCAGTTGCTGGTGTGGGAGGAGGTGCCTGCCCGTGGGGAAAATCCGGGCATCTACAGCGGCCCGGACAACCTTGCCTACGTGATCTACACCTCGGGCTCCACCGGCCTGCCCAAAGGCGTGATGGTCGAACAGCGCGGCATGCTCAATAACCAATTGAGCAAGGTGCCGTACCTGCAACTGAGCGCAACGGATGTGATCGCGCAGACCGCTTCACAAAGCTTCGATATTTCCGTGTGGCAATTCCTCGCCGCGCCGCTGTTCGGTGCGCGGGTGGATATTGTCCCGAACAGCATCGCCCACGATCCTCAGGGCTTGCTGGCACATGTGCAGGCACACGGCATCAGCGTGTTGGAAAGCGTGCCATCGCTGATCCAGGGCATGCTCGCCCAGGATCGAATCAGTCTGGAAGGTTTGCGCTGGATGCTGCCAACCGGTGAAGCGATGCCGCCGGAACTGGCGCACCAGTGGTTGGTGCGTTACCCGGACATCGGCCTGGTCAACGCTTATGGCCCGGCGGAATGTTCTGACGACGTGGCGTTCTTTCGCGTCGATCCGGCGTCCACCCGTGGCACTTACCTGCCGATTGGGACGCCGACCGACAATAACCGTTTGTACGTAGTGGATGGCGCGCTGGAGTTGGTGCCCCAGGGCGCGGTCGGTGAACTGTGCGTGGCCGGCACCGGGGTCGGCCGCGGCTATGTCAGCGATCCGCTGCGCACCGCCCAGGTGTTTGTACCGAACCCGTTCGGCGCACCGGGCGAGCGCCTGTACCGTACCGGCGACCTGGCACGGCGGCGCAGCGATGGCGTGCTGGAGTACGTCGGGCGTATCGACCATCAGGTGAAGATTCGCGGCTACCGCATCGAGCTGGGTGAAATCGAAGCGCGCCTGCACGAGCAACTGCACGTGCGCGATGCGGCGGTGGGCGTGCAGGAAGGCGTCAACGGCAAGCATCTGGTGGGTTACCTGGTGGCCGCCGATGAAACCCTCAACCCGAGCGAACGCCTGGACCGTATCAAGCAACGCCTGCGCGCTGAACTGCCGGAGTACATGGTGCCGCTGCATTGGCTATGGCTCGAGCGCCTGCCGCTCAACGCCAACGGCAAACTCGACCGCAAGGCCCTGCCTGAACTGGAGATTGGCCAGTTGCACAGCCAGGACTACCTGGCGCCGCGCAACGAACTGGAAAACACCTTGGCCGCGATCTGGGTCGAGGTGCTGAAAGTCGAACGGGTAGGCGTGCAGGACAACTTCTTCGAACTGGGCGGGCACTCGTTGCTGGCCACGCAGATTGCCTCACGGGTGCAGAAGACCCTGCAGCGGGATGTGCCGCTAAGGGCGATGTTCGAGTGCAGCACGGTGGCGCAATTGGCCGAGTACATCGAGGGGTTGGCGGCCAATGAGATCAGCGCGGAGAAGGTGGAGCGGTTGAGTGATTTGATGGCGGAGTTGGAAGGGCTTTAATCTCCGCTGGGTTTGGGTGAGTACATATCCGTTGCTGCGGTCACGGCTACCTATGGTTCCGCCCTTACGGCGGGTCACTTTTGGAAGAGCGCCAAAAGTAACCAAAAACGCTTCGCCCCAACACTCGGCACCTCGCCTAGGCTCGGTGTGCCCTCACTCCGGCTTTGGAGCGTGGGCCGCCGCAATGGGCCATCCTTGGCCCAGTGCGGCTAACCCGGCGTCCTGCCGGGTTACCCACGCTCCAAAGCCTGCGTTCGGCCAGCGTGTTTGACGGGGCGATCCCAGATCAAAAACAGAGCGAGGCGGCCTTAAAGCCGACCTGATCTTTGAAGCGTACGCGGTGTGGCTTCTACTTCCTTAACCGCTGACGAAGTCAGCAATCTTTTGATCTGGCTCTGGCTCTGGCTTTTGATCTTGATCTCAGGCGCCCCGTTAACCACGCTGGCCGAGCGCAGGCTTGAATCCGAGGGTAACCCGGCAGGACGCCGGGTTAGCCGTCCTGGGCCATGGATGGCCCAGGACGGCGGCCCACGGATTCAAGCCGGAGTGAGGGCATACCGAGCCTAGGCGAGGTACCGAGTGGTGGGGCAAGAGCCCTTTGGTTACTTTGGGGCTTTTCCAAAGTGACCCGCCGTAAGGGCCAGCCCTTTCAAGGTCTTTGATAAAATCCCACAAAACTCCAGTCAGGGTGACGAAAGCGATGTGGGCAGAAGTTCTAGCGCGGTTTGAAAAAAAAGCACCGGTCAGTGTCATGACCAGAGTGATTCTGGAGCAGGCTGTTCCTGCCGACTGGATCGATCAGATGTTCGAAGAACATCGTCAACGGCAGTACCCACGTGAGCTGTTGTTCTCGACCATCGTTGAGCTGATGTCCCTTGTTTCATTGGGCTTGCGGCCTTCGCTGCATGCCGCTGCGCGACAGATGGAAGACCTTCCAGTCAGCTTGACGGCGCTGTATGACAAGGTCAGCCGCACAGAGCCTGCGCTGCTGCGCGCCCTGGTCACCGGCAGCGCAGAGCGCTTGGCCCCGACGATAAAAGAGCTGGGGCACTCAGCCATTTTGCCTGGCTGGCAACTGCGGGTCGTTGACGGCAACCACCTGCCATCTAGCGAAAAGCGTCTGGGCGCTTTGCGCCGTGAACGGGGCGCCGCTCGGCCTGGTTTTTCCGTGGTGGTCTACGACCCGGATCTGGACCAGGTCGTCGATCTTCAGCCTTGTGAGGATGCCTACGCCAGCGAGCGTGTCAGCGTGCTGCCCTTGCTGGAAAAGGCCTGTGCGGGGCAACTGTGGATGGCGGATAGGCTCTACTGCACGCTCCCCGTCATGGAGGCCTGCGAAGAGTCCGGGGCTTGCTTCATCATTCGCGAACCAAGCAAGCATCCACGTTTGCTTAAGGAAGGTGACTGGCAAGAATCTATCCCCGTCGTGGCGGGCTCCGTGCGCGAACAAATCATCGAAGTTCAAGGTGGCCGCCAGTGGCGACGTGTCGAACTGACCCTGCAAACCCCCACCGAGTCTGGCGACACCGCGCTGTTGTTCTGGAGCAACTTGCCCGACTCGATCAGTGCCGAGCAAATCGCCGATTTGTATCGCCGTCGCTGGAGCATCGAAGGAATGTTCCAGCGCCTGGAATCGGTGTTGGACAGCGAAATCGAAACCTTGGGTAACCCCAAGGCAGCTTTGCTCGGGTTTGCATCCGCAGTGCTGGCCTACAACGTCTTGGCGGTGCTCAAGCGCAGTGTTGAACAGGCTCATCGTCAGACCGTGCCCGACGATTGGGAAGCATCGATTTTTCACCTGACGGTACAGGTACGCAGCGGATATGAGGGCCTGCAGATTGCCTTGCCGTCAGAGCCCTTATCGATCCCCCTTCCCGAAGATGGGCTGGCTCCGTACCTACTGACGCTGGCGAAAAATGTCTTACCCAAAGCCGTCGCCAAGAGCAAACGGGGCCCGAAGGTGCCTAAATCCAAAGAGTGGCTGGAAGGCAAAGCCGCGAATGCTCACGTGTCGACGGATCGGGTGCTCAAGGCCGCTAAAGCCAAAAGACCTTGAAAGGGCTGGCCGTAAGGGCGGAACCCATAGCCGCCGTTACCGCAGCAACGGATATGTACTCACCCAAACCCCAAAAAGCGGTCGGCCCGAAGGCCGCCACGGAAACAAGCTCCCTCACCACAAAGAGATTTTTCAGCCTGAAAGTTGTGTAGATACCCATGCCCCGATGGCGTCAGACCAGGCGCCGCTTACTTCGGTCCCATAATCTTCACCAACTTCTCCGGCGACGGTGCGCCTTGCTGTTGCTGCAAGCCACCCTTGTCATCCAGGTAGAAAATCGCCGGCGTCGCCGACAGTTCCAGCTCATCCATCAACTTCATATTGGCATCGAGCTTGGCTTCGATCTCCGCCGGGATCTTGGCCAGCGCCTGCAATTTGCTGCCTTTGCCGGCGGCTTCGTGTTCTTCCAGGGCTTTTTGCGGGTCTTTGGCGGCGAACAGGGCGGCCGACTTGGCGGCACTGTCTTCGCGGATGATGCCGACCATGATGTGGCGCAACTGCACCTTGCCGGCTTTTACCCATGGCCGCGCCTGTTCCCAGAACATGTTGCAGTACGGGCAGTTGGGGTCGCTGAACAGGTAGACGATGCGCGGCGCGTTTTTGTCGCCGTCCTGGATCCAGCTGCTTTTTTCCATCTTGGCCCAGACTTCCTTGGCCATCGGCGCATACACCAGTGTTTCCAGGGGCGCGCTGCTCAGGTCATTGCCCTGGGCGTCGTACAGATTGCCGGCGATCACGCTCTTGCCGTCGGCAGTCAGGTACAGGGCCATGCCGCGGTTCTGGTATTGCGCGGCGTAGCCAGTGAGGCCGCTGGGGGCGTCGAATTTGCCGATGATTTTGGCGCCCTTGGCTTCGATCTGTTTGATCGGTGCCGGCCAGTCTTCGGCCTGGGCCAGGGTCGCCGCGAGCGTCAGCGGCAGCAGGGTCAGCAGGTGGCGGAGGCGAGGCATGTCGGTTTCCTTGTCGTGGCGGTGTCGAAGGGTTCCATGGCACGGGCCAGGCTGGCCTGGGACAACTCGCCCAGGTGGCTGTTGATCAGGCGCCCGTCGGCTGAGTAGAACAGCGTGGTTGGCAGGGCCATGGAACCCACGGCCTGGCCGAGTCGGCCGCTGGCGTCGAACAATACGTTATCGAGCGTCAGGCCCTGGGTGGCCAGGTAGGTGCTGACGCTTTGCATGCTTTCGGCCTGGTTGACGAACAGGAAGGTCACGTCGGGGCGTTGGTGTTGCGCACGCTCCAGCACCGGCATTTCGCGGCGGCACGGCGGGCACCAGGTGGCCCACAGGTTGATCACCAGCGGGCCACCCTTGTAATCGGTCAGTTGCACCTCTTGGCCATCGGCATTGCGCAAGGTGATCTGCGGCAGTTGCGTGCCCTTGTCGTAGAGGTTCAGGGCCAGGCTGGTCATGCCCCAGAACACCAGGCCGGTGATGACCCCGGCGCTCAGCGGCTTGCGCAGCGCCGGGCGACGCCAGCCATAGAGCAGCGCACCGAGGATCAGGACGACGATACCGGGCCAGGCGAGAAAGCCGCCGTCGCGCAGGTCGACCATCTGCAGCCAGTCGTTGCTGTAGTAGCTCCAGTACATCAGCACAAAGCTGACGCGGGCGGCCAGCATGCCCAGCAGGAACAGGCTGAACAGCACCGATTCCGGATTCTCACCGCCACGCTTGGCCACGCGCCAGCCCACCAGGGTGGCAAGAATCAACGCGCTGATCAGCAGGATATGATTCAGCGCGATGGCGAAGGTGCCGATGGTCAGGGTCAGCATCAGAGGGCGTCCCGGGTCTGGTTCCAGCGTTGCAGGAACGTCTCGGCACCCACCTCGCCGGTGATGCGTTGGGCGCGGCGTTCTTCACCGTTGGGGCCGATCCAGAGGAAGGTCGGCGGCCCCGGCACTTTGTAGCGGCCCAGCAACTCGCGGCTGGCGGCGTTGTCGGCGGTGACATCCAGGCGCAGCAGGCGCACGTCTTTCAGCGCATCCAGCACTTCGGGCTTGCCGAACACCTGCTTTTCCATGATTTTGCACGACACGCACCAGTCGGCGTAATAGTCCACCAGTACCCATTGGCCTTGGGCCTTGGCGCTGTCGAGCTGGTTTTGCAGCACGGCGGGGTCATTGAGGGTCATGAAGGCTTCGTGGGCGGAGGGCGCGGGAGTGGTCTGCGAGCCGCTGTAGACCTTCAACGGTTGCCACAGGTCATCGCTGCCACCCGCTGCACCAACGAGCAGCAGGCCGCCCCACAATCCCACGATCACGGAGCCGGCGCCGAACAGCATGGCGACCCGCCCGAAATCCTGGGCCAGGCGCCAGCCGCAGTAGGCCATGGCCATGGCCAATGCGCCCCACAGGCCGAGCCACAGGTTTTCGCCGACCACAGGCCGAATCATCAGCACGGCGGTGGCCAGGAACAGGAAGCCGAAGATGCCCTTGAGTACATTCATCCAAGTGCCCGGCTTAGGCAGGAAGCGGTTGCCCACGGTGACCAGCAACAGCAGCGGCACACCAATGCCGATGCCCATGGCGAACAGGATCAGCCCGCCGTGCAGCGCATTGCCGCTCTGGGCGATATACAGCAGTGCACCGGCCAGGGGGGCCGTCATGCAGGGGCCAACCAGCAGGCCGGAGAGGGCGCCAAGCACCCCGGCGCCGACCAGGCTGCCGCCGCTCTGGTTGCGGCTGACGTTATCCAGGCGATCACGCAGCGCCACCGGCAGTTGCAGTTCAAAGAAGCCGAACATCGGCAGGGCGAGGATCACGAACAAGGCTGCGAAGCTACCGAGGATCCACGGGGTTTGCAGCAACGCGGCGAGGTTGGCGCCGAGCAGGGCGGCCAGTACGCCGAGCGCGGCATACACCAGCGCCATGCACACCACATAGCTGCTGGCCAGGGCAAAGCCGCGACGCGGGCTGGCGCCGCTGCCCACCACCAGGCCGGCGAGGATCGGCAGCATCGGCAACGAACACGGGGCAAACGCCAACAACAGGCCCAGGCCGAAGAACACCAGCAAGCTCCAGCCCAGGCTGCGTTGTTGCAGGCCGCTGGCCAGGCTCTGGTCCTGGGCTTCGGCGGTCGCGGCGACGGCCGGGTTGCCGCCCAGATCCACGGTGATCGACTGCGGCGGATAGCACAGGCCCGCATCGGCGCAGCCCTGCCAGCCCAGCTTGACCTGGCCGGTGGTGCCGGCCGGAATCTTCACTTCCAAGCCCTGGCGATACACCTCCTGATCGCCGAAGAATTCATCGCTATGGGCCTCGCCTTGGGGCAGCGCCGGCTTTTCGGCCAGGCCATCGAACTTCATGCGCTGCTTGTACAGGTAATAACCGTCGGCAATCTGCCAATACAGCTGGGTCTCGCCGCTTTCAAGACGTTCGGAGGTAAAGGTGAAGGCCTTGCCCACCGGGAGGAAATCGGGTTTGGTCTCAAACGGATTGCCCGGCGCGGCCTGGGCGAACCCCGCGAATAACACCAGCAGAAAGGTAAACAGATGCCGCATGGTCAAGCCTTAGTTCGATGCAAGTGAGGCACACAATGTGTGGCGTTGATTAACCGATGATTAACCGGGCGCTATTCTAAAGTGTAGGGATTATCTGAGCTTGCATCTTTTCACGGCATAATCTGCGCTTAATCCGCTGCATTTTTAATCACCCCCATCTTTCATGAAGGGTTCACCATGCACGTACTGGTCTGTGAAGACGACGAACTGATCGCCAGCGGCATCGTGGCCGGCCTCGGTGCCCAGGGCTTTACAGTCGAGCGCGTGGCCACGGCGGCGGCTGCACGTGCGATGCTCAAGGCGGCGGCCTTCGACATCATGGTGCTCGACCTCGGCCTGCCCGACGAAGACGGCCTCAAGCTGCTGCAACAGTTGCGCAGCCAGGGCCTGGAGATTCCGGTGCTGATCCTCACCGCGCGGGATTCGGTGACCAACCGCGTCGACGGCCTGCAAGCCGGTGCCGATGACTACCTGCTCAAACCCTTCGACCTGCGCGAATTGGCCGCACGCCTGCAAACCCTGTTGCGCCGGATGGCGGGGCGCAGCGTCAACCTGATCGAGCACGGCCGGCTGACCTACGACCCGAGCAGCCGCGAAACCCTGTTGGGCGGCCAGCCGGTGGACCTGTCCCGGCGCGAGCAGGCGCTGTTGCAGGCGCTGCTGCACAACAAGGGCCGGGTGCTGTCCAGCGAGCAACTCAAGGACAGCGTCTACGGCTTCAACGATGAATTGGAAAGCAACGCCCTCAACGTGCATATCCACCACCTGCGGCGCAAATTGGGCAATGGCATCGTCGAGACCGTGCGTGGCCTGGGTTATCGCCTGGGCCCGGCAGATGATGGAGAGAATGCTTCGTGAAAAGCCTGCGCCTGCGCCTGACGTTCAAGCTGGGCGCCGCTTTTGTGTTGATCTGGGCCCTGGCGGCCGCCTGGATGCTCAATGACCTGCGCAACCAGATGATGTTCTCCCTCGACCAGCGCCTGGTAGCGTCGGCGCGTATGGTCGCGGGGCTCACGGAGCAGATGCCGGGCCTGGCCAGTGTGAGCGGCGGCGCGCATTTCAGTGCCGAGCAACTCAATGTGCCGGGGGGCATGGCGTGCCAGGTCAGCTCCTTGCGCGGGGAAATCCTCGCCCGCAGCCATACCACGCCGGATGAGGGTCTGGAGTCGCGCAAGAGCGGCTTTCGTGACCAGGTCATCGATGGTGTGGGCTGGCGCAGTTTTACCCTGTCCCGTGGCGACCTGTTGATCACTACTGCCGACCGTCAGGTGGAGCGCGAGGCGTTGAATATGTCGATCCTGCTCGCGGCGTCAGTGCCGGTGGGTGTGGCCATGTTGGGTTGCCTGTGCCTGCTGTGGCTGGGCATCGGCCAGAGCCTGTTGCCGCTCAACCGCATGCGTGACGCGCTGATGCGCCGCAGTGCCGACTCCCTTGAACCGTTGCAGATCCACCCGCTGCCCAGTGAGCTCAAACCGCTGCTCGACACCCAGAACCAACTGTTGCAGCGCATCGCCAAGACCATCGAGCGCGAACGCCGTCTCACGGGTGACGCTGCCCACGAGCTGCGCAGCCCGTTGACAGCGATCAAGACCCACCTGCAAGTGGCGCGCATGACCGAGGGCGCGGCCCGCGATCAGTCCCTGGCCCATGCCGAGGAGGGCGCCGACCGCTTGCATCGCACCCTGGAGCAATTGCTGCTGCTGGCGCGGGTGGAAGGCAGCCTGTCGTTTGACGATGGCGTGCAGTCCAACGCGGAGGAAGTCGCGCGTCTGGCCATCCAGGACGCCAATGCCGGTGACAACACGCGCATCGACCTGATCCTGGCGGACAACCTCACCAAAACCCCGGTGGAAATGCCGGTGGGCCTGGCCGTCGCAGCCCTGCGCAACCTGCTGGACAACGCCTTGCGCCATACCCCGGCCGACACCCGAGTGGAGCTGAGCGTGTTCACCGCTGCCGATCAAGTCGTCTTCCGCGTGCGAGACCACGGCAAGCAGATATCCGCCGAAGACCTGCAATACCTGACCCAACGCTTCTGGCGCAACGGCAACAGCGAAGGCTGCGGCCTGGGCCTGGCGATTGTGCAGGCGATTGTTCAGCGCTGTTCCTGCTCGTTGAAGTTCGACAGCCAGGCGGATGGCTTGCGTGTTGAGCTGGGCATGCCGCTGCGATGCTGATCGCCGTTCTTTCGAGTGCCAAATAGTTACCGCCCCTGTGACGTTCAAGTCTTCAGGATGGCGCTAGTTTTTTTGCGCTTGAACGGGCCGAATGATTCGGCCTGCATTGAAAAGGACGGTTCTTATGTTGGTCATCGACACCAGTTTCCCCGCCACGGGTTTCAACGAACGCAATGGCGAGCCTGTGGGGCAACTGATCCTGCATTACACCGCGGCACCTTTTGCGTCATCCCTGCGCCGCCTGACCCAGGACGGGGTCAGCGCTCACTATCTATTGCCCGACCCGCAAGAGCCCAGCTACCGCGCTGCGGGTTATGACGAACTGCGCGCGTTTCGCCTGGTGGACGAAGGCCAGCGCGCCTGGCATGCCGGCGTAAGCCAGTGGGGCGGGCGGGACGACCTCAATGGCTGCTCGATCGGTATCGAGATCGTTAACCTGGCGCGGGATGACGGCGGCGTGTTGACCTTTCCTGCGTACGCTGAGGAGCAGATCGAGGTCCTGACCGCACTGCTGCGCGACATCCTCGGTCGCTACCCGCAGATCGGGCCGACGGACATCCTCGGGCATTCGGACGTGGCCTACTGGCGCAAGAGCGATCCGGGGCCTCGGCTGCCATGGCGCGGTTTTTTCGAGGCGGGAATCGGGGCATGGTTTGACCCGTCGACGCGAGCCATGTACCAGCGCCGGTTCTGTGTCGGCTTACCGCCTGAAGTGGAGGTGGAGCGGGCATTTCAGCGCTACGGCTATAAGCCTGCGCAGAATCGCCAGGCGTTCGAGCGGCGGACCCGAGCATTTCAGATGCACTTTCGGCCGCGGGATTATTGCGGTGTGTTGGATGCCGAAACCTGCGCGATCCTGTATGCACTGAATGAAAAATACCGCGGACTGTGAAGCTGTACGCAGTTCAAATGTGGGAGGGGGCTTGCCCCCGATAGCTATCTCACCGGCAACTCAATTCTTTCAGTTTCACCCGGTACCGTCGGCCAATCCCCAGCCGCCCACCGTTGCCTGGCCTGCTCGATCTTCAACGGATTGCTCGCGACAAAATTCCAATTGATCCGCCGTGGTCCATCCAGCGGTGCTCCGCCAAACACCACCAAGTGGCAATCGCTCTCGGCGAACAGGGTCATTGCCTGCCCGGCCGGCAGTACCACCAGGCTGTACACTTCAAGCAGCTCGCCCTCCAGCTGTGCTTCACCCTCCAGCACATACACCGCGCGTTCCTCGTGCTCGTCAGGAATCAGCAAGGTCGTGGCCGTTTGCATCTGCACATCCGCATACAACGTAGGCGACAGCACCGGCACCGGTGATTTGAGGCAGAAGCCACTGCCGGCGATCAGGCGAATCCGGACACCCAGGTTGTCACTCACCGGCAGGCTCGCCGCTGGGTGATGGCTGTAATGCCCCGGTCCCTCTTCATGGTCCTTGGGCGATGCCAGCCACACTTGCAGGCCATGCATATTGAAACCGCTGGCCTTGAGTGTTTCGGGTGTGCGCTCAACATGGGCGATCGCACTGCCGGCGGTCATCCAGCTGACATCCCCGGCCTCGACCACTTGGTCGGAACCCAGGCTGTCCTTGTGCTGCAGCACGCCTTCAAACAGGTAGGTGAGGGTGGATAGCCCGATATGTGGATGTTGGCGGATATCCATGCCGCTGCCCGGCGCATAGCGGGTAGGCAGCATATGGTCGAAAAACACAAAGGGTCCGACGCTGCGGCATTCCCGCGAGGGCAGTGGCCGCAGGATCGGCTGGCCTTCGACATCTTCGGCACGTGGTCGGATCACGGTGAGAGGGGTCATGGTGCATCCCAGTCTGAGCGGGTTAGATGGTACTGAGCATAACCCGCTCGACGAGAGGTTGCCGCTATTGGCTGAACGCACCTTCCGAAAGGTGGGTTTCGATGGTGACCTCGGCGGTGGTCATCAGCTTGTGTACCGGGCAGCGATCGGCCACGCGGTGCAACTCGTCGCGCTGTTCGTCGGTGAGTACGCCCTTGAGCGTCAGCTTGACGTTGAGCTTGTATTTGCCCTTTTGCTCTTCGGTGGCGTCGTGGGTGACTTCCACGGTCACGCCGGTCAGCGGGATGTCCTTCTTCTGGGCATACAGCTTGACGGTCAATGCCTTGCACGAAGCCAGCGCGGCATCGAAGTAATCGTGGGGGGAGGGCGCCGAGTCGTCACCACCCAGGCTCTTGGGCAGGTCGGTAAACAGCTCGTGGTTGTTGATGTTGACGCTGTGGCGGAAGTTGTCTGCGTTCAGCGTATTGACGGTAACAGGCATGGCAAACCTCACGGGGTGGCAGGATGAAGGTCATGCAGTTATAGAGCATGCTGGCACTGGGGTGTTCCACATTTTTTGCCGGCTGAACCCCGGTATGGCGCGTAAGGTCTACCGGTATTCGCCCTTATCGAGGTTATACCGTGCCCTGGACCCGCCTGAGTCTTGCCCTGTTGCTCGCCGCCACCAGCCTTGCCGTGCAGGCCCGCGACTATGCCTACAGTGACGCGCACCTGCATTACGTGGATTTCTTCCAGGAAACGGCGGGTATGGACAAACTGCTTACGGCGATGGCAGAAAATCGCATCGAACATGTAATGATTTCCGGCATTCCCGTCGCAAAGAAGTGGCACGAAGACGAACCCAAGCGCCCGCGCTACTACGCCGGCGACGATGCGGACGCCTATTGGTACAGCGCCACTGACGTGATTGTTGCCGCAGCGGTCAATAAACTGACACCTGAACAGCGCCAACACTTTCATCCCTTTCTGTCCGGCTTCAACCCCAACGACAAGAACTCCGCCGCCCATATCCAGCGCATGCTCGACCTCAACCCAGGGCTGTGGCAGGGCATCGGTGAAGTCTTCACCCGTCACGACGACCTTACCGCCCTCACCTCCGGCGACACCCCGCGCGCCAATAACGAAGCCATGACGCGCATCTATCATCTGGCGGCGGAAAACGACTTGCCGGTAATGCTGCACTCCAACATCACCTCCAAGCGCGAGCGCAACCCGCTGTATTTGGCCGAAGTTGAAGAGCCACTGCGCAACCACCCGCACACCCGCTTTATCTGGGCCCATGCCGGCACCAGCAAGGAGATTCACCGCCATCAGGTGCAGATGGACTTTTTGCTGCCGACGTTGAGTCGCATGCTCGAGGCCTACCCCAACCTGTACATCGACCTCTCCTGGAGCATGCTCACGCCGTACTTGCTGGATGAGGCGGGTAAGCCTCGGCCAGAGTGGGTAACGCTGGTAGAGCGCTTCCCGGAGCGCTTTATGCTGGGTTCGGACGTCGTCGGGCGTTTCAACAAGCTGGGTAAGGAAATGCACCGCTTTGATGTCTTCCTTGATGCATTGCCTGAAGACGTTGCCCACAAAGTGGCGATGGACAACTTCCTGGCCATCCTGCCTAAACCGCCTCGCGATGATGGTGTGCGTTGATATTGCGTTCTCGTCTAACGCAAATGCGGCGGAGCATTGATAACTTCCAGGAGACCGGTTGCAAGGGGGCATCCAGTCGTCCATAAAAAAGCCCCGAACCAGTCGGGGCTTTTTCATGTGATCAACCTGCGGGGCTTATTTACCCTGCCAGCGTTTCAGCACCAGGGTGGCGTTAGTGCCACCAAAGCCGAAGCTGTTGCTCATCACGGTGTCGACTTTGACGTTTTCAACTGTCTTGGTCAGGATCGGCATATCGGCGACGACCGGGTCGATCTCGTCGATGTTGGCCGAACCGGCCATGAAGTTGCCTTCCATCATCAGCAGGCAGTAGATCGCTTCGTGAACGCCGGCGGCGCCCAGGGAGTGACCCGACAGGCTCTTCGTAGAGCTGATGGACGGGGCCTTGTCGCCGAATACCGCACGCACGCCTTCCATTTCCTTGGCATCGCCGACCGGAGTCGATGTGCCGTGGGTGTTCAGGTAGTCGATCGGGGTGTCCACGGTGGACATCGCCATCTGCATGCAACGGATGGCGCCTTCACCGCTTGGGGCAACCATGTCGTAGCCATCGGAAGTAGCGCCGTAGCCGACGATTTCCGCGTAGATCTTGGCGCCACGGGCCAGAGCGTGTTCCAGCTCCTCGACCACCACCATGCCGCCACCGCCGGCGATGACGAAACCGTCACGCTTGGCGTCGTAGGCGCGGGAGGCCTTTTCCGGGGTTTCGTTGTACTGGGTGGACAGCGCACCCATGGCGTCGAACAGGAACGACTGGCTCCAATGTTCTTCTTCACCGCCGCCGGCGAACACGATGTCCTGCTTGCCCAGTTGGATCTGCTCAACGGCGGTGCCGATGCAGTGTGCACTGGTGGCGCATGCGGAGGAGATCGAGTAGTTCACGCCCTTGATCTGGAACGGCGTGGCCAGGCAGGCCGAAACGGTGCTGCCCATGGTCCGCGTGACACGGTACGGGCCAACGCGCTTCACGCCTTTTTCGCGCAGGATGTCCAGCGCTTCCATCTGGTTGAGGGTCGATGCGCCGCCGGAGCCGGCGATCAGGCCGGTGCGTACGTTCGATACCTGGTCTTCGCTCAGGCCGGAGTCGGCGATGGCGTCTTTCATGGCCAGGTAGGCATAGGCGGCAGCGTGGCCCACGAAACGATAGATCTTGCGATCGATCAGTTCTTCGAGGGGCAGGTCGATGGAGCCGGAAACCTGGCTACGCAGACCCATTTCGGCATATTCCGGGTTGAAGCGGATGCCAGGGCGACTTGCACGCAGGTTAGCGGTGACGGTCTCTTTGTCATTGCCCAGGCAAGAAACGATGCCCAGACCAGTGATAACGACGCGGCGCATGCGGATAACCCTTAAAAGTTGTCAGTGGAAGTAAATACGCCGACCCGAAGGCCTTCGGCAGTATAGATCTCGCGACCGTCGACAGTCACCGAACCGTCAGCGATGGCCAGGTTCAGCTTGCCCTTGAGGACGCGCTTGATTTGAATGTTGTAGGTGACTTTCTTGGCGGTCGGCAGGACCTGGCCAAAGAACTTCACTTCGCCCGAACCCAAGGCGCGGCCACGGCCTGGCAGGCCTTGCCAGCCCAGGTAGAAGCCGACCAGTTGCCACATGGCGTCGAGGCCCAGGCAGCCCGGCATGACAGGGTCACCTTCGAAGTGACAGGCGAAGAACCACAGGTCCGGGGTGATATCCAGCTCGGCGACCAATTCACCTTTGCCGTACTTGCCACCCTCTTCGCTGATATGGGTGATGCGATCCACCATCAGCATGTTCGGGGCGGGCAGTTGCGCGTTACCTGGGCCGAACAGCTCACCGCGACTGCAGCGCAGCAGGTCTTCCCGAGTAAAGGCGTTTTGTTTGGTCATGCGAGCTCCTCAATAATCCCATGCGGCAGGGTAGGGCAAATCTTCCCGAACCGAATGAAGCGTTCATGCCTCATGTCGGCAGCCTACACATAGACTATTGCGTTGTAGTGAAAGTCACAGCGGCAAGGCACTGAATGTACACTTGTTCACTGAAATTTTAAACCGAGCCTGTTTATGGGCCCGTTCGGGTGCCTAAGACTGCCGCACTTTCGTCTTTCACGCCAGTCGGAGTTGGCTGATGGCGCGCCGCTATTGCACCCAGCGCTGCAGGATTTGCTGCAAATCCGTGCGTTTGAACGGCTTGGCCAGGTAATCGTTCATTCCGGCCGCAAGACAAGCTTCCCGATCGCCCTGCAAGGCGTTGGCGGTCAGGGCGATGATCGGCAGGTCAGCGCAGCCGGGCAGTTGGCGGATCTGCCGAGTGGCTTCGTAGCCGTCGATCAAGGGCAGGCGACAATCCATCAGGATCGCGGTGAAAATCAGGCTCTCGGCACTGCGGATCGCCTCGGCGCCATCGGTGGCCAGGCTGACTTCAAAGCCCAGGCTGCGCAGCATGGCTTCGACCACGGTGCGGTTGACCGGGTTGTCCTCCACCAGTAACACATGGCGACCCTCGCCGGCGCTGTGCTTGCCCTCGGCATCCAGGACGATCGACGGCTGGCTGTGCTGGTCGATGGCCAGGGGGATCTCCAGGGTAAACACCGAGCCACGGCCTTCTTCGCTCTGCGCGCGCAGGGTGCCGCCCATGCGTTCGGCCAGGGTACGGGCGATGGGCAGCCCAAGACCGGTGCCGCCGTAACGTCTTGAAATGGAACTGTCGGCCTGCTGGAACGCATCGAACATCAATTCCAGGCGCTCGGCGGAAATCCCGATGCCGCTGTCACGCACGGTGCAGGTGAACCACACCAACTCATGGTCGAGGATCTGCCAGTGGGGCTCGACGCTGACGGTGCCGTGTTCGGTGAACTTCAAGGCATTGCCGATCAGGTTCACCAGGATCTGGCGGATCCGCGTCGGATCGCCCTGTACCCGGAGTGCGTCCATGCCGGGCGGGATCGGCAGCTTGAGCGCCAGCCCGCGCTGCTGGGCGCTGTGCTGGAAGGCCTGGGCGCAACTGTTGATCAGGTCGGCCAGGTTGAACGGGATATGCTCCAGCTCCAGGGCGGCGCGTTCGATGCGTGAGAAGTCGAGAATGTCGTTGATCACCTTGAGCAAGTGCTCGGTGGATTCGGAGGCCAGCGCCGCGTATTCAGTCTGCTCCTCGGTCATTTCGGTGGTTTCCAGCAGTTGCAGCATGCCCAGCACGCCGTTCATCGGCGTGCGCAGTTCGTGGCTCATCATGGCCAGGAAGTCTGACTTGGCGTTGTTGGCCCGTTCGGCCTCTTCGCGGGTCTGGATCAACTGGGCGATGGCCTGCTGTTGTTCGCGGCTGGCCTGGTTGAGGCCTTCGGCGAGGTTGTTGATATGCCGCGACAGGTCGCCCAGTTCCGAGTCATCCACAATCGGCAGCGGCGTTTTGTAGTCGCCTTGCTGGATGGCCTTGACCGCATGGCCCATGGCGCTGATCGGTTGCGACAGGCTCGCCGCCAGGCGCCGGGCGAGCAGGAACGTAAACAGCAGGGCGAACAGCGCGAGGATACCGGCCTTGAACAGGATTTCCTGCTGGCGCTGGCTGAAGGCGTCATTGGACATACCGACGATCACCCGGCCCAGGTAATCCGCGCGGGGTGCCTTGGGTTCATTGAGGTTGTCCTGGAAAAAGTCATTGCCCAGCTGGATATGTTGCAGGCGGATCGGCGCCTGGAACACTTTTACCGACAGCGAGCGGTCGTGTTTCTCCGAGGGTTGTTCGACGTACACCAGGATATTTTCGCTGCTGTCCTGAATCTCCAGGAAGCGCACATGGGGCGTGGCCAGCGTGGCGCGCAGCAGGCTGTCGAGCACATCGTTGTTGCCCGAGATCACCCCATATTCGGTGGCGGGTGCCAGTTGGTTGGCGATCAATTGGCCGGTGTGGTCCAGTTCCTGGCGCAGGTCCTGGATACGCACGAAGGTGAAGAAGCTGATCAACAGCAACGTCAGCAACAGCGCCGGGCCCAGGGTGATGAGCTGGGTGCGGGTATTGATGTCCCAACGACGACGCAAGGTCATGGGCGTTTTTCTCCTTCGGCCATTCGGGCGGCGACGTTGGCTTCGTCCACCTGTTCGATGCCCAGTGAGCGTGCGACTTGCGCGTTACCCACGACTTTGAAGTGTTCGGGGTACAGCGCGCGTGGCCAACCGGCCGGCGGCTGGTCCAGCAAACGGTCGAGTACTGCCAGCCAGTCGTTCTGGTCGCTGTAGGTGCTGGCGAGGCTGCCGGCTCGGACAAACCCTGCGTTGGGCCCGAACAGCGGCAATTGCTGGGCGTAGCTGCTCAGCAGCAGGTTCTTTGCGGTCTTCGGGTTGTACAACTGCGGGTCATCGAGGCCGAGCAGCACGTCGCTGTTCCTGAACAGGCTTTGCAGCGGACGACTGTCGTTAGTGTTGTCCCAGCGCTGCGGCACGATCTCCAGCTCCAAGGCCGCCGCATGCTGGCGCAGTTCGGGCAGCAGGAATTCACTGTCGACGCCGTAGAGCACGCCGATGCGCCGTGCCTGGGGCAGGACGCTGGTGATCAGGCGCAGTTGCCGCTCCAGCGGTGGGTCGCTCCACAACAGGCTGACCCGCGCGTGCCGTGAGGCCTCCGGGCGCTGATGGGCTTGTAGCCGACTGATGCGCAGTACCAGCGTCGGCGGGCCTTGGGGATCCCGCAGGCGCCAGTCGAGGCCGGGCAGGTCGAGCAGGATCAGGCGTGTGCCGGCGGGCAGGTGGCTTGGCGCTGGCAAGTCGGCGAGGGGCGTGAAGGTGATGCGGTCTTCGGGACGTTGCTGGGCCAGCGCCTGGGCAAAGGCTTCTACCCCGGCGCCGTCTTCGGCGGCGGTCAGCAGGATCTCGGCGCTCCAGGCCGGTGCGCACAGCAACAGGCCGGCCAGCAGCACGGCAAGTCGCCGGAGCTTATAGATAAAGAAGAAGGTCATCCGTGACGAGTCGCCCATGTCAGAACTCTAACTCCGCGCTGAAGTAGAGTACGTGACGATGGTCGTAAGTGTTATCGGCCCAGGTGGTGGGCTGGTTATCGAGGCGTTGTTGCAACATGCCGGCCAGCTCCACATTGGCTTTGCCCAGGGCAATGCGCTTGGCCACCCGCAGGTCGACCCGTTCGAAACGATATTGGTTGAGTGCGTCGTCGCCATAGTAGAACAGCGCGCTGGACCAACCTTGGCCCCATTCGCGCAACCAGCCGGCCGAGCCACTGTTACGCGCGGTCTGCGCTTTGTCCAGCGGGTTGCTGGTGGTGGCGTCGACGTAAGCATAGGTCAGCCGCAGGCGGTCGGCGTTGCTTACGCGCCAGTCGAACTGGGACTCGGCGCCGGTAAACCGCGAACTGTTGGCGTTGCTGGCAATGTACTGGTTATTGCGCAGCGGCGAGCTGATCATGTCGGTGATTTCGTCGTAGAACAGCTTCACGTCCATGTTCAGCCCGATGTCGGCAAAGAACCCGTTGTAGCCCAGCTCCCGCGAGCGCATCAGCTCTTTGTCGAGGTTGCCCGGACCCCGCGTTTTCACGAAGTACTCTCCGGAACTCTGCCCATAGGCCGGTGAACTGAGGTTGGTGACGCGGTAGCTCCAGTTGACGTTGTTCTCGAACATGTCCGGCGAACGGATGGCTTCTGAGTACACCGCGCGCAAGCCGTGGCGCGGATTGATCAAATAGTTGACCGCCACCCTTGGCGTCAGCGAATGGCCGCTCAGGTGCGTGTCTTCGAACATGGCGCCGCCTTGCAGCAGCCAATGCTCACTGGCGCGCCATTCCAGCTGGCCGAACAGGCGCCAGGTGGTGTCGTCCAAGGTGCCGTTGAAGTAGGTATCCGAGTCGGCGCGGTCGTAGCGGTAGTTCATGCCGCTGACCAGACGCAGGCTGTCGGACAGGCTGAGGGTGTCTTGGATTTCCATGTCGTAGCGGCTTTCGCGGGTGCTCTGGTCGATGTCACCGCAGACGCTCTGGTTGGCGCCGTTGCGCCACTGGTCCAGTACCTGGTTGGCCAAGGCTTGTTCGGCAGCACTGCCCGGTGGCGCGGAGCCCTGGCTGTAGGTGTCCATGTGCCGGGCCAGCCGTTCGGCATAGTTGGGGTTGAGCTGCCACAACTGGGTCAGCTCGGGGCTGAACGAGACCTTGGCGTCGCAGGCCTTCCAGATTTGCCGGCGGTCCCACTGCTGGGCCGAGCCTTGGATATACAGGCTGTGCTCGGGGTTGAAATCAAAGTTCCAGCGCAGGGAACCGGCGTAGTCCTTGGCCGTGACGTCGGAATTGTCGCCGCCCTCGGTAATCCCGGCGAATACCGGGGCGTAGGTGTAAGGGCGCTGGTTAGTGCCTTCCTTGGCGTTCAGTTGCCAGTCGATACTCTGCTGCGTGTTCAAGGTCTGGCTCACTGCCAGGCTGAAGCGGTTGAGGCGACGGCCGTCCCGGCGATCGGCGCCAACGGCATCGCTGTCAAAGCCATCGTCCTGTTGCCCGGACAGCGACAGACGCAGATCGCCGGTTTCCCAGCCCACGCCCTGGCTGGCATAAAAGTCATCGATGCCCCGCTCACCGCGAATCACCTTCACCCGTGAGCCATGGCTGTTGGCCGGCGAGCGCGTAAGGATATTGACCACCGCCATCAAGGCATTCGCCCCGTAGCTGACGGTGTTGGGGCCGCGGAAGACCTCGATGCGCTCGATGTCCTCCATCGCCACCGGAATGTCGCTCCAGTCCACCGTGGCCAGGCCCGCGCGGTACACCGAACGCCCGTCGATCAACACCTGCATGCGTCGCGCATCGCTGGCACTGGTGCCGTGGTAATTCACGGCCGCCTGGTTGCCGGTGGTGTAGCCGACCATCATCCCCGGCACCAGGCGCAGCAGTTCGCTGATGTCCCTTGCGCCGCTGGCCTTGATCAACTCGCTGTCGATCACGGTCATGCTGCCCGGCACGGCGGCGGCCGACTGCTTTAGGCGCGTGGCGGTCAATACCTGCGGCAGCGGCTGGCTGTCGAGGAACAGGTCGTCAGCCAGCGCAGGTGCACTGCACAACAGCATAAGCAGTAGAGATGAACGGGAAGGAGGGCCCAAATACACGACATGGCCTTGATAATGACGGATAGCCGCCCATGTTAACTGAGGCGAGGCTATTTGCCAGTCGTCGCCCTTGCAATTGCGTCACACGGGTATGGTATTTCCCGACGAACGTAGGATTTGATACGGGGGCTGGCCGCAAGCGGGTCGCTCCGTATAATGCCGCCATCGCCACTGGTATGGATTAACGGATTGCATATGACTGAACAGCGCCCTATTGCGGTCCTGGGAGGCGGAAGTTTTGGTACCGCCGTGGCTAACCTGCTGGCCGAGAACGGTCACCCGGTGCGCCAGTGGATGCGTGATCCCGAGCAGGCCGAGGCGATTCGCGTACACCGCGAAAACCCCCGTTACCTTAAAGGCATCAAGATTCATCCGGCGGTCGAGCCGGTCACCGACCTGTTGGCCACCCTGACGGACTGCGACCTGTGCTTTGTTGCGCTGCCTTCCAGCGCCTTGCGCTCGGTGCTGGCGCCCCATGCCGAGCGCCTGGCGGGCAAGCTGCTGGTCAGCCTGACCAAGGGCATCGAGGCGCAGACCTTCAAGCTGATGAGCGAAATCCTTGCAGAGATCGCTCCCCAGGCGCGCATTGGTGTGCTGTCCGGGCCGAACCTGGCGCGGGAAGTCGCCGAGCACGCGCTGACCGCTACGGTGATCGCCAGCGAGGATGAGGAACTGTGCGAGCGTGTCCAGGCGGTGCTGCATGGCCGGACCTTCCGCGTATACGCCAGTGGCGACCGCTTTGGCGTGGAGCTGGGCGGGGCGCTGAAAAACGTCTACGCGATCATCGCCGGCATGGCGGTGGCGCTGGGCATGGGCGAAAACACCAAGAGCATGCTGATTACCCGTGCCCTGGCGGAAATGACCCGCTTCGCGGTGAACCAGGGCGCCAACCCCATGACCTTCCTGGGCCTGGCCGGTGTGGGCGACTTGATCGTCACCTGCTCGTCGCCGAAAAGCCGCAACTACCAGGTAGGGTTCGCCCTGGGCCAGGGCCTGAGCCTGGAAGACGCGGTGACGCGCCTGGGCGAAGTGGCCGAAGGGGTCAACACCCTCAAGGTGCTCAAGGCCAAGGCCCAGGAAGTCGGCGTGTACATGCCGCTGGTCGCCGGGCTGCATGCGATCCTGTTTGAAGGGCGCACCTTGAACCAGGTCATCGAATTGCTGATGCGCGCCGAACCCAAAACCGACGTCGACTTTATTTCCACCAGTGGTTTCAACTGAGGAACGCGCCATGAACGATCCGAAAGCAGCCCCCAAGTACGAGTCCATCCTCCTGCGCATCCTCTGGATGCTGGTGTTTGCCCTGGTGTGGCAGGTGGCGCAGTTCCTGCTCGGCGCATTGGTGGTGGTGCAGTTGATTTACCGCTTGGTCTACAGCGCGCCAAACCTGGGCTTGATGAACTTCGGCGACAGCCTCAGCCAGTTCCTTGCGCAGATCGGCCGCTTTGGCAGCTTCCACACTGAGCAGAAGCCTTGGCCGTTCGCCGACTGGCCGACTCCGCGTGCACCCGAGGGCGAAGCCGCCCACAGCGTGCCGCCGGCGCCGCACCCGGTGCGTGATGAGGAGCCGAAGCTATGAAGGTGTGGGTCTTGCGTCACGGTGAGGCCGAGGGCCAGGCCCGCACGGACGCCGAGCGCAACCTCACCGAGCATGGCCGCGCCGAGGTGTTGCGCAGTGCGGCGCACCTGATCGGCCAGCCGCTCAGCGCGATCATTGCCAGCCCGTACGTGCGGGCGCAGCAAACTGCACAGTTGGTGCGGGATGCGCTGGGTTTTGAGGCGGACATCCGCACGGTGCCTTGGCTCACGCCGGAGGGCAATCCGCTGGAGGTTCTGAACAAGCTCGACAGCGATGACAATGTGCTGCTGGTCAGCCATCAGCCGCTGGTCGGCAGCTTGATCAGCTTTTTGCAGCATGGTCATCAGCGCCAGCCGCAGCCGATGTACACCGCCAGCCTGGCGGAACTGGAGGGCGACTTCCCGCTGGCCGGGCTGATGAGCCTGGTCAGCGTGAAGAATCCGTAGGTCATATCGCTGCTTTGTGTGTGCTATATAGTCAGCCAAGCAAGTGCTTGGTTGGCTATCGTCGGACCACAAAGGAGCGCGTCCCATGCCCGTTGCTTTTCGTTTGCCGTTACAGGTCTTCTTCGAACGTGAAGCGCGGCATCCGCGCAAAACCTTTCTGGTCCAGCCCATTGGCGCAGGGCAGGTGCAGCACCTCACCTGGGCCGATGCCGGCCACCAGGCCCGCTGCGCCGCACACTGGCTACGTGCCAGGGCACTGCCTGCCGGCTCGCACATTGCCCTGATCTCGAAAAACTGCGCCCACTGGATCATTGCCGACCTGGCGATCTGGATGGCCGGGCATGTCTCGGTACCGCTGTACCCCAACCTCACTGCCGATTCCGTCGCCCATGTGCTCACCCATTCCGAGGCGGCGCTGGTCTTTATCGGCAAGCTCGACGATTGGCCCGCCATGGCTCCTGGCATACCGGCGGGCGTGCCGATCATCAACCTGCCGCTGTGCCCGGCAGGCACGTTCGATTTCAGTTGGACCGACCTGCAAGCCTGTGCGCCGATCCAGGATGACCCGCTGCCGGCCGCGTCCGACCTTGCCACCATCATTTACACCTCCGGCACCACCGGCCTGCCCAAAGGCGTGATGCACAGCTTTGGCGCCCTGGGTTTCGCGGCCACACGCGGCACTGAATTGTTTGGCCTGGGGGAGGGCGACCGGCTGCTCTCCTACCTGCCGCTGTGCCATGTGGCGGAGCGAATGTTCGTGGAGATGGCCTCGATCTATACCGGGCAAACGGTGTTTTTTGCCGAAAGCCTCGACACCTTCCTGGCGGACCTGCGCAGGGCACGGCCCACGGCACTGTTTGGGGTGCCGCGTATCTGGACCAAATTCCAGATGGGTGTCTATGCCAAAATCCCGCAAAAACGCCTGGATACCCTGTTGCACCTGCCGTTTATCGGCAGGCGCGTGGGCCATAAGGTACTTGCCGGCCTGGGGCTGGACGCGTTGCGCATTGCGCTGTCCGGGGCGGCGCCCGTGCCTGAGGCGCTGCTGCGCTGGTATCGACGCCTGGGCCTGGATGTACTCGAGGTGTATGGCATGACCGAGAACTGCGGCTACTCCCATGTGTGTCGGCCCGGCCAGCAGACGATCGGCTGGATCGGCCTGCCGTGCCCGGGGGTTGAAGTGCGCATCGATCCGACCGGCGAAGTCCAGGTGCGCAGCGGCGCGACTATGCTCGGCTATTTCAAGGACCCGCAGAAAACCGCCGAGACGATCACCGCTGATGGCTTCCTGCGCACCGGTGACAAGGGCGAGCAGGATGCCGAAGGCCGCCTGCGCCTGACCGGGCGGCTCAAGGAAATCTTCAAGACCAGCAAGGGCAAGTACGTGGCCCCCGCGCCGATTGAAAACCGCCTGGCCGAACATGCGCGCATCGAGCAAGTGTGCGTGGTGGGAGATGGCCTCACCGCGCCCATAGGCTTGTGCGTGTTATCGACCGGGGCCCATGACCGGCGGGCGTTGCGCAGCAGCCTTGAACAGTGGCTGGAGCAGGTCAACGTCGCGTTGGATAAACATGAACGCCTGCGCCAACTGGTGGTGGTGAAAGACAGTTGGGCGGTGGAGAACGGCTTCCTGACCCCGACCTTGAAGATCAAGCGTAACGTGATCGAGTCGACTTACGGTGCTCAGTTTCAGGGGTGGAGCGAGCGCACCGAAGTGGTTCTGTGGCAGGATTAGGGCCGTAATAAAACCAATAAGGAAAATTTCCATGAGTCTGTGGCGCACTCAACCGAATATCGAGCAACTCAATACCAGCCAGAAAAACACCATCGGTGAGCTGCTGGACATCCGCTTTGAAAGCTTCGACGACGAGTCCCTCACCGCCAGCATGGTGGTCGACCAGCGTACCCACCAGCCCTTCGGCCTGCTGCATGGCGGCGCGTCGGTAGTACTGGCGGAGAGCGTTGGCTCGATGGCGGCTTACTTGTGCGTTGATCCGAGCAAATTCTATTGCGTGGGCCTGGAGATCAACGCCAACCACTTACGCGGTGTGCGCAGCGGACGGGTGACGGCGGTGGCCAAGGCGATCCATATCGGCCGCACCACCCAGGTCTGGGACATCCGCCTGACCAGCGATGACGGCAAGACCAACTGTGTCTCGCGCCTGACCATGGCCGTGGTGCCCTTGGGTGAGACGCCTCCGGCGCGATAGGTGTGGCGTGAGTGTCATCATTCCTGGCGGTTACGGTCATTGCTGTGCGGCGTGAGGCTGGTGACAATCAATCTCGGTTTTTGTAGATGGATCCGCTATGTCGCAGCACGTGTTTTTTGCCCACGCCAATGGCTTCCCCTCGGCCACCTACGGCAAGCTGTTTGCCGCCCTGGCTCCGGAATATGCGGTGGCTCACTTGCCGCAGCACGGTCACGACCCCAGGTTTCCAGTGGATGATAACTGGCAAAACCTGGTGGACGAACTGATCCATCATCTGGAGCAGCAACCGGAGCCCGTGTGGGGCGTGGGCCACTCCTTGGGTGGTGTGCTGCATTTGCACGCGGCCATGCGCTGCCCGCAGCTGTATCGCGGGGTGGTGATGCTCGATTCGCCGGTATTGACCCGCGCCGACCGCTGGGTGATCCGCGCCGCCAAGCGCTTCGGTTTTATTGACCGCCTGACGCCGGCCGGACGCACCCTGGGCCGCCGTGAGGAATTCAGCGACCTGGACGCCGCGCGCAGCTACTTTGCCGGCAAGACCCTGTTTCGTGGCTTCGACCCGGAATGCTTCGACGCCTACCTGCAACACGGCCTGTACCAGGCGGGTGATCGCCTGCGCCTGCGCTTCGACCCGGCCACCGAAATCAGCATCTACCGGGGCGTGCCCCACACCAGCCCCGGCCAGGTGCGCCAATTGAAAGTGCCGCTGGCGGTGGTGCGCGGTCGCCAGAGTCGCGTGGTGATGCGTCACCACGCCAGCGGTGTCGACCGTCTGCCCATGGGCGAAATGCTCACCATGCCCGGCGGCCATATGTTTCCCCTCGAACGTCCCCAGGACACCGCGACCTTGATCAAGACCCTGTTCGCCCGCTGGGAAGCCCGTGAGCGCAGTTGCGCATGAGCACACCCGTCGAAGAAGTTCGCCTGAGCCTGCCGCACATTGAGTTGGCGGCCCATCTGTTTGGTCCCGAGGACGGTTTGCCGGTGATCGCCCTGCATGGCTGGCTGGACAATGCCAACAGCTTTGCGCGCCTGGCGCCGAAGCTTGCGGGTTTGCGTATCGTGGCGCTGGACATGGCGGGCCATGGGCATTCAGCGCATCGTCCTACAGGTGCCGGTTATGCCTTGTGGGATTACGTCCACGACGTGCTGCAAGTCGCCGAGCAACTGGGCTGGAAACGTTTTGCATTACTTGGTCACTCCCTCGGCGCCATCGTTTCCCTGGTGCTGGCCGGTGCCTTGCCGGAACGGGTGACGCACCTGGGGTTAATTGACGGCGTGATCCCGCCCACGGCCAGCGGTAAGAACGCCGCCGAGCGCTTGGGCATGGCCTTGCAGGCGCAATTGAACCTGCAGGATAAGCGCAAACCGGTCTACAGCACCTTGGATCGGGCGGTAGAAGCGCGTATGAAAGGCTTGGTTGCCGTGAGCCGTGAAGCCGCGGAACTGCTGGCCCAGCGCGGTTTGATGCCGGTGCCGGGCGGTTATACCTGGCGCTCGGACAGTCGCCTGACCCTGGCTTCGCCACTGCGTCTGACCGATGAGCAGGCAATGGCCTTCGTGCGGCGCGTGGGTTGCCCTACGCAGTTGGTGGTCGCCGCCGACGGCATGTTGGCGAAACATCCCGAATTGCTTTCCCAGCTACCCTTTACGGTAACCACGTTGCCAGGTGGTCATCATTTACACCTGAATGATGAGCCCGGTGCGGTCCTTGTTGCAGACTGTTTCAATCGGTTCTTCTCCGCGCCTTGACTTGGGGCGGTCAACTGCCGAGGCTGGGCGGATTGAAAGGGAGTCAACCATGAACCAACTCAACACCGCAGCGACCTCCGATGGCCAGGGCTCACCGATCCGATGAGCCTGCGTAAAGGATGTATACGCGCCCTCGGACTGTGCTGTTTCAGCCCCTTGGTGTTCGCCGCCGATGTGCCGGGAAGCCAGGATCTACCTGCCGTGGCCCGTCAGGTCGACGCACAGATCGTCGATTACCGCCCTGCTGAAGAAAAGGAACGCATCTACCCCATGGGGGCGATCCGCAAGATCAGTGGGCAGTTGCGTTACGAGGGCCAGGCCACCGCCCGTGGGCAAACCACAGCGATTACTTATGAACTGCCCGCCGAACACACCTCCAGTGCTGCGTTCACGTCGACGCGCGAAGCGTTGCAGGCCAACGGCGCGCAGTTGTTGTTCTGGTGTCAGGCCCGCGACTGCGGTGAAAGCAGCCTGTGGGCCAACGAAGTCTTCGGTAACGCCAAGCTGGTAGGTGCCGACGGCCAGCAGGAATACCTGCTGCTGCGCCTGGCCGCCCCGCAGGAAAACTCGCTGGTGGCCATCTACGGCATCACCCGAGGCAACCGTCGTGCCTATCTGCATGTGGAGCAACTGGATGCCGGCGCACCGCTGGGCGACCTGTTGCCCACCTCGGCCACCTTGTTGCGCGAGCTGAAAAGCACCGGCGAGCTGGATTTCCCCGCGCTCGGTGGCGACCCTGACGACACCTGGCTGACCCTGATTTCCCGTGGTCTGAACCTCGATGCGACCTTGCGCGTCAGTCTGACCGGCCCGAAAGCCGAAGCCTGGCGCCAGGCCCTGGTCGACAAAGGCGTGCGCGCCGCGCGCCTGGAAACCGGCACCACTGAAACCAAAGGCCTGCATTTGCATCTGATACGCTGACCGTAACAGGGCGAACGGACCCGTGCCGTTCGCCTAAACTCTCTTCCTACAGCCTTTTTCCTAGAGATACCCCATGCTCAATAACGATCGCCTGCTGGTGCAAATCCTGCTGCTGGTGCTGTTTGGTGCCAGTTTCTGGGTGATGGCGCCGTTCTGGTCGGCGCTGTTCTGGGGCGCGGTGCTGGCCTTTGCCAGTTGGCCGTTGATGCGCCTGCTCACACGCTGGCTGGGCGGCCGCGAATCCCTGGCCGCCGGCATTCTGACCTTGGGCTGGATGCTGCTGGTGGCGGTGCCGCTGGTGTGGCTGGGGTTAAACCTGGCTGACCATGTGCGCGATGCCGTGGCGTTGATCAAGGATATTCAGGTCGATGGCCTGCCCGAGGCACCGACCTGGCTTGACTCGATTCCCTTCGTGGGGGAGCGCTTGGTGGCGATGTGGAACAGCATCGACCAACAGGGCGCGGCGCTGATGGTCAGCATCAAGCCGTATCTGGGGCAGGTGGGCAACTGGCTGCTGGCGCGCAGTGCGCAGATCGGCGGCGGCATCCTCGAACTGACCCTGAGCCTGGTGTTCGTGTTCTTTTTCTATCGCGATGGGCCACGCTTGGCGATGTTCGTCCATCGCTTGCTGGAACGACTGATCGGTGACCGCGCCGGTTATTACATCGAACTGGTGGCCGGTACGGTGCAACGAGTGGTCAACGGCGTGATCGGCACTGCCGCCGCCCAGGCCCTGCTGGCGCTGATCGGCTTCCTGATCGCCGGCGTGCCGGGCGCTCTGGTGCTGGGGATCGTGACGTTCCTGCTCAGCCTGATCCCCATGGGCCCGCCGCTGGTATGGATCCCGGCCACGGCCTGGCTGGCGTGGAAGGGCGACTACACCTACGCGGTGTTTCTCGGCGTGTGGGGCACCTTCATCATCAGCGGCGTGGACAACGTGCTCAAGCCTTACCTGATCAGCCGAGGCGGCAACCTGCCGCTGGTGATCGTGCTGCTGGGGGTGTTTGGCGGGTTGATCGCCTTTGGCTTTATCGGCCTGTTTATCGGCCCGACCTTATTGGCGGTGGCGTACAGCCTGCTGATGGATTGGAGCGCAACCCAGGCGCAAGGGCGGCGCGAAGACAAGCCCCTTTAAGCCCTCGGCAACCACATTACGGCGGTCAAGCCTCCCCCTGGGGTCTCTTCCAGGCTCAGGCGTCCGCCCAGGCGCTCTGCCGCTTCCTTGGAAATGGTCATGCCCAGGCCAACGCCGCCGGAGTTGCGGTTGCGCGAGCCTTCCAGCCGATAGAATGGCTCGAACACCGCCTCGCGCTTATCGGCCGCAATCCCTGGCCCGTGGTCGATCACGCGGATGACCAGTGCCTCGCGGCTGTCCTCAAGCTCCACGCGGGCAGTGCCGGCATAACGCAAAGCATTGTCGATCAGGTTGTTAAGGCATGAGCGCAGAGCCATTGGTTGCACCTGCAAGGGCACGCAGGTGCCCGCACATTGCACGTCGGAGCCCTGGTCCTGGGCGTTTTCACTCATCGATTCCACCAGCGCCTGCACGTCCAGCCAATGCCGGGTTTCACTGGTGCGCTGTTCGTGCAGGTAGCTCAAGGTGGCGTCGAGCATGCCGATCATGTCGTTCAGGTCCTGGCGCATCTGGCCCTGCAGCTTGGTGTCCTCAATCTGCTCCAGGCGCAGCTTGAGGCGTGACAGCGGGGTGCGCAGGTCATGGGAGACGGCCCCGAGCATGCGCGCGCGTTGGCTGACCTGCTCGCGAATGCGCTTTTGCATCAGGTTGAAGGTCGAGGCGGCCTGTTTGGCCTCCCGTGGCCCCGATTCATCGAGGGGCGGGCTGTCGAGGTCGAGGCTCAAGCGTTCCGCCGCTTCACTCAGGCGCTGTATCGGCCGGCTTAGCAGTTTGGCACCGTACCAGGCCGCAATAATCAACGAGACGAATTGGAAGGTAAGGGGCACCACCGGGCCGCCAAACCAGGGGCGTGGGTGCTTATCGCGCATCGGTGCCATGGTCCCGTCCGGCAACTCGATAAACCGCACCGGTGGCGGCGGGGGCGGTTGGCCGTAGTGGTGAAACCAGAAGAACGCCAGCGCATGGGCCAGCACAATCGCCACCAGCAACACACCGAACAGCCGACCGAACAGCGTGTTGAAGGGGGCACGCATCAGCCAATATCCCGTGCGTCGAACAGGTAGCCTTCGCCGCGCACCGTCTTGATCAACTGCGGTGCCTTGGGGTCATCCCCGAGTTTTTGCCGCAGGCGCGACACCAGCAAATCGATACTGCGATCAAAGGCTTCAATCGAGCGGCCACGGGCGGCATCGAGCAGTTGCTCACGGCTCAGCACCCGGCGCGGGCGTTCGATAAACACCCACAACAGGCGGAATTCAGCGTTGGACAGCGGCACCACCAAGCCATCATCGGCCACCAGTTGACGCAATACGCTGTTGAGGCGCCAGTTGTCGAAGCGGATATTGGCGCGTTGCTCGGTGCGGTCATCGCGCACGCGGCGCAGGATGGTCTGGATCCGCGCCACCAGTTCACGCGGTTCGAAGGGCTTGGACATGTAGTCGTCGGCCCCCAGTTCCAGGCCGATGATGCGGTCGGTGGGCTCGCAGCGGGCAGTGAGCATCAGGATCGGAATATCCGACTCAGCGCGCAGCCAGCGGCACAGCGTCAGGCCGTCTTCGCCCGGCAGCATCAGGTCGAGTACCACCACATCGTAGTTTTCGGCTTGCATGGCCAGGCGCATCGCGGCGCCGTCGGTCACGCCGGTGGCGAAAATATTGAAGCGTGCCAGGTAGTCGATCAGCAATTCGCGGATCGGCACATCGTCGTCGACGATCAGCGCGCGGGTGTTCCAGCGCTTGTCATCGGCGATCACCGCGCTTTTTTGCTCGTCGTTCACGGGGACGGAAGGGGTATGCATAGTGCGATCATCTGTCTGGTTGTTACGGTCAGCATAGGCGCCCAGCCCCATGGCTGGTAGTGCTGGTCGGTGGGTCGTGCGGGCGAGGCTATCGGCAGGGCGTGTTGTGGGCATGTCGTGAATGTATCAGCTTTGAAATAATCACCTTAAATGCCCGCCTGATGGCGGTTGGTCAGTATTTACCGATCATCGGATCCCGCAACGGCGCTGCTTGCGCTACAATCCGCGCCGATTTCGACTTGCCTGAGAGCCCATTCCAATGTCCGTCTGCCAGACTCCTATCATCGTCGCCCTGGATTACCCCACCCGTGACGCCGCACTGAAGCTGGCTGACCAGTTGGACCCCAAGCTTTGCCGGGTCAAGGTCGGCAAGGAACTGTTCACCAGCTGCGCCGCGGAAATCGTCGGCACCCTGCGTGACAAAGGCTTCGAGGTGTTCCTCGACCTGAAATTCCACGACATCCCCAACACCACCGCAATGGCGGTCAAGGCTGCCGCTGAAATGGGCGTGTGGATGGTCAACGTGCACTGCTCCGGCGGCCTGCGCATGATGACCGCCTGCCGCGAAGTGCTGGAGCAGCGCAGCGGCCCCAAGCCCTTGCTGATCGGCGTGACCGTGCTGACCAGCATGGAGCGTGAAGACCTGGCAGGTATTGGCCTGGACATCGAGCCTCAGGAGCAGGTACTGCGTTTGGCAGCCCTGGCCGAGAAAGCCGGCCTTGATGGTTTGGTGTGCTCGGCGCTGGAAGCCCAGGCCTTGAAGACCGCCCATCCCTCGTTGCAATTGGTCACCCCGGGGATTCGCCCGGCGGGCAGTGCCCAGGATGACCAGCGCCGCATCCTGACCCCGCGCCAGGCTCTGGATGCGGGCTCCGACTACCTGGTGATCGGCCGTCCGATCAGCCAGGCGGCGGATCCGGCCAAGGCGTTGGCGGCAGTGGTCGCCGAGATCGCCTGATCGATGCTCGTTCCCACGCGTGGGAACGAGCGGATCTGTCCTGTATCAGCTGACCTTGAGCACCAACTTCCCAAAGTTCTCGCCGTTGAACAGCTTCATCAGCGTCTCCGGGAACGTCTCCAGCCCCTCGACAATATCCTCCTTGCTCTTGAGCTTGCCCTGGGCCATCCAAGCGGCCATTTCCTGCCCGGCGGCGGCAAAGTTCGCCGCGTGATCCATCACCACAAAGCCTTCCATCCTTGCGCGGTTGACCAGCAGTGACAGGTAGTTGGCCGGGCCTTTCACTGCTTCCTTGTTGTTGTACTGGCTGATGGCGCCGCAAATCACCACGCGGGCTTTCAACGCCAGGCGGCTGAGCACCGCGTCAAGAATGTCGCCGCCGACGTTATCGAAATACACATCCACGCCTTTGGGGCACTCGCGCTTGAGGGCGGCGGGCACGTCTTCATTCTTGTAGTCGATGGCGGCATCGAAGCCCAGTTCATCCACCAGGAACTTGCACTTGTCGGCGCCGCCGGCAATGCCGACCACGCGGCAGCCTTTGAGCTTGGCGATCTGCCCGGCAATGCTGCCGACGGCACCGGCCGCACCGGAGATCACCACGGTTTCTCCCGCCTGGGGCGCGCCGGTGTCCAGCAGCGCGAAGTATGCGGTCATGCCGGTCATGCCCAGCGCAGACAGGTAGCGGGGCAGGGGCGCCAGCTTGGGATCGACCTTGTAGAAACCGCGTGGTTCGCCCAGGAAGTAATCCTGCACGCCCAGGGCACCATTTACGTAGTCCCCGACTGCGAATTTCGGGTTGTTCGAGGCAATCACCTTGCCCACACCCAGCGCGCGCATGACCTCGCCGATGCCGACGGGCGGTATGTAGGACTTGCCTTCATTCATCCAGCCACGCATGGCCGGGTCGAGGGACAGGTATTCGTTGTGCACCAGCACCTGCCCATCCTGGGGCGTGCCCACCGGCACTTCCTGGTAGGTGAAGGTTTCCCGCGTGGCTGCGCCGACCGGGCGTTTGGCGAGCAGGAATTGGCGGTTGGTCTGGGCGGTCATGGCAAGGACTCTTTAGAAGTGAAGCATGATTGATAGACCTTGAACGGCCAGGGGGCAAGGTCAGCCGAGGGTGCGAATGCTCATCGATAGGTGCCATTGATAGTGAGCCCGGCGGCCTTATCACTATGACTCATGCAGCACTAACCGGCCTTCTGATAGTGCTGACGCCTGCGTCTCGGCGTTGGCTAGACTCGGCCCACTGCAATTAACCCCTATAGGACATCTTCCATGAGCATGACGTTTTCCGGTCAGGTCGCCCTGGTGACCGGCGCCGCCGCCGGTATTGGTCGCGCCACTGCGCTGGCGTTCGCCGCCGAAGGTTTGAAGGTAGTGGTCGCCGACCTGGACGTGGCTGGCGGCGAGGGTACGGTCGCGCTGATCCACCAGGCCGGTGGCGAGGCGCTGTTCGTGCGCTGCAATGTCACGCAGGAAACGGATGTGCAGCAGTTGATGGCGCAGACCATCAGCGCCTATGGTCGCCTGGACTATGCCTTCAATAATGCCGGCATCGAGATTGAGAAGGGCAAGCTGGCGGACGGCAGCCTGGATGAGTTCGACGCGATCATGGGCGTCAACGTCAAGGGCGTGTGGTTGTGCATGAAGTACCAGTTGCCGCTGCTGCTGGCCCAGGGCGGTGGTGCCATCGTCAACACCGCGTCGGTAGCGGGGTTGGGCGCGGCGCCGAAGATGAGCATCTACGCGGCTTCCAAACACGCAGTGATCGGCCTGACCAAGTCGGCGGCGATCGAATACGCGAAGAAGAAAATCCGCGTCAATGCCGTCTGCCCGGCGGTGATTGATACCGATATGTTCCGGCGCGCCTATGAAGCCGACCCCCGCAAGGCCGAATTCGCCGCCGCCATGCACCCGGTCGGGCGTATCGGCACGGTGGAGGAAATCGCCAGCGCAGTGCTCTATCTGTGCAGCGACGGAGCGGCATTCACCACTGGCCACGCCTTGGCCGTGGACGGTGGCGCGACAGCTATCTAGGACCTTGCACTGCCCCCTTGTTCGAAAACGTCTGGGGGGCCGTGGGGCTTTTCCAAAGCTGGCAAAACGCCGTGACCGAATATGTGTCATTAGGTAAATAAGTCAATAAAATCAATACTTTAATAAATTTATGCGGCCGGTAAATCCTGGCTTCTGTGCTTAACTCTTCGGGTTGATAACAGACACTTGGAGTGAGTGGGTCATGGATTTAGGGATCGATCGACAAGCCCTTGTACCGGTAGTGCAGCAAATCGTCAGTGCAGTGGCGCAATGGATTCGCAAGGACGGGGTGAGCCCCGGCACACGCTTGCCGTCCGTCCGCCAGTTGGCCCTGGATAATTTGCTCAGCCAATCCAACGTGATCGAAGCGTTCGAACGGATGGTCGCCCAAGGGGTACTGGCGCCCCGGCAGGGCTCAGGATTTGTGGTGGCCCAGCCCGTAGTCTCCCACGAAGGTAATTGGTATGAGGGGGCGGAGCGCGAGTGGGGTGCCTTTGCCGATAATCCGTTGGGAGAGTTGAAACTGGGCTGCGGCTGGTTGCCCGATGCCTGGCGCGAAAGCGATGACATCAGTTATGCCATTCGTGAAGTTGCGCGCACCGACACTGCCGGGCTGTTCAACTACAGCACGCCTCTGGGGCTGCCCGCGCTGCGCGAGCAACTGCTCAAGCGCCTGACTCAGATTCATATCGCCACCAGCCTGGATCGCATCCTTACCACCGCAGGTGCCAGCCATGCCCAGGACCTGCTGATACGTACGCTACTCAAGGCCGGCGATAGCGTGGTGGTCGAAACCCCTGGGTATGCCAACCTCTATCGGCAGTTGGCGTTCCAGGGCGTGCAACTGCTGGAAGTACCGCGCACCCGAGGCGGCCCCGACCTCCCGGCGCTGGAGGCGCTGCTACAGGAGCATCACCCCAAGTGCCTATTCATCCACAGCCTGTACCACAACCCCACCGGGACCAGCCTGTGCCGTGTGGTGGCCGAGCGTTTGCTGGAACTGGCCCACCGCGAAAACTTCCTGATCATTGAGGAGGACGTCTACGGCGACCTGCAACAGGCCAGTTGCACGCGCCTTTCGACATTGCCCCATGATGATCGGGTGATCTACGTCGCGAGTTTTTCCAAGACCCTAAGCAGTGCCCTGCGCGTGGGCTACCTCTGCGCCAGTAGCGCAATCATTGCGCAGCTGGCCAGCCTCAAGACCTTGACCGGTTTCGGCACCTCCCGGTTTGCTGAAGCGGTGGTCGCCACCTTGCTGGCCAATGGAACGTATCGCAAGTGGGTACAGCGCCTGCGCAAGCGGCTGAGCACTGAAATGGCCGTGACCTTGCAAGTGCTGGAGGACGAAGAGTGGGAGGTGTTCGCCGTACCCTCCGGCGGTATGTTCCTGTGGGCACGCCCGGGGTTGGCGCAGCCTTCGCGATTGCAGGCGTGCGCCCGGCAGCTGGGAGTGTTGTTGTCGCCTGGGGCGTTGTTCAGTCCTTCTGGCGAGCACAGTGAGTGGCTACGCATCAATGTCGCCTATGCTACTGATCAACGTGCCTTAGCGTTGTTCCGTACCATGGGGCCCGCCAGATCGACCTCGACCATTCTGAAAACGACGAGCGTGTAGCTTTTTGCCATTATTGTGGCGCCAATGCCTTGTGCTCAGTGCCTTCTGGTTGCGAATCTCGCTGCTTGTCCATCGGGCTTGATGGCATCCGCCATTGCAAGAGGATTCAAGTGCAATGATTTCAGGCGTGCAACGACGTTTTGCCAACCTCGGTATGGCGAAAAAACTGGGCTTGGGCTTCACCCTGGTGCTGCTGCTGACGGCCTTGGTCGCGGCTATCGGCGTGTGGTCCCTGCAAACCGTTGGCCAGCGTTTCGAAGGCCTCAAGGCCATGTCGTCGCTCAACAGCGGCTTGCTCAAGGTGCGCCTGATCGAACAGGACTATGCGCTGCACGCCGACCCCAAGGCCGTCGACGCCCTGCATGAAAGCGTCGATGCGCTGGCGGCCCAGGCGGCCAGTCTCAAGGCCCAGTCTGCGGCGAATGTACCGGTGATGGCCGATGTCGAGCAGGCCCTTGCAGCCTACCGTAAGGCGTTCGATGAGTTTGTCGAACTGACACAGACCAAGGATCTGGCGCTGGAAATGGCCAGTTGGTCAGTGTCCAGCGTGGCGAATAACCTGGATGTGTTGCAGGCCGGCCTGGCGGACGACGGGGCCTACGGCCTCAAGGAAAGCCAAGGTAAGGAGGGTGCCGAGTTTATCGAGCAGGCAGGCCAGGTCAGTCAGGTTTCGCGCTTGATGTTGCAGGCCATGAACGAAGCCCATGTACGCCTGGACCAAAGCCGCAAGGTCGATGCAGACGACGCCGAGCAAGGCAAGATCGAGCAGGCTGACCAGGCCCTGGCCCAGGTCGAGCAACTGAAAACGTCGGTCAAGGATTCCGGCTATCAGACGGTGCTCAACGAAGTCTCCGGGCATATCGCCGCGTTCAGCGAGAAGCTGGGCGAATACACCGGCCTGCTGGCCCAGGAAAAAGTCGTCTACAAACAACTGCATGATCGTGCTGAGCAGGTCGTCAGCCGGGTCAACCAGGCCTATGACGCTGAAGACCTGTCGATGCAGGCGCAACTGAAGAAAAGCGCGATGCTGATCATCGGCTCGTCGGCCCTGGCCTTGCTGGTGGGCTTGATTGCCGCCTGGGTGATTACCCGCTTGATCGTTGCGCCGCTGCGCAGTGTGATCGCGGTGGCCCAACAGATTGCCGCCGGGGACCTGAGCGGGCGCATGGAGGTCGACCGTCGTGATGAAATCGGCCAGTTGATGCAGGCGATGCAACAGATGGGCAACGGCCTGAGCCAGATGGTCAGTGGCCTGCAGGCCGGTATCGAACAATTGGCCAGCTCGGCGCATTCGCTGTCCAGCGTGACCGAGCAGACCAACGTCGAGGTCAGCAGCCAGAAGGAAGAAACCGAGCAGGTTGCTACCGCGATGAACCAGATGACCGCCACCGTGCACGATGTGGCGCGCAACGCCGAAGAGGCCGCGCAAGCCGCGCAGACGGCGGACGAGAAGGTCGACAGCGGCCAGCAGGTGGTGCGCCAGAGTTTGCAGCGCATCGAGTTGCTGGCCACTTCAAGTACCCGTGCCAGCACCAGCATCGAGAGCCTCAGTGCCGAAATCCAGAATATCGGGACTGTGCTGAGCGTGATCAAAAGCGTCGCCGAACAGACCAACCTGCTGGCCCTGAACGCGGCCATCGAAGCCGCCCGGGCAGGCGAACAGGGTCGGGGTTTTGCGGTAGTGGCCGATGAAGTACGGGCACTGGCCAAGCGCACCCAGCAATCGACCGAAGAAATCGAGCGGCTGGTCGGTACCCTGCGCAGCGCAGCACAATCATCAGTGCAGCAGATCCAGCAAAGTGGCGAACTGGTCAAACTGGCGGTCAGCGATGCGCTGGAAACCGAGAGTGCCCTGGGCAGCATCGCAGTCGCGGTGTCGCTGATCCAGCAGATGAACCAGCAGATTGCTGCTGCGGCTGAGGAGCAGAGCTCGGTGGCCGAAGAGATCAACCGTAGCGTCACCAGTATTCGTGCGAGTGCCGATCAATCGGCGTTGAGCATGCAGGGCAATGCGGCGTCGAGTATCCAACTGGCGCAGTTGGGGGCGGAGCTCAAGGGGATGGTCGGGCACTTCCGCCTTTGATCGCAGCACAGCGGCCGCGATCAAGGGGGCGGCGATCAGGCGTGGTTGGCGAGGAACGTCAGCAGTGCTTCGTTGACGAAGTCCGGGTTCTCCCTGCTGGAGATATGCCCGGCGTCTGGAATCAGGATCAAGGCACAGCCAATCCGTTCGGCCATCTCCTCGGATTCGGCGGGAGGCCGAGGTTTGTCCTGCTCGCCACACATCACCAAGGTGGTATCGGCGTCCAGGCGCGGTAGTTGTTCCAGCACATCTTCGCGGCTGAAGATCAATCGACCCAGGGGCACGATGCTGTGCAGCAGGCGTTCCCGGGGAAAGTCCTGCAGCGACTTGCGAAAGTCCTGGTACAGCGCTGATTCGCGGTCGATGTCCGGGCGAAAGAAGATCGGCGCGATCACATCCAGCAACGGCTCAGGAATGGCGCCGGCGTCTTCAATCATCTTGAACAACGAGAAGTAGTACTGGCGCGTGGACTCTGGCTCTGCGCCGAGATAGGTGTCCATCAACACCAGGCTGTTGATCCGCTCGGGGGCCAGCAACGTCAGGCGTGCGCCCCACATACCGCCTACCGAGAGGCCCACCAGGTTGATCTGTGCGATCTCTAAATGGTCAAGCAGGGCCAGGGCCTGGCGCGCGAGGTCGTCGAGGGAGTGAGTGCGTGCGGGGAGTTGGCCCGATTCGCCGTGGCCCCATAGTTCGGGCACGATTACACGGTACTGTTGCGACAGGGCTTCGACCTGCGGGGCCCACATGTCGCGGTCCCACAGGTAGCTTGAGCCGAGCAGGACGACCGGGCCGGTGCCCTGGTCGACGTAATGCAGCGGTTGTCCATCAATGACGGCGATAGGCATAGCGGGCCTCTGACTTCACGGAGTGAGGGGCACTTTTTTACGCTAGTCGGGGGCGGGGCGATAGATGCAAACTGATGGCATGTTGTGGCGAGCGGGCAGCCCGCTCACCACAGGGGAGTGGGCAGATCAGTCGTAGATGACTTTCTTTTTCCACTCGGCGTCGGCGTCGACTTCTTTCATGCCTTCGGTCAATTCGTTGACTTCCTCTGCCGCCTGTTTGCTGTTAGCCAGCACGGTAGAGTTGGCGCGGGCCAGTTGACCTTCCAGCAATTGCAGCTGCGCACTGTAGAGCACCGGCTCAGTCTGTTTGCGCAGGTACTGCACGCCACGCTCGAAGGCCAGGCGCGCCTGGCCAGGCTGACCTTGCTGCAAGGCGTGCTGGCCGAGGTTGTTGAAGAATTCTATGTGCAGCAGCACCAGGATATGACGGATTTCCTTGATCCAGTGCTTGGCTTCGTTGGTCGGCAGGAAACCGTCCTGGGCGGCGCGGGTGACCTGGCCGTGCAGGGCTTCCAGCAGGAAGCGCACGTCCTTGGCCTTGGCTTCGGTCTGGATCGGCGCCGGCGGGTTGTTCACCGGGATGGATTCGCCCTGGCCCACCAGCGTGTTCAGCTCAGCGATACGTGCCTTGATCGGTGCACTGGTCTTGTTGAGGTTCAACAGGCGCTGGTTGACGTTGAGCTCCAGGCGGGTCAGTAACAGCTTGAGCGCCGGGGTCATCAGTTGGCCAGGGAATGTCTCGGTGATCTCACCGCAACGGCGCAGGCGATCGTTAAGCTCGATCTCGGTGCGCTTCTTTTCCAGCTTGTTGTTTTCCACCACATGGTTCATGTAGCCAATGGCGATCAGTATTACGATCCCGGCTATTACCAGCAGGGTGATCATGAGTGGTGTCACCGGTGTGACCTCTTTGATAGGGTTTACAGTGGAGTGTAGTGACTGGGCTTGTCGACGGATAGGACTGATCGACCAGTTACCCAGGTAGTTTCTTCTATATAGGTAGGCGTTCCCTGCATAGCTGCACATTGCCATCATTTGCTGGAGTGAACTATAGCGTCTTGTCGGGCGCCAGAATATAGGCGTCAAGGCCTGGACGGGCAGAATGCCCGCGCAGGCCGGTAAACGCGGGCGAAGTCATTGATTTAAATAAATTTATCCTTGGGGGTTGACGACCTTTCAATCCATCCATAGAATGCGCGCCACTTACAGCGTAAAGCACACAGCGAAACGCGGTAGGGAGTGAATGTTGTACGTGTGTCCCCTTCGTCTAGTGGCCTAGGACACCGCCCTTTCACGGCGGTAACAGGGGTTCGAGTCCCCTAGGGGACGCCATATGCGGGAATAGCTCAGTTGGTAGAGCACGACCTTGCCAAGGTCGGGGTCGCGAGTTCGAGTCTCGTTTCCCGCTCCAATTTACAAGCAGTGTGGCTTTCGGGCGGCACTGAGTGAAACCAGGACCAAGTCTTCGGATGAGGCCTCTGGGCACTGAAATACACACCATGTGTTTCAGTAGCGTGTCCCCTTCGTCTAGTGGCCTAGGACACCGCCCTTTCACGGCGGTAACAGGGGTTCGAGTCCCCTAGGGGACGCCATTTGCGGGAATAGCTCAGTTGGTAGAGCACGACCTTGCCAAGGTCGGGGTCGCGAGTTCGAGTCTCGTTTCCCGCTCCATATTTAACAAAAACGCCGATCAGCGATGATCGGCGTTTTTGTTCGTGCTGTTTTTTCGATGATGCACACCTGTTTTGTAGGACATGTTGTGCGTTTTGCAGGACTTATCTGTAGTTGGCGTGAGGTTGGTGCGTATAGGTTTCGCGATCTTTACTCTGGCGTGTCCGATTTCCCGGCCCATTCCAGAGAGCTGCCTAGATGCTTGAACTCGATTTCTATTCCACCCTGGTCGCCGCGTCACTGGTTCTTTTACTGGGGCGCGGGCTGGTCGCGCGAATCAGCTTTTTGCGCACTTACAACATTCCTGAACCGGTGGCCGGCGGTTTATTGGTTGCCGTGCTGCTGCTGGCGTTGCGCGGGCTGGCTGATATCGAAGTGCGGTTCGACCCTTCGTTGCAAGCCCCGTTGATGCTGGCATTTTTTGCCACCATTGGACTGAATGCGGACTTCGCCAACCTGAAGAAAGGCGGACGCATCCTGGGTATTTTCCTGCTGGTCGTCACCGCACTGTTGGTGGTGCAGAACGCCATGGGTATTGCGTTGGCCACGGCGTTGGGACTTGACCCTCTGATGGGCTTGCTTGCTGGCTCCGTGACATTGTCGGGTGGCCACGGCACTGGGGCTGCGTGGGGCTCGGTGTTCAGCGAAAAATATGCTGTCGCCTCCGCCTCCGAACTGGCCATCGCTTCGGCGACCTTCGGTTTGGTCCTCGGCGGCTTGATTGGCGGGCCGGTCGCGCGCTTGCTCATCAAACGTGTCCAGACGCCATGCCTGGAGCACCCGCAACCGCGCTTGGCCAGGGGCTTCGAGCAGCCGCATCAGGAACGCTTGATCACTTCATTCTCTTTTATCGAAACCCTGGCACTCCTCGCGATCAGCCTGCAGGTCGGCACTTTGCTCAATGGTTTTCTTGAAGGTACGGCGTTCGAATTGCCCACCTTTGTGTGCGTGCTGTTTATCGGTGTAGTGCTGCGTAACGGGTTGTCGGCGCTGGGCTGGCATCAGGTGTTCGAGCGTGAAGTATCGCTGCTGGGCAACGTCAGCTTGTCGTTGTTCCTGGCCATTGCCTTAATGTCGCTCAAGCTCTGGGACCTGGCGGCACTGGCACTGCCGATAGTGATCCTGTTGGCCGCGCAGGCGTTGTTGATGGCGTTGTTCGCGATTTTCGTCACGTTCCGGGTCATGGGCAGCAACTATGATGCGGCGGTGTTGGCGGCAGGGCATTGCGGTTTCGGGCTCGGCGCCACACCAACGGCCATTGCCAATATGCAAGCAGTGACTCAACGCTTCGGCCCGTCGCAGATTGCGTTTCTGGTGGTGCCAATGGTGGGGGCGTTTTTCATCGATATCACCAATGCGGTGGTGATCAAGTTGTACTTGGCGTTGCCGTTCCTTGGCGTGGCAGGTTGAGTTTTTTGTCTATCAACGCAAGCGCCGATCAATGCTGATCGGCGCTTTTGCATGCGCTATCTATTGCGGGCCTGTAGCGGGTTCGAACCTCTGTCAGAGCGTCGGCAACTGTCCGATACGGCCCATCATTTCGGTAACGATCTGCAGGTCCAGCAAGAACTGGTCAACCGTCTTGAACTCATTGTCGGTGTGCCCGGTGTATTTCACTTCCGGACGCGCCAGGCCGAATTGCACGCCATTGGGCAGCTCATGCACTGAGGTCGCGCCGGCGGATGTACCGAATTTGTGCTCCATGCCCAGGTTTTCACTGGCTACGGCCAGCAACGCCTTCACCCATTCACCTTCCGGGTTGCGGAACATCGGTTCGGCGACCGAGTAGGTGAAGTCCACCTTGACCTTGGTTTTTTTGTCCCAGGCGCTCAGCTTGTCGGCGATCTCGGCCTGGAGTTTCTCCGGCGACTTGCCCTTCGGCACACGCAGGTTCACCGCCAGCTTGAAGGCCTTGTCATCCAGCCCGACAAAGGTCAGCGAGGTGGTCAGCGGCCCCATGAATTCATCGGAGAAGCCCACGCCCAATTTGCCGCCCAGGTAATCCAGGCCCCAGTTGTCGGCGGCATACCGCGCAGCGTCGGTGATGTGGTTGTGCTTGAGGGCGATCTTACCGTCGACGCTGTGGATCAGATCCAGCATGCGCGCTACCGGGTTGATACCGGATTGCGGCTCGGAAGAGTGCGCCGACACACCGGTGACCGTCAGTTTGACGTTCTTACCGTCAACCTTGGCCGTGACGTCAAAATCGCCACCGTTGCGCTTGGCGTATTCGCTGCCGGCTTTTTGCAGGCTGGCTGCCAATTCGGCGGGCTTATCGCTGACAAGCGTGGCGACTGAGGCCGATGGAATCTGGTTGGTGGCCATGCCGCCGGTCATCGCGATGATTTCGGCGCCTTTGCCTTGCCCCTTGCGGCGCGGGAAGGTGGCCATGACAGTGCCATAACCTTTTTCGGCAATCACCACCGGGTAGCCACCATCCAGCGCCAGGTTGTACTGCGGCGTCGGGTTGCGTTCGAAGTAATAGGGGATCGCGTCGCCGGAGGTTTCTTCGGTGGTGTCCACCAGCAGTTTGAAGTTGCGTGCCAGCGGCAACTTTTCTTCCTTGATCACCTTCATGGCGTACATCGCCACCACGATGCCGTTTTTGTCATCCTCGGTGCCCCGGCCATACATGCGGTCGCCGATCAGCGTGACCTTGAACGGGTCGAGCTTGGTGCCATCCTTCAACACCCAGTTCTCCGGTGTCACCGGCACCACGTCGGCATGGGCGTGGATGCCCACCACTTCGTCGCCGCTGCCTTCCAGGGAAATTTCGTACACGCGGTTGTCGACGTTACGGAAGTTCAGGTTGAAGGTCTTGGCCAGGGCCTGGATCTTGTCGGCAATCCGGATGAACTCCGGGTTTTTGTACTGCGGCATGCCGTCCACGTTGAAGGTCGGGATTTCCACCAGTTCGCGCAGGGTGTCGAGGGCGGCCTTGCCGTATTTCACTCGGGTGTAAATACCTAGCAGGCGATGGATCTCGTTCTGCTGGTCGGCGGTCAGGGTTTTGTTATCGAGGAAGGCACCGATCGCCGGGCCTACGTCGTCGGCCTTGCCCATCTCTCCCTTGGCGAGTGTGCCGAGGAAACCCCGGAAATCAGTGACCGACGTTTCGCTGAAACTCTTCAGAATCGCCGTGCTTTGCTCTGGGGTGATGTTGGCAAAGGCCGGCGTGGTTATCACCGAAAGGCCGACCGCGAACAGGGTGGCAGCCGTTAAATGCTTGAGTCGAAAGTGCATGGCTAGGGGCATTCCTTTGCAAAGGGAAGTAGGAGATTTCTGATCAATATGTCAGAAATATTTCGACACACTACCACTGCCAAGGTGTGCCCGGGAGACCGCTGGGAGGCTTATCTAAAAACTCGATAGCACCCTCAACGCTGCGGTCTAGTCCAGGCTGTAACGCACCGACAACGCGCCCTTTTTCTCCGAAAGCGCCAGTATCGTTACCTGGCCCAACTCGCTCAGCGTTTGTACATGGGTGCCGCCACAAGCGTAGGAGGGCAGATCACCGAAGCCCACTTCGCGGGTGCCGTCTTCCAGGGTCATATGGCGCGGATAGTCGGCGGCGATCCATTGGTTGATTTGCTGTTGGATGATCTCGGCGTCCATGGCTTGTGCGGTTTCGCCACGGATAAACGTGATCTTGCCCTCACCTGGCCAGTGGTGCGCCTTGATCGGCATCCAGCCCAGGGTTTCGCCGGCATTGCCGATCAAATGCCCGGCGGAATGCAGGCGGGTGTGCAGGGCGCGGCGTGCTTCTTCGACCCGCGCGGTGATTGGGCCCGGTTCCACAGGTTGGTTGACATAGTGGACCACGCGATCAGTTTCCTGGGTGACTCGCAGCACCTGGCTATCGCCTAGCCAGCCAGTATCGAACGGCTGACCACCGCCTTGGGGATGGAAAATCGTCGACTGCAAAACGACCGCAAACTGGCCCTCGCAGGGGGTGCAGCTCAGCACTTCAAGCTCGGCAGTGAGGTGATCGTGGGTGAAAAACAGGCGCTCGGTCATTTTCTACATCCGCATCAGGGTTCTGTGGGCAGTATAAATAGTGCTTGGATGGGTGATAATCCGCTCAAATATCAATGGACCTGTGCGTCATGAGCATCAATCTTCCTTTGCCGCTACTGGGTGAAATGGCGATTTTCGTCAAGGTAGTAGAGACCGGGAGTTTCTCCGAAGCGGCGCGACAGTTGAGCGTTTCGCCGTCGGCGGTAAGCCGCAGTATTTCGCGTCTGGAAAAGGCCCTGGCTACCCGTTTGCTGCAACGCACTACGCGCAAATTGCGCCTGAGTGAAGGCGGTGAGGAGGTCTTCAAGCGCTGCCAGGAGATGGTCAATGCAGCGCGCTCCGTGATGGAGATCAGTGGCCAGTTCACCCACGACGCCGAGGGCCTGGTGCGAGTCAGTGTGCCCAAGGCGGTGGGGCGGTTTGTGGTGCACCCGCATATGCCGGAGTTTCTGCGGCGTTATCCCAAGGTGGATGTGCAGCTGATTCTTGAAGACCGGCATGTAGACCTGATCGACGACAATGTAGACCTGAGCATCCGCATCACCGACAGTCCGCCACCGGGGCTGGTCGGGCGACAGCTATTGCCCATCGAGCACTTGCTGTGCGCGACACCGCAGTACCTGGCCGAGCATGGCACGCCGAGTCATCCCCATGATTTGCTGGAGCACAGTTGTATCTACTTGGGGGAAACCCCGGGTGACTCGCGCTGGAAATTCCGTCACGGTGGCAAGGCGGTGACGGTCGGCGTGCGTGGACGTTATGCCGCGAACCACACCGGTGTACGGCTGGATGCGGTGTTGCAGCACGTGGGAATTGGCAGCTTGCCGTATTTCACTGCGCGGCATGCGTTGGAGGAGGGGCGGTTGGTACAGGTGTTGCCCGCGTGGGATTTTATTGCGTCCTACCACGGCGAGGCGTGGCTGTTGCATTCGCCCACGCGTTACCTGCCGCCGAAGCTGCGGGTGTTTATCGATTATCTGGTGGAGTGCATGGCGAGGGAGCCGACATTGCGCCGTCGATAGGCGCGCCGTCGAAAATGTGGGAGGAGGGCTTGCTCCCTCCCATATTCAGTTGTGCAGTGTCTCGAAAGATCAGTGTTTGCTTTGGTCTTGAGGCATGGCCAGCAGTTGCTTTTCCTGGTTCCAGTCGAACGGCTCCTCGTTCTGTTCGGCTTCAAAGCGACGCTCTTCCAAGGCCTGGTACAGATCCAGCTCTTCATCGGGCATGAAGTGCAGGCAATCGCCGCCGAAGAACCACAACAGGTCGCGGGGCACCAGATGGGCGATCTGCGGGTAGCGCAGGATGACCTGGCTCATCAGGTCCTGGCCCAGGTACTGGCTTTCGATCGGGTCGATCGGCAGCAGGGCGCGCAGTTCGTCGAAGCGCTCCAGAAACAGGGTGTGGCTTTCCTCGGGCACCTGTTCGGCTTCGCCGACGGCAACCAGGATGCTGCGCAGGTGGTCGAGCAAGACGAGATGATCGGCAACGACGTTGGACACGAGATAAGTCCTCTAAAGCAAAAACGGGCGCGAGAGTATATGCCTCGGTGCCCTGCCTCACAAATACGATTCGTTTTGACGAGTGGCTGTTGTTGTCAGGCAACGCAGCATGGCGACAACAGACGCCGTCAAAACGGATCAGTATTTGTGAGGCAGGGCTTTGCCCGTTTTTATATGACCGCTCAACTCAGCGGACTTTACCCTCAGTGTGTACCAGCTCTTCCTTGCTGAAATCATCCACATCGATCACCTTGCGCCGTGCCGCTTCGGCGTCACGCAGGGTTTGCGCTTCCGCCGGTTGCAGCACACCGGCATGCAGCGCGGCGTCGATGGCATGCTCGCCGGCAGTCGGTTTGACCTGGCCGCTTTTGAGCGCGGCATGCAGTTTTTTCTGCAGCGGGTGGCTGGCACCCAGCAGGTCGTAGGCATGTTGTAGCGCGCCCACCGGATCTTCTGCCGATTGCGGGCGGTAGCAGCCCGCGAGCAATTCTTCCAAGGTCGGGTCGCCTTTGGCGCGGCCAATCACCGCAGCTACTTCGGCGTCCAGCGCATCGGAAGGGCCGGTGTGGCGACGCCCGAACGGGAACACAATCACCCGCAGCAGGCAGCCCAGCACTTTATTCGGGAAGTTGCTCAGCAGTTCATCCAGCGCGCGCTCGGACTCGCCGAGGCTTTCTTCCATGGCCCAGGCGAACAGCGGTTCCAGATGATCCGGCGAATCCAGGTCGTGATAACGCTTCAGCGCCGCCGAGGCCAGGTACATGTGGCTGAGCACATCACCGAGGCGTGCCGACAGGCGTTCGCGGCGTTTCAACTCGCCGCCCAGCAGCATCATGCTCAGGTCGGCGAGCAGCGCGAACGCAGCAGCCTGCCGGTTCAATGCGCGGAAATAACCCTGGCTCAAACGGTTGCCCGGGGCCTTCTCGAAATGCCCAACGCCGAGGTTCAGCACCAGGGTGCTGGCGGCGTTGCTCACGGCAAAGCCGATGTGTTGCATCAGCAGCCCGTCAAATTCCTTTAGCGCTTGGTCATGGTCTTCGCGACCGGCCAACGCCATTTCCTTGAGCACGAACGGATGGCAGCGGATGGCACCCTGGCCGAAGATCATCAGGTTGCGCGAGAGGATATTCGCGCCTTCCACGGTGATGAAGATCGGCGCGCCCTGCCAGCTGCGGCCCAGGTAGTTGTTCGGGCCCATGATGATGCCCTTGCCGCCGTGCACGTCCATGGCGTGGCTGATGCACTCGCGGCCGCGTTCGGTCAGGTGGTACTTGAGGATCGCCGACAGCACCGAGGGTTTTTCGCCAAGGTCCACGGCGTTGGCGGTGAGCATACGCGCGCTGTCCATCAGCCAGGCGTTGCCGCCGATGCGGGCCAGGGCTTCCTGGATACCTTCGAACGCCGACAGCGGTACGTTGAACTGTTCGCGTACCTGGGCATATTGGCCGGTCACCAGGCTGGTGAACTTGGCCGCGCCGGTGCCCACGGCGGGCAGGGAGATCGAACGGCCGACCGACAGGCAGTTCATCAGCATCATCCAGCCTTTGCCGAGCATTTCCTGGCCGCCGATGAGGTACTCCAGGGGGATGAACACGTCCTTGCCGGAGTTCGGGCCGTTCATGAACGCGGCGCCGAGGGGCAGGTGGCGACGGCCGATTTCCACTCCAGGGGTGTCGGTAGGGATCAGCGCAAGGCTGATGCCCAGGTCTTCTTTTTCACCCAGCAGATGGTCCGGGTCGTGGGCCTTGAAGGCCAGGCCCAGCAGGGTCGCGACCGGGCCAAGGGTGATGTAGCGTTTTTCCCAGTTCAGGCGCAGGCCGAGGGTTTCCTTGCCTTCCCATTCGCCTTTGCAGATCACGCCGGTGTCAGGCATGGCGCCGGCATCGGAGCCGGCCAGCGGGCCGGTGAGGGCGAAGCATGGGATGTCATCGCCACGCGCTAGGCGCGGCAGGTAGTGGTTGCGTTGTTCGTCGGTGCCGTAATGCAGCAGCAGTTCGGCCGGGCCGAGGGAGTTGGGCACCATCACGGTGGAGGCCAGGTCGCCGCTGCGGGTGGCGAGTTTCATCGCGACCTGGGAGTGGGCATAAGCAGAGAAACCTTTGCCGCCATATTCCTTGGGAATGATCAGGGCGAAGAAACCGTGGGTCTTGATGTGGTCCCAAGCGGCTGGCGGCAGGTCCATGGCCTGGCCGATTTCCCAGTCGCTGACCATGGCGCAGAGTTCTTCGGTGGGGCCGTCGATAAATGCCTGTTCTTCTTCGGTCAGTTGGGCCTTGGGATAGGCCAGCAACTTGTCCCAGTCGGGGCGACCGCTGAACAGTTCGCCGTCCCACCAAACGGTGCCGGCGTCGATGGCATCGCGCTCGGTCTCGGACATCGGCGGCAGAACTTTCTGAAACCAGCTGAACAGCGGCTTGCTGAAGTATTGGCGGCGCAGGTCCGGCAACAGCAGGGGCGCGGCCACTACAGCGATCAACACCCAGAAAATCAACAGCAGCCAACCCGGTGCGTGGCTCCAGGCGCCCATCGCCAGCAGGTAAACGGCGACCACACCCAGGGCGGGCAGGGGGGCGACGCGGCGATGTGCAAGGTAGGCAATGCCGACCACCAGAACCAGTATCCACAACAACAGCATATTCAATCCTCCGTGAAACCAGGGGCGAAACCACCAGGGAGCTTAGTCGGCATCCGAACAAGCGGGGTGATCAGGGTGTTACAAGTTGTACTGGAAGTTATGTTGGGAGCGCCTCTCATCAGGCGCCGACATTTGGCCGATTCGTCGTTATCTCTAGGGCAGGCCTGTCGTTAAACTCCAGGCTTCCTTCGGAGATCAAGCTCATGGATACGTACCTGAGTCCCAGCCGCTTCATCGATAGTGACCACCCTGCGGTGGTGGAGTTCGCCGAAAAACATCGCGGCTCCAGCGCGAATTTACGTGACCAGGCGGTCAGTCTGTATTACGCCGTGCGTGAGGCGATTCGTTACAACCCCTACACCTTCAGCCGCGCCCCCGGCAGCCTGAGCGCCAGCTTTGCCCTGGCCGCCGGCGAAAGCTATTGCGTGCCCAAGGCCACCTTGCTCGCCGCCTGCGCCCGCCACTGCGGCATTCCGGCGCGCATCGGCCTGGCGGACGTGCGCAACCACCTGTCGACGCCGCGCCTGATTGCGTTGCTCAAGAGTGATGTGTTTGCCATGCATGGCTACACCGAGCTTTACCTGGACGGCCACTGGGTCAAGGCGACCCCGGCGTTCAACCGGCAACTGTGTGACGTCTTCGACGTACCGCCGCTGGACTTCGACGGAGTCAACGACAGCGTATTCCATGCATTCAACCGCCAGGGGCAGCGCTCGATGGAGTACGTGGTGGACCATGGCCAGTTCCCGGATGTGCCCGAGGATTTTTTCTTCGCGCATATCCAGGCCTGTTACCCGCACTTGTTCGGCGAGGACATGCCAACCCTGCTGGGCGATATTCAGAGCGATTTAAGCCGCGCGTGAACCGGCGTATGCTGCTGCGTTCATCCAGCCATGTTCATCAACAATAAGGCGCGGTCATGCTGAAGATCTGGGGTCGTAAAAATTCATCAAACGTCAGGAAAGCACTGTGGTGCGCCGAGGAACTCGGCCTGGACTATGAGGCAATTGATGCGGGCGGGGCTTTTGGTGTGGTCGACACGCCGCAATACCGGGCCTTGAACCCTAACGGCCGGGTGCCGATGATCGAGGACGGCGACTTTGTGTTGTGGGAGTCCAACACCATCGTGCGTTACCTCTGCGCCAAGCACGCGTCGGCGTTTTACCCGAGTGACCTGCAAGTGCGCGCCAGCGCTGAAAAATGGATGGACTGGACCACCTCGACTCTGGCCGAGCCGTTCAAGGCCGTGTTCTGGGGCGTTGTGCGCACCCCGGTGGAAAAGCAGAACTGGGACAGCATCAACGCCGGGCGTCAGGCCTGTATTGATGCACTGAGCACCGTGGACAGCGCATTGGCCGACCAGCCTTACCTGTCGGGCGACACCTTCGGCATTGGTGATATTCCCCTGGGCTGCTTTATCTACGCCTGGTTCGAGATGCCCATCGAACGCCCTTCTATGCCCCATCTGGAGGCCTGGTACCAGCGCCTGCAACAACGCCCGGCCTACCGCAAAGCGGTCATGACCGCGTTGACTTAATACTGACTATTAATACAGGTGACTGTACTTGTGCGGCGCGGGCAAGCACCATGCTTGTCATGCGCCGCCGTTGAACTACGTGCGCTGCGCCCTCATCTACTGTTTCTATTCCCTTCTTTGGTGCGTATTCCGATATGAGTTCCGCTCTGTCCATCCGGCAGCTAACCAAAACCTACGGCAACGGTTTCCAGGCCCTGAGTGGTATCGATCTGGACGTTGCCGAAGGTGACTTCTTCGCCTTGCTCGGTCCCAACGGCGCCGGCAAATCCACCACCATCGGTATTCTCTCCACCTTGGTCAACAAGACCAGCGGCACGGTGAATATCTTCGGCCACGACCTGGACAAATCCCCGGCGGCGCTCAAGCGTTCCATCGGCGTGGTGCCCCAGGAATTCAACTTCAACCAGTTCGAAAAGACCTTCGACATCGTCGTGACCCAGGCTGGCTACTACGGCATCCCGGCGAAAATCGCCAAGGAACGCGCCGAGCAGTACCTGACTCAACTGGGCCTGTGGGACAAGCGCGACGTGCCGTCCCGCTCGCTGTCCGGCGGCATGAAGCGTCGCCTGATGATTGCCCGTGCACTGGTGCATGAACCGCGCCTGTTGATCCTCGATGAACCCACCGCCGGCGTGGACATCGAACTGCGCCGTTCGATGTGGACCTTCCTCACCGAGCTGAACGAGAAGGGCATCACCATCATCCTCACCACTCATTACCTGGAAGAGGCTGAGCAGCTGTGCCGCAACATCGGCATCATCGACCACGGCACTATCGTCGAGAACACCAGCATGCGTAACCTGCTGGGCCAGTTGCATGTGGAGACCTTCCTGCTCGACTTGAAGAACAACCTGTCGGTGGCGCCGCAACTGCTTGGCTACCCCAGCCGCCTGGTGGACAGCCACACCCTGGAAGTCCAGGTGGATAAAGCCATGGGCATCACTGCGTTGTTCACCCAGTTGGCGACCCAGAACATCGAAGTGCTGAGCCTGCGCAATAAAACCAATCGCCTTGAGGAGTTGTTCGTGTCCCTGGTGGAGAAAAATCTGACGAAGGTGGCGGTATGAGTTCTGAACTTCAACCCAACCTCGTCGCGCTGCAGACCATCGTCTACCGCGAAGTGAAGCGCTTTACCCGGATCTGGCCGCAGACCCTGCTGCCGCCGGCGATCACCATGGTTTTGTACTTTGTGATCTTCGGTAACCTGATCGGCCGGCAGATCGGCGATATGGGTGGTTTCACCTACATGGAGTACATCGTGCCGGGCCTGATCATGATGTCGGTGATCACCAACTCCTACGGCAACGTGGTCTCCAGTTTCTTCGGCAGCAAGTTCCAGCGCTCCATCGAAGAGCTGATGGTCTCGCCGGTGTCGCCGCACACCATCCTGATCGGCTACACCCTGGGCGGCGTGCTGCGTGGCCTGATGGTGGGGGTGATCGTGACCCTGCTGTCGCTGTTCTTCACCCACCTGCAGGTGCATCACCTCGGGGTCACCATTCTGGTGGTGGTGCTGACGGCGACGATCTTCTCGCTGCTGGGGTTTATCAACGCCGTGTTCGCACGCAATTTCGATGATATTTCGATCATCCCGACCTTTGTGCTGACACCGCTGACCTACCTGGGCGGGGTGTTCTACTCCATCACCTTGCTGCCGCCGTTCTGGCAGACCGTGTCGCTGGCCAACCCGGTGCTGCACATGGTCAACGCCTTCCGCTACGGCATCCTGGGTGTGTCGGATATCAAGATCAGCGTGGCGATCACCTTCATGCTGGTGGCGACGGTGGTGTTGTATATCGGTTGCGCGAAGTTGCTGGTGAGCGGGCGCGGGATGCGTACCTGATAAACGCGGTCAAAAAATGTGGGAGGGGGCTTGCTCCCGATGGCGGTATGTCAGTCAGCTTATCTGTAGCTGACACATCGCAATCGGGAGCAAGCCCCCTCCCACATTTGGTTGTGTGTCAGGTCTTCAGGCCTTCAGCGCCAGCTCGATCAGCGTATGCAACTCCTCAACAGCCAACGGCTCCGACGAGAACAGAATACGAAACACCGTCGGCGCCGCGAGCAAGTTGATCAAGCGGTCCACGCTCGGCGGCGAGTCTTGAGGATAACGATCAACAATCGCCTGAAACTGCCCGCTCAAGATGCTCACGCAGTACCCCGGCGTCACCCTGCATTGCACATCGCGCATCATGTTGCGGCCCGGCTCCGAACTCATCTCATCCAGGTACTGCTCGGCCCACGCCCGCAAGTCGCCACGCAGGCTGCCGGTGTTGGCGGGCTCGCTGTCGGGGCGCATACGCGCCAGGGCTACATCCGCGAGCAGCACCGAGAGGTCGCCCCAACGCCGGTAGATGGTCGAGGGCGTGACGCCTGCGCGCGCGGCAATCATCGGCACCGTGACACTGGAGCGCTCATGGCTTTCCAGCAATTCACGCACGGCCGAATGGACCGATTCTTGTACCCGGGCACTGCGGCCCCCCGGGCGGAGGCCTTCTTTTATCGCCATGCCGCGACCTTAACACAAAGAATTTGCTTTAAGCGCTGGCGGGTAGCACACTCCGCAAAAGCAAAATATTAGCTTTAGCGGAGCGTGCCCATGTCCAGCCTCACTTCTCATCGTTCCAGCCTGGTGTTCCTGGCGGTCACTTTGCTGACGTTTCTCGCGGCTTCCAGTGCGCCGACACCGTTGTATCACCTGTATCAGGAGGGGCTGCATTTTTCGGCAGGCATGCTCACGCTGATCTTTGGCGTGTACGCCTTGAGCCTGTTGGCGGCGCTGTTGACCGTGGGCTCGCTGTCGGACCACCTGGGACGCAAGCCGGTGATTTTTACTGCGCTGGTCCTGAATATGCTGGCGATGTTGCTGTTTATCAATGAAGACAGCGTGGCCTGGCTGATCGCCGCGCGTACGGTGCAGGGGTTTGCCACCGGCATGGCCACGGCGGTGCTGGGTGCGGCATTGCTCGACACCGACCGCCAGCAGGGACCGCTGGTCAACAGTGTGGCGCCTTTGCTGGGCATGGCGTGCGGTGCGATGGGCAGCAGTGTGCTGGCGGAGTTCGCGCCGCTGCCGACGCAGTTGATCTACTGGACGCTGCTGGCGCTGATGCTGGTGCAGGCGCTGTATGTATGGCGCCTGCCGGAAACCGTTGATCGCATTCCCGGTGCACTGGCATCGCTGCGCCCCACGTTGCATGTGCCGCCCCAGGCGCGTCGAGCGTTGTGGCTGTCGCTGCCGGTGGACGTGGCGGTGTGGGCGATGGGGGGCTTTTACTTGTCCCTGGCGCCGTCGCTGGTGCGGGCGGCGACAGGTTCTACGTCGAACCTTATCGGCGGCGGCCTGGTGGCGGTGCTGACGGTGAGCGGGGCGCTGATGATCTTCACCCTGCGCAATCGCCCGGCCAGCAAGGTGCTGCGCCTCGGCGCGACGCTGTTGGCTGTGGGTGTGGCGCTGATCCTCACGGCGGTGCACAGCGCCACCCTGCCGCTGTTTTTTATCGCCACGTTGATTGCCGGCAGCGGCTTCGGCGCCGGCTTTCTCGGCGCGTTGCGCAGTGTGGTGCCGCTGGCCTTGCCCCATGAACGGGCAGGCTTGATGTCGGCATTCTATGTGCTGAGTTATTTGGCGTTTTGCTTGCCTTCGCTGCTGGCGGGCAACCTGATTCGCAGCTTTGGCCTGATCGCCACCACCGACGGTTACGGCGCAGTCCTCATTCTGCTGGCCCTCGGGGCGTTGGTCGCTTTGCTGCTGCAGGATTCGGCAAAGTCCAAGGCAGCCTGCATATCTACAAAGTAGATAACAGTTAGAGATATTACCCGTTATATAGATATTCGATCAGGTTCTACCATGGCCTCAACCTCATGCGAGGAAGAGGATTGCCATCATGACCTGCTCGACGACCATCAGCTACAGACCCTTCAGTCACCTGACCCGCCCTCGGGAAGTGATTCGCCAATTCACCCCCAACTGGTTCGCCGCGACCATGGGCACCGGCGTGCTGGCGTTGGCCCTGGCGCAATGGCCGGTCAACCTGCCAGGTTTGCATGCCATTGCCGAAGCGCTGTGGTGGTTCACCATTGGCTTGTTCATCCTGTTCAGTGGCTTGTATGCCGCGCGCTGGGTGATGTTTTTCCACGAGGCGCGGCGGATTTTCGGGCACTCCACGGTCTCGATGTTCTTCGGCACCATTCCCATGGGCCTGGCGACCATTCTCAATGGCCTGCTGCTGTTTGGCCTGCCGCGTTGGGGCGGCGACGTGATCCCGCTGGCCGAAGCCCTGTGGTGGCTGGATGTGGTGATGGCCCTGGCCTGCGGTGTGCTGATCCCGTTCATGATGTTCACCCGCCAGGAACACAGCATCGACCAGATGACGGCTGTCTGGTTGCTGCCGGTGGTGGCGGCCGAAGTCGCCGCAGCCAGCGGTGGCTTGCTCGCGCCGCACCTGGCGGATGTTCACTCGCAACTGGTAATGCTGGTGACCAGCTACGTGTTGTGGGCGTTTTCGCTGCCGGTGGCGTTCAGCATCCTGACCATCCTGATGTTGCGCATGGCCCTGCACAAACTGCCCCACGCCAATATGGCCGCGTCGAGCTGGCTGGCGCTGGGTCCGATCGGTACCGGTGCCCTGGGCATGTTGTTGCTGGGCGGCGATGCGCCAGCGATCTTTGCCGCCAACGGCTTGCCTGGCGTGGGTGAAATGGCCAATGGTCTCGGCCTGGTTGCAGGTATCACCCTGTGGGGCTTCGGCTTATGGTGGATGCTGATCGCGGTATTGATCACTCTGCGTTACCTGCGCGGCGGTATTCCGTTCAACCTGGGCTGGTGGGGCTTTACCTTCCCTTTGGGGGTGTACGCCCTGGCCACGCTGAAGCTGGCGAGCCTGCTGCACCTGGGCTTCTTCAGCGCATTCGGTAGCCTGCTGGTGGTGGCGTTGGCGCTGATGTGGCTGATCGTGGCCAAGCGCACTCTGCAGGGCGCCTATAAAGGAGAGCTTTTTGTTTCGCCATGCATTGCAGGACTAGGGAATAAGTAAGCGGAGTTAGGTAAAGTCGTGGCCTGATAACTATTAGGCCACGCAGGAACACGGACGATGAGCCACCCCTCACAATTCACCTTGCTGCGCACACGGCGCTTCCTGCCGTTTTTCATCACCCAGTTGCTGGGCGCTTTCAATGACAACATCTTCAAGCAATCGCTGATCCTGGCGATTCTCTACAAGCTCACCATCGACGGTGACCGTACTATTTGGGTCAACCTGTGCGCCTTGCTGTTTATCCTGCCGTTCTTCCTGTTCTCGGCGCTGGCCGGGCAGTTTGGCGAGAAATTCAACAAGGATGCGTTGATCCGCGCGATCAAGATTGGCGAGATCGTGATCATGGCCGTGGGTGCCACAGGCTTTCTGTTCAATCATTTGGAATTGATGCTGCTGGCGTTGTTTGCCATGGGCACCCACTCGGCGTTGTTCGGTCCGGTGAAGTACTCGATCATGCCCCAGGCCCTGCACGAAGATGAGCTGGTAGGTGGCAATGGCCTGGTGGAGATGGGCACGTTCCTGGCCATCCTCGCCGGCACCATTGGCGCCGGGATCATGATGTCGTCCACCGATTACGCGCCGATCGTGGCGGTGGCGATTGTCGGCGTGGCCGTGCTGGGTTACCTGGCCAGCCGCCACATTCCGCGGGCAGCGGCCTCTACGCCGCAACTGCGCCTGGACTGGAATATCTTCACCCAGTCGTGGGCCACGCTGCGCATGGGCCTGGGGCAGACGCCGGCGGTGTCGCGCTCGATTGTCGGTAACTCATGGTTCTGGTTTGTCGGCGCGATCTACCTGACGCAGATCCCGGCCTACGCCAAGGAGTGGTTGTACGGCGATGAAACCGTGGTCACCCTGATCCTCACCGTGTTCTCGGTGGGCATCGCCCTGGGCTCGATGCTCTGCGAAAAACTCTCGGGGCGTAAGGTGGAAATCGGCCTGGTGCCGTTTGGCTCCTTTGGCCTGACGGTGTTCGGCCTGCTGCTCTGGTGGCATTCCGGCGGCTTCCCGCAGAACGTTCAAGCGAATGATTGGCTCGCGGTGCTCAGCTATGGCCAAGCCTGGTGGGTGTTGTTCGATATCCTTGGCCTGGGGGTGTTCGGCGGCTTCTATATCGTGCCGCTGTACGCGCTGATCCAGTCGCGTACCGCCGAGAACGAGCGGGCGCGAGTGATCGCCGCCAACAACATCCTCAATGCGCTGTTCATGGTGGTGTCGGCGATCGTGTCGATCCTACTGCTGAGCGTGGCCAAGCTGTCGATCCCCGAGTTGTTCCTGGTGGTGTCGCTGCTCAACATCGCAGTCAACACCTACATCTTCAGGATCGTCCCCGAGTTCACCATGCGCTTCATGATCTGGCTGCTCAGCCATTCCATGTACCGGGTGGAGCATCGCAACCTCGACCTGATCCCGGACGAAGGCGCAGCGTTGCTGGTATGCAATCACGTGTCGTTTGTCGATGCGCTGTTGATTGGTGGCGCGGTGCGTCGGCCGATTCGCTTTGTCATGTACTACAAGATCTACCGCTTGCCAGTGCTGAACTTTATCTTCCGCACCGCCGGGACGATTCCGATTGCCGGGCGCAATGAAGATATCCAGATCTACGAAAAGGCCTTCACGCGCATTGCCCAGTACCTGAAGGACGGGGAGTTGGTGTGCATCTTCCCGGAAGGCAAGCTGACCAGTGATGGCGAGATGAACGAGTTCCGCGGTGGCGTGACACGCATTTTGGAAGAGACGCCGGTGCCGGTGATTCCGATGGCGCTGCAGGGGTTGTGGGGGAGTTTCTTCAGTCGCGATCCGAACAAGGGCTTCTTTCATCGAATCTGGTCACGGGTGGTGTTGGTGGCGGGTAAGCCGATTGCTGTGGAGGCGGCTACGCCTGCGCAGTTGCAGGCGGTGGTCGGTGTTTTGCGGGGGAGTGTCAGGTAGTTCTGTGCTGGGTGTACTGGCCTCATCGGGGGCAAGCCCCCTCCCACCTAGACCGCGTTCGTCAGAACAACTCGGTCAAATGTGGGAGGGGGCTTGCCCTCGATTGCGGTAGCGGCCTAAGCGCTGATCTTAAGACCAATAAGCCCGCAAATGATCAGCGCCACACTGGCCAACCGAAACAGCGCCATGGATTCCCCGAACAGGATAATCCCGGCAATCACGGTGCCCACCGCGCCCACGCCGGTCCAGATGGCATAGGCGGTGCCCAGGGGCAGTTCTTTCATGGCCAGCCCCAGCAGGCCGAGGCTGATGGCCATGGCGGCAACGGTCAGGACAGTGGGCAGCGGCCTGCTGAAACCGTCGGTGTATTTCAAGCCGACGGCCCAGCCGACTTCGAACAGGCCGGCAAAAAACAGAATGATCCAGGACATGATGACCTCGCTTTTTCAGGCGGGGTCGTCCCCGGATTGTGCGCCTCGATAGCGTCGCGAGGTCGTCCCCGCGAAGCTCGGTAGAGTGCCGAAAATTGATCATGCGATCAAGTTTGTGGCGTGTTCTCCAGTGCGCGGCGGTCTTCCTTCTCGCTCATGCGACGGAAATACGTCGACAGCAACGCCCCGGAAATATTGTGCCAGACACTGAACAACGCACTGGGCACTGCCGCCAACGGCGAGAAGTGCGCGCTGGCCAATGCGGCGCCGAGCCCGGAATTCTGCATGCCCACTTCCAGCGCCAACGACTTGCGTTGGGCCAGCGGCAGTTTGAACACACGGCCGGTGAAGTAGCCCAGCAGGTAACCGAAGCTGTTATGCAGCATCACCACGGCCATGATCAGCAGGCCCGATTCGGCAATTTTCGCCTGGCTGGCCGCCACTACTGCGGCGACGATGATCACAATGCTGACCACCGACACCAGTGGCAGCACGTCCACCGCGTGGCGGACCCGCTCGCCGAGCACGCGTTGTGCGACCACGCCGAGCACGATCGGCAGCAACACCACTTGCAGTATCGACCAGAACAACTCCATGAACGACACCGGCAACCAGGCCGATGCCAACAGCCAGATCAGCGCCGGGGTGAGCAGCGGGGCGAGGAGGGTGGTGACGGCGGCGATGGCCACCGACAGCGCCAGGTCGCCACGGGCCAGCCAGGTCATCACGTTGGAGGAGGTGCCGCTTGGGCAGCAACCGACCAGGATCACGCCGACGGCAATTTCCGGCGGCAGGTGAAAGGCCTGGCACAGCAGCCACGCCACCCCCGGCATGATCACGAAGTGTGCGACTACGCCCAGGGCCACGCGCCACGGGTGGCGAGCGACTTCGGCGAAGTCTTCAAGTTTGAGGGTCAGCCCCATGCCAAACATCACCAGGCCCAGCAGCGGGACGATCGCGCTTTTCAGGCCGATGAACCAGCTGGGTTCGAGGAACGCGACGACGGCGAAGATCAACACCCAGTAGGCGAAGGTATTGCCGACGAAGCGGCTCAAGGCGGCGAGTGCGCGCATGGGGGCGTCCTTTTTTGTTCGATTTTTGAATGGCTGATGCGATCAAATGTGGGAGGGGCAAGTCGAATCGTCGCACCGCCCCTCCCTCAATTTGATCTTCAAACGACTTAGATGCCTTGCGGGGTTTCTTCGCCGCCCAGGGCTTCGATCAACGCCGGCAGGAAGTCACCGAAGGTCAGCATCATCAGGGTAAAGCTGGCGTCCAGTTGGCCCAAGGCTTCTTCGCCACCGTCCTGTTCCGCCTGGTCTTGCAGCAGGTCTTCGAACTTCAGGCGCTTGACGGTCATCTTGTCGTCGAGCATGAAGGACAGCTTGTCCTGCCAGGCCAGGGACAATTGGGTAACGACTTTGCCGGTGGTCAGGTGCAACTGGATTTCTTCGCCAGTCAGGTCCTGGCGCTTGCAACGCACAATGCCGCCGTCTTCATGGGTGTCGCGCAGTTCGCATTCGTCGAGGACGAAGAAGTCATTGGCCGGTTTCTGGGTGGTGACCCAGTCGGTCATGATTGCAGTGGGCGCGGTTTTCACGGTGAGTGGGCGAACCGGCAGGGTGCCGATCACTTCACGCAGGGTGGAGAGCAAGTCTTCGGCGCGTTTCGGGCTGGCCGAGTTCACCAGGATCAGGCCCTGTTTCGGCGCGATGGCGGCAAAGGTCGACGAGCGGCGAATAAAGGCGCGCGGCAGGAAGGCCTGGATGATTTCATCCTTGATCTGGTCGCGTTCCTTTTTATAGACCTTGCGCATTTGCTCGGCTTCGATCTCTTCGACTTTCTCTTTCAGTGCGTCACGCACCACGCTACCTGGCAGGATGCGTTCTTCCTTGCGGGCGGCGATCAGCAGGAAGTCACCGCTGACGTGAACCAGGGGAGCGTCCTCGCCTTTACCGAAAGGCGCGACGAAACCGTAAGTGGTCAACTCCTGGCTTGCACAAGGGCGCGCCAGTTTGGTGGCCATTGCCGCTTCCAACGCCTCGGCATCAACAGGCAGATCTTGGGTCAGGCGATAGATAAGCAGGTTCTTGAACCACATGGGGTGAGTCTCTCCTTTATACAAAGGGGGGCATTATTCTCTTGATAGCGCCCCAGGCCAACCCTGCCTAAGCCATTGGAAGGCCTCAAAAAAAAGATTTAAGAAAGTGCTTGCCAGACCCAAGGTCGCTCCGTAGAATGCGCGCCACACCGAGACGAAGGGTGATTAGCTCAGCTGGGAGAGCATCTGCCTTACAAGCAGAGGGTCGGCGGTTCGATCCCGTCATCACCCACCATTCGCTTCAAGTGTTACGCGCAGCGGTAGTTCAGTCGGTTAGAATACCGGCCTGTCACGCCGGGGGTCGCGGGTTCGAGTCCCGTCCGCTGCGCCATATTCGGTAACCTGGAACGCTGAACGCCAGGTCACCACAGAAAGCCCGCTCATTGAGCGGGCTTTTTTTTGCCTGCGATTTGACCTTTCTGCGCCTTGCCGCCGCCCTGGCGCTACCTGGCCTTTTTCTTGCGCGGCTGGCGCGTGGCCAAGTGCTCGAAGCAAAAAGAGGCAGTGCCGAACACGGCGATGATGGTCAGTACGATCATGCCTAGGGTTGAGCTTTCCATGATGGGCTTCCTACGTGATGGAGTAGGCGTCCACGCTAGAGTTACGGCGAAAGCGCCTCAATAGACCCGACGCAATCCTTACGGCGCCGGGCCCATTGTTACGCAGTCTTTACGGGGCGTTGCGGCTGTGGCGGTAATCGCTGACGGCCTCGTACACCGCCTTGCGCAAGCGATTGATACCGCCGATAGGTCGGTGTTCTTCCACGCCAAACCACGGGTTGAACGACTGGTTGTCGCACGCCAGGTTCTGCTCGGGCGTATCGAAGTCCTGAGCCGGGATCCGCACCTTGGCCACGCTCTCGTAGGGCGCATCGCTCTCCTTCCATTCGATACTGGTGTCTTCGATCGGCATGAATTTCTGCGGGTTCTGCCGCTGGATCTGCAACACAAAACACGCCGGCACACGGTCGGTGGACAACTGCTGGCTCAAGGCGCTGCGCAAGAAGTTCGGCAGGTCCTGGTTCTGTTTGGGCAGGACGTATTCCGGGCAGCTCTGCGGGTCGGGCGCGACGCGAAACTTGGCATTCGCCGCGCCGAACTTGTAGGGCGAGACCGAAAAGTATGTGGTCTGCGTCGGGCTGGCCGGTGCGGGCGCCAGGGTTGCCAGGGCGATAAACAGGTGACGCACCTGCCAACTGCGCGGATCGGCTTTGGGGAAGAACGCCAGGACTTTCTTGCCATCCGCTTGCGCACCGATGTTCTGCGCGTACTCCGCCACATCGCTGACAAAGAAATTCGGGTGGCTGAACATCACGAAGTCCTGTTCCGTACGTGCCTGCTGGTCGGCCAGCAGTTGTTTGCCCGGCACGTCCAACAGCTTGAGCGCCATGCCCCGGGCATCGCGAATGCTGTCGAACTGCGGGTAGGCGTTGCCGTTGGACAACCGCATCATGGCCTGCCAGGTCTTGCCCGGTTCGGCGAACACACCCTGGCGCAAAGCCGGGTCGAGATCGGCCAGTACGCTGACTTCGGCCTTCACGCAACCATGGGCCTTGGCATGGGCATCGCGCAGGTAGCGCGTGCCTTCGCGATGCTGGTCAACGATGCGCACTGCCGTCTGGATGATGCCTTGGGTCATGGCCGCTTCACCTGCGGGGATCTGCTCATTCGGCGACACCGCGCCGCTGTGCTGCCAGGCAAACCAGGCGGTGCTCGCCAGCCAGCCGAGCAGTCCCAGGCCCACCAGCCACAGCAGGGTCTTGCCGAGAAACGCGCCGATGCGCAGCCACAGGCGGGCGAGCAGGGAAGGTTGGTCGTATCGAGATCGGATCATCATGGCAGTTGTTGCTCCAGCGGGCCGCCCAGCACTTTGAGGTATTCCAGCAGCGCCCAGCGTTCCTGCGGCAGCAAGCCACGGCCGATGACGCCATTGCCACGTTGGCCGGCACGGAATTCGTGGCCGCTGTTGTGGTTGCCGGTGAGTTTGGTGTCGAACAGGAAGGCATTCTTGAAGGCTGCGGTCTCAAAACCCAGGTGACGCGGGTCGTAGTTGAAGGTGCCTTTATAGAAGGTGGTGCTACGCTCGTCCTGAGGCGAGAGCAACTGGTAGATCGTCGGCACCGAGCCGTTGTGCAGGAACGGCGGGGTAGCCCACACACCGGCCAGCGGGCGGGCCTTGTAGGCGCGCAGCTCGCGCACGCCAATGGGCAGGCCGTAGCCATCCAGGCGCGGGCGCTCGGCCGGGGTGACGCCGGCGGCGCGGTAGGCGTGGTCTTCGACGAAGGCGGTGACGTAGGCCAGGCCCTTGGCCACGGACATTTTTTTCAGGTCCAGCGGCTCGGTGGGGGTGGGGTGCAGTTCGACATTGAGCTTGGCCAGCTCCGCCGGGTCCCACTGCAGGGCACTGAGGTCGTAGCGCTGGTCGGCAATGTTGCTGGCGGTGCCTGGGTCGGTGCCGATGTACTCCACTGGCAGCATTTTCAGCTGCTGCACAGGCCTGCCATTTTCCTGGGCGACAGCGGGCACGTGGCAGCCGGCGCAGTTCTCGGCGAATAGGGCGCGACCTTGGGCGGCGAGGGGCTTGTCGATGGTGCCGAACAAGTCCTCGGGCCAGGTCGGTGGCTTGAGACGTTGCAGGGTTTCTTCGATCAGGTTGAGGTCGCGCACCCTGACGCTCGACGGGTAGCGGGCATCGCCTTGAAGCGGTTGGCCGGCGGCGTCGAAAAAGGTCAGCGTCGCGCCTACACCGAGGGCTTCACCGATATTGCGCGCCATGGGTTGCTGGGCCGAGCCGTTCCATTGCACCCAATCGAAGGTCCAGATGTCCCACAGCTGCGGGTAGTCCACCGGCGCATTGGCGACGCGGTAGTTGTCCGGCGAAATGGCATCGCCAAAACTGGCATTGGCGATGCGGCCAAAGGCGTCGGTGCGACCCGGGCCTTCTTCGGTGGGGTAGAGGCCGCGGTGGGTGTCGTTCCATGCGACCTTGAGGAACTTGTCCAGCGACTGTTTGAAGTCCTCGCGCAACTGGCTGTGCTCGGCGTCGTAGCGATCCCCCAGCACCTGGCGGGCAAACCGCTCGAATTTCCATGGGTTGTAGTAGGTGGCGGCGAGGCTGGCGACCAGTGCCTGGCCGAAACTGCCACCGCGCAGGGTTGGCACGCTGGAGGGCAGTACGTGCTGGGCCGAGCCGCCGTCGATACGCAGGGCCTGGCCCCTGAAGTGCAATTCGCCGGTATGGCAGGCGGCGCAGGTGATATCCAGGTACTCGACGTTGCTGCCGGCGTTTTTATGCCGGGCGAACCCCACGGGCAGGTTGCCGGGGTTTTGCGTGGTGGGCACCTGCTTGGGGTCCACCAGGAAACCGAAGCGCGCCAGATACTCCGGTGTGGCAAAACGCCGCTCGGAGAACGGTAGTTCCAAGGCGGTGAACCAGTTGTAGTGCAGGCCTTTTACTTGAGTGCCCTGGGGCGTGAAGTAATAGGTCTGGCGGTCGGCGGCACTCCATTGGGCCTGGTAGTGCACCTGCTCCACGGGCACGTAGTCGGGTAGCTTGGGGTTGACGGTGTAGTACAGCACCACGGCCAGGATCAGGCCCAGCGCGGTGAGTATCAGCAGTAAAACACGGGAAAAAATGCGCAAGATGGCTATCCTTGTCTCGGCCTTGTCGAGGGGTTGCGTTGTTATGCCACTACGCCACAGGTGGGGCAAGTGGCCATGAGCCTGGTAACAAGTGGTCCCACGATCCTTCGCAGCGGCCCATCATGAATGAAAATGCTTTTAAACACGTGAACTTATCAGAAGTTTCCTGCTCACATGCCGGTAGCCATTGGTCGTGGCCGCCTGATAAGCTCGCGACTTTATTCGAATGCCCTTTTGGCGCATGAACAAGGAAATAGCATGAAACAGCATCGGTTGGCGGCGGCGGTGGCCCTGGTTAGCCTGGTACTTGCGGGTTGTGATTCGCAGACCAGCGTAGAGCTGAAAACCCCGGCGCAGAAAGCTTCCTACGGCATCGGCCTGAACATGGGCAAAAGCCTTGCTCAGGAAGGCATGGATGACCTGGACTCCAAAGCGGTAGCCCAGGGCATCGAAGATGCCGTCGGCAAGAAAGAGCAGAAGCTCAAAGACGACGAACTGGTTGAAGCGTTTGCCGCACTGCAAAAACGTGCTGAAGAACGCATGACCAAAATGAGCGAAGAGTCGGCAGCCGCCGGCAAGAAATTCCTCGAAGACAACGCCAAGAAAGACGGCGTAGTCACCACTGCTTCCGGCCTGCAGTACAAGATCACCAAGAAAGCCGACGGCCCACAGCCTAAGCCGACTGACGTGGTGACTGTTCACTACACCGGCAAGCTCACCAACGGCACCACCTTTGACAGCTCCGTGGATCGCGGTAGCCCGATTGACCTGCCGGTCAGCGGCGTGATCCCAGGTTGGGTCGAAGGCCTGCAACTGATGCACGTTGGCGAGAAGGTCGAGTTGTACATCCCGTCCGACCTGGCCTACGGCGCCCAGAGCCCGAGCCCGGCGATCCCGGCCAACTCCGTGCTGGTATTCGACCTGGAACTGCTGGCCATCAAGGACCCAGCCAAGGCTGAAGCCCCTGACGCACCAGCCGCCAAGAAGTAATCGGCGCCTGAACACATAACGCCCCGTCTCGACGGGGCGTTGTTGTATCTGAAGCCTGCGCAAATCCAAATGCGGGTGCTGGTGATCCAAACGAACGTCTGCATAGGGCAACAGTCAGATGTAGGACTCGAGCACGGGTAGCCGCACGCAAACGCCAAGTCAATGAAATCTTGGGTTTTTTTGATGTGCGCAAAAAACGCCCGATCTGACTGAAAGCCTTGTAGAACGTGGCTTTCAGCCGGTAAAACAGGCTCTGTTCACAAGGTTATCCACAATTTGTGTGGATAACCTTTCTGTTTGATGGAACTGGAGTGACAGATGAAACCACCCTTCAATTTCACCCGTTTCCTACCCATGGCTGCACGTTTGCTGGGCCGTGGGCGCTTGCCGACCTTGCTGTTTGCTGTCGCCGCCAAAGGGTCCAGCCAGGGCAACCGCCTGGGCAAGCTCAAGGAAGATCTCAAATTGCTTCAAGCCCTGTGCCTGGCGTACTGGCGGGGCGAGTACCGGGCCATCAGCCCCAAGGCACTGATCTCGGTGGTGGCGGGGCTGATGTACTTCCTGAGCCCGATTGACGCGATCCCGGACTTTATCCCGATGTTCGGCATGCTCGACGACATCGCCGTACTGGCGTGGGTCATGAAGACCCTGGAAGGCGAGCTGAGCGCGTTTCGCGCCTGGCGTGATGCACAACGCCCGGAAAAACTCGCGGTGGTTGAGCGCTTGCCTGCGACCCCTGCCTTGCTGGCCAAGGAACACCCGCAAAAAAACTGATGACGTGGCTATCCCCCTGCGACCTTTGTGGCTGTTAGGATTACACTCCTAAGGAAAGAGCTTACTCAGTAAGTGCAGTTATCCTACGGGGCGGTCATGGATATTCAGATAATTTCACGCAATGGCGAACCCGAATACGCGGTGTTGCCATGGGATCAGTACCAGGCGCTGCTAAAAGCCGCCGGTCAGCAACAGCCTTCACCGACGCCTTCTTCTGCTGTTCAAGCCGCGCCTGACCAGGATTTGCGCCCGCTTGCAGACCTGCGCGGCCTACGTGAAGCCAAGGGCCTGGCGATTGAAGCGTTGGCCCGCACCGTGGGCATCAGCCCCTCGTATCTAGGATTGATCGAAAGTGGTGAACGTCAGCCGGATGCCGCAATCCGCCGCAGCCTGGCCTGGGAATTAGGCGTTGCAGGTTGGAGGGATGAATCTTGAGCCTACGTATCAGTCGTCAACATTGGGATGGGTTACTTAATGAACTGGACCAGGCGCGCCGCCAGCGCCATCTGCTGACCTACCGAGCACTGTTGGAGCGCCTGCAATTTCCGACGCCGGCGATGCAAACCCTGGCTGCTGCCCTGGAGCACCTGGCGGCGCTGGACGCCAAGGCCGAGCAACCGTTGCGCAGCTCCCTGGTGATCAGCCAGGGCGCAAGTCGCCTGCCGCGTACCGGGTTCTTTGAGTGCGTGGAGCGCCTGGGGCGTTTCAGCGGGCCGTCCGATGGTGTGGCCGCCGCCTCCTGGCATGCCTCGGAAGTGGTGCGGGTGTTCGAATACGAGTATCCGGAGTCTGCCGAGGCTTAAAGCGCCTGGGGCAACATGTCCATGCTGTCGATCACATGGATGCTGTAGCCGGCCATATCCTTGGCATGGTGCTTGGCCTGCGAGGCCAATTCCGCCAACTGGCTGGCATCGAGTTGTCCACAGGCCTGTGGATACAAATGCACCACCCCAATCGACAGTGACAGCAACGCAAACTCTTGGCGTACGCCCTGGCGGTTCAGTGCCACGAAGCAGCCGGCGTCGAGGTGCTCGGCGCGGTAGAAGCGCCGGCACTGGGTATGGAAATCTTCCAGCAGCTGGTTGAGCCGCTTGCGCCAATCCTGTGGCCCCAATACCAGCAAAAAGTCATCGCCACCGATATGCCCGACAAAGTCGCGGCTGGGGTCGACCCGGTCGTTCAGGCATTGCGCCAGGCACAGCAATACCTCATCCCCACGTCCGTAACCGTAGATGTCGTTGAACGGCTTGAAGCTGTCGATATCCACGTAGCAGATCACCGACTCCCGCTGTTGCTGCAACAGCCGCGTAAGGCACTGCTGGATCGGCACGTTGCCGGGCAGCAGGGTCAGCGGGTTGGCATAGCGCGCCTGCTGGATTTTCAGTTCGGTGATCAGTTTGAGTACATCGATCACCCGGCCCAGGCCCAGGTAGTCGCCATTGAGCGTGATGATGAAGTCTTCTTCGATGCGTTGCCGGGCGCGGCTGGTCAGCAGCCGGCTGACCTGTTGCAGCGATTGGCTCAACTCCACCGCCAGAAAATCCGTACTCATCAGCCGGCTGATGGGCTTGCGCGCAAACAGGTCGGTGGCAAACGGCTTGAGCAGTGCATCCGACAGCGAATGCCGGTGCACGATACCCACCGGGTGGCCGCGCCCATCCAGGACCGCCAGGGAGTTAAGGTTGGCCTGGCGGCGGAACGCCTCCAATACCTGGGCGGTGGCAGTGTCCTGATCGACCGCCGGTTGCTCGTTGAGCAGGGCGCTGAGGTCGCCGGCCTCTTCGCTGAGGGCCACGTTGGCCTGGTCGGGCTTGGGCAACATCTGGCGCGCTTCCTGTGGCGGCTGCTCCTGGGGACGGCAGAGCAGGTAACCCTGGACCAGGTCGACGCCCATTTCGGTCAATACCGCCAGCTCCTCCGGCAGTTCGATGCCCTCGGCGATCACCTGGGCACGTGAGGCCCTGGCGATTTGCAGGATAGAGCCGACAAACTCACGCTTGAGCGCATCCTGATGGATACCGTCGATAAAGTGCCGGTCGATCTTCACGTAATCCGGGCGCAGTTCCGACCACAAGCGCAGGCTGGAATAGCCGGCACCCAAGTCATCCAGGGCAATCGAAAAGCCCATGTTGCGGTAATGGTGCAGGGCGGTTTGCAGCAGGTCGAAATCGTCGGTGGGGGTCTGCTCGGTGAGTTCGATCACCACCTGGCTCGGCGGAATGCCGAAGTCGCGCAGCAATTGCAGGGTGCGGCCCGGTTGATGAGCGGTCTCCATCAAGGATTCGGGCGAGACATTCAGGAACAGCTTGCCCGGCAGCTTTTGCTCGCTGAAGCGTCGGCATGCGCTTTCGCGGCAGGCCATTTCCAGTTCGCTGAGGCGCCCGGCATGGCGCGCCACCGAGAACAGGGCAATGGGCGAGTGCAGCGGGCTGTTCGACGGGCCGCGGCTGAGGGCTTCGTAGCCAAGAATGCGCCGTTCTGACAGGCAGATGATCGGTTGGAACAGGCTGTGCAAACTGCCTTGAGCCAGGATAGAGCCCAGTGCATTCAGCTGTTCGGTCATGGTCATGGCGATCTCGATCGAAAAAAAAGGACCGCAGGCGTTACGCCGACGGTCCTTCATTTCACGACAGAATGATGTCTATATGATGACACTCCGAGGAGCGATCACATTAAATCGCCATCATTTACTGCTTGGCCACCTGCTTGGTGATCTTCAGATAGTCCAGCAGGATCCGGCCGCTCTCGGCCAGGTAAGCATCGTCTTCCGGCTTGGTTTTATCCGCCTCGGTCGGCAGCGCATCTTCGTCTTCTTTCTTCAGTTCCTTGAGTGGGTCTTCACCCTTGGCCTTGCGGCGGATGTTTTCCAAGACCAGTTGCTTGTTTTCGATGTCGGAGTGCTGCGCGCGACGGTCCACTTCATTGAGGCTGACGGTTTTTTCTTCCATCAACTTCTTGGCCAGTGCCAGCTTGTCGCGGATGAACACAAACTCGGCATCCTTGGCGGAGCGGGTATCGTGGTCAGTCTTCAACTGCGCCAGGAACGGCTTGAACGGGTCCGAGGCCGGCTTGATCGCAGGGCGGATGGTGTCCCACGGCATGGCTTCCGGCAGGGCGCTTTCGCCGATTTCCTTGGTGTCGATGATCGACGGGAAATCGATGTCCGGCAGTACGCCCTGATGCTGGGTGCTCTGCCCGGAAACCCGGTAGAACTTAGCCAGCGTCAGCTTGAGTTCGCCATGGTTCAGTGGCTGGATGGTCTGCACGGTGCCTTTGCCGAAGGTCTGGCCGCCGATGATCAGCGCGCGGTGGTAGTCCTGCATGGCACCGGCGAAAATCTCCGAAGCCGAGGCCGACAGACGGTTGACCAGCAACGCCATCGGGCCTTTGTAGAAGGCGCCCGGGTTCTCGTCTTCGAGCACGTCGACACGGCCGTCAGCATTGCGTACCAACACGGTCGGACCTTTGTCGATAAACAGGCTGGTCAGCTCGGTGGCTTCCTGCAGGGAACCACCGCCGTTGTTGCGCAGATCGATGACCACGCCGTCGACTTTTTCCTTCTGCAGCTCGGTAAGGATTTTCTTCACGTCACGGGTGGTGGACTTGTAGTCCGGGTCACCGGCACGGAAGGCCTTGAAGTCCAGGTAGAAGGCCGGGATTTCAATCACGCCCAGTTTGTAGTCCTTGCCATCCTGCTTGAGGTTGAGGACTTTCTTCTGCACGGCCTGGTCTTCGAGCTTCACTGCTTCACGGGTGATGGACACGATCTTGCTGGTCTGGTCGTTCGGTGCGTTGGTGTGCGGAATCACTTCCAGGCGCACCACGCTGCCTTTCGGCCCACGGATCAGCTTGACCACTTCGTCCAGGCGCCAGCCGACCACATCGACCATCTCTTTGTCGGCCTGGGCCACACCGATGATCTTGTCGGCAGGAGCCACCTGCTTGGTCTTGTCTGCCGGACCGGCCGGCACCAGACGCACGATCTTCACTTGGTCATTGTCGCTTTGCAGGACGGCACCGATGCCTTCCAGCGACAGACTCATGTTGATATCGAAATTTTCCGCGTTATCTGGCGACAGATAATTGGTGTGCGGATCGTAGGACATCGCGAAGGTGTTGATGTAGGCCTGGAAAATGTCTTCTGCACGGGTCTGGTCCAGACGCGCCAGTTGATTCTTGTAGCGCTTGGTCAACAGCTCCTGGATGGCCTTTGGCTCTTTGCCGGCAATCTTCAGGCGCAGCACTTCGTCCTTGACGCGTTTGCGCCACAGGTCGTCGAGGGCAGCGGTGCTGGTCAGCCAAGGCGCGTCCTTGCGGTCGACCAGAAGGGTTTCCTTCTGGGTGAAGTCGAGCTTGTCGACACCCTTGTCCAACTCACCCAGGGCGAAGTCCAGACGCGCTTTGACACGGTCAAGGTAACGCTTGTAGATGGTGAAGCCGGGCTGCAGGTCGCCGCTCTTGAGGAAGTCGTCGAACTGCGTCTTCCACTTGTCGAACTCAGCGATGTCGCTGGCCAGGAAGTAGCTGCGCGACGGATCCAGCAGCTTGAGATAGCTGTCGTAGATGATCACCGAGCGCGCGTCGTCGAGCGGCGGCTTGCTGTAGTGATGACGCTTGAGCAACTCGACGACGTTAAGGCTGGCAATCACCTCATCGCGGTCCGGCTGAAGGTTGTCCCAGCTGTTGGCTGCGAACGTATTGGTCGACATCGACGCGAAGCCGATACCAATGAAAAGAGCGAGGGCGGTGCTGGGGAACAGATGCTTCATGCTGATTCGACGCGGGGGCAATTGATAACGCATATTAGGCCGTCTTTGAAGTTGCCGGTTCCATAGGGGCCGGTCGCATAATGCAAAAAGCCCGACGCTACTGCTGCGGGCTCAGTCCAGACTCACTATGGAGGCACTGTGAAAGCATTGCAAGGCGTTGAAGGTCATGTGGAGTGGTTGGAAGAACCAAGTCCTACATGTGATGTAGGCCAAGTTCGCATTCGAGTGGCGGCTGCGGGCCTTAATCGCGCCGATTTATTACAGCGTGCAGGGCTATATCCGCCACCGCCTGGCGCCAGTCCCGTGCTGGGCCTGGAGTGTTCCGGTGTGATCAGCGAAGTGGGCCCGGGTTCGTCCTGGCAAGTGGGTGATCGCGTCTGTGCGCTGCTGGCCGGTGGCGGCATGGCCGAAGAGGTGGTGGTGGATGCACGCCATGTGTTGCCGGTACCGGAAGGTTTGTCGCTGATTGAAGCGGCGGCGCTGCCGGAGGTGTACAGCACGGCGTGGCTCAACCTGTTCCAGTTGGCGGGCCTCAAGCCTGGTGAGAAAGTCTTGCTGCACGCCGGCGCCAGTGGCGTGGGCTCGGCGGCGATCCAGCTGTGCAAGGCATTTGGCAGCCCGTGCTGGGTCAGCGTCGGCTCGGCGCAGCGCCTGGCCTACTGTGAAGACCTGGGCGCCCAGGGCGGCGTAGTACGTACCGACGGTATCGAAGGGCTGCGGGATTTCGGGCCATTCGATGTGATCCTCGATCCGGTCGGCGGCAACTACGCCGCGCTGGACCTCAAGCTGCTGGCGCTGGACGGTCGTTGGGTGTTGATTGGCTTGATGGGCGGCCGCGAGGCGCAGTTGGACTTGGCCCAGGTACTGGGCAAGCGTATCCAGTTGTTGGGCTCGACCCTGCGCAGCCGTGATGATCAGTTCAAGGCAGACCTGTTCAGCGACCTGAGCCAGCATGTATGGCCGCTGTTCGCCGAAGGGCGTCTGAGCCCGCAATTGGCCAGAACGTTTCCGATCAAGGATGCCGAGGCGGCGTTTGCGGAGCTGGCGACTAACCAGATCGCCGGGAAACTGGTGTTGGTAATTGACGAAAACCTCACCTGATCCCGGACTGGAATAGGGTCGATGTGGGAGGGGCGGTGTCAGACCCAGTGGTGGATTGGCCAGCCGGATTTTTCGGCATGCTCGCGCAATACCGCATCCGGGTTCACCACCTGCGGGTGATCGACCTTCAACAGCAACGGCAAGTCATTGCGCGAGTCCGAATAGAAGTACGCGCCGTCCAGCGTCTCACCTTCGCGCTCCAGCCATTCCAGCAAGCGCGTGATCTTGCCTTCGCGATAGGTCAGTACACCGACGGTATGGCCGCTGTACACGCCGTGACTCACTTCCAGTTCAATCCCCAGCACCTCATCAATGCCGATACGCGCCGCAATCGGTTTCACCAGGTGAGTACCCGAGGCGGAGATCACCAGGATCCGGTCGCCGTTGGCGCGGTGGCGGGCGATGGTCTTGGTGGCGTCGCTGTAGATCAGCGGCTCAATCACGTCCTCGACCCATGGCTCCACCAGGTGGTCGATTTCCTCCGGGGTGCGACCGATCATCGGTTCCAGGCTGAAGTCCATGAAGTCTTCCATGGCCAGCTCGCCCCGGCTGTAGGCGTCCATCAGCTCGTTGTTCCTGCGCATGAACGACTCCGGGTCGACCCAGCCCAGGCGGCCCATTTGTTCGCTCCACAGGGTGGCGCAGTCGCCGTGAATCAGGGTGTCGTCCAGATCAAAAATTACCAATGCCATCCGTTACGCTCTCTCAGAGTTTACTGCTGCTCAGGCTACTTCACACAGCGCACTGGGGTCGATGGAAAGTGCCAGGCGCTGGCCGTCCGGGTGCAGATCGTCCGCCGAGCGGTTGAGCACGTCCACCACCAATTCCACGCCACGGGCTTCGATGCGGTAGCGGATCACGTTGCCCAGCAGGCTGTGGCTGCGCACCAGCGCGTCGAGTTCGCCGTCGCGGCTCAGTTCGATGGCCTCCGGTCGAATCGCGATGCGCCCGCTGATCGGGCGTTGCAGCAGTTGGCTGGCCTTGTCGGCGTCCAGCAGGTTGTAGTTGCCGATGAAACCGGCGGCGAATACATCCACCGGTGCGGTGTAGAGGGTCTCGGCATCGCCGCTTTGCACGATCTTGCCCTGGTTCATCAGGAAGATCCGGTCAGACATGGTCAGCGCTTCTTCCTGGTCATGGGTCACGAAAATCGTGGTCAAGCCCAGTTCGCGCTGGATCTGGCGGATCTGTTCGCGCAGGTGCTTGCGAATCCGCGCATCCAGTGCCGACAGCGGTTCATCCAGCAGCAACAGGCGCGGGCGGGTGACCAGGGAGCGGGCCAGGGCCACACGCTGGCACTGGCCGCCGGACATCTGGTGCGGGTAGCGGCCGGAAAGGTCCTTGAGTTCCACCAGTTGCAGTACTTCCTGCACGCGCTTGTGGCTGTCATCGGCGTTGACCTTTTGCATGCGCAGGCCGAAGGCGACGTTCTGTTCCACGGTCATGTTGGGGAACAGCGCGTAGCTCTGGAACACCATGCCGATGTTGCGTTTCTGTGGGCTCAGCGGAACGATGTCCTGGCCGTCCAGCAGGATTTTCCCACTGTCCACCGAGGTCAGGCCGGCGATGCAGCGCAGCAGGGTGGACTTGCCGCAACCGGATGGGCCGAGCAGGGTGACGAACTCGCCCTTGGCGATTTCGCAGTTGATATCACTGAACACCGGGGTGCCGGCGTAACCTTTTTGCAGATGTTGGACGCTGACGAAGCTCATTGGCTTTTGTCCTTGTTCAAGATATTGGCGGCCCAGGTCAGCACCAGCACAAAGAAGAAATAGGAAATCACGACGGCGCTGGTGAAGTGGCCGCTGCTGTTGCGCATGTTGTTCAGGTACACCTGCAGGGTTTCGTAGCGGGTGCCCACCAGGATATTGGCAAACACGAACTCACCGAACAGGAACGAGAACGACAGCAGCAGCGCCACCATCAGGCCTTTGCGCAGGTTGGGCAGCACCACGAAGATCGCCGCTTGCCAGGTGCTGGCGCCAAGCAGTTGCGAGGCGTCCATCAGGTCGCGCAGGTTGATGGCTTGCAGGTTGTTGGTAATCGCCCGGTACATGAACGGCAGCGCCACGGTGAAGTAGCAGCCGATCAGGATCCACGGCGTGCCCACCATCGCAAACGGCCCGGACCCGTACAGTTGCAGGAGGCCCACCGACGACACCACCGGCGGCACCGCAAAGGGCAGCAGGATCAGGATGTTCATCAAGGCGTCGAGCTTGGGGAAGTGGTAATGCACCACGAACAGCAGCGGCAGAATCAACACCACCGACAGGATCAACGCGCCCACGCACACCAGCAACGATTGCCCGAAGGCCATCAGGAAGCGTGGGTCGCTCCACAGCTGCACATACCATTTCACCGTGAAGCCGGCGGGCAGGATGGTCGCCGACCAACTGCTGGCAATGGAGTAGACGAAGGTGCCGATCAGCGGCAGCACCAGGATCGCAAACAACAGGTACACCACCACGCGGTGGTAGAGGGAGGCCGGGCCGGCTTCAGCGCGAGACATGGTAGCTCCTCTTGAGCAGCAGTTGATGGACCACGGTGACCACGGTCATCAGCGCCACCAGCACCACGGCCAGGGCGCTGGCCAAGTTCGGGTCGAGCGATACATCCCCCGACACCAGGCCGGCGATACGAATCGGCAGCACGTTGAAGTTACCGGTGGTCAAGGCGTAGACCGTCGCGTAGGCGCCCAGGGCATTGGCCAGCAGGATCACGAACGTGCCCAGTAGCGCCGGGGTGAGCACCGGCAAGCCGATATGTCGCCAGAACTGCCAGCCATTGGCGCCGAGCAGGGCGGCCGACTCACGCCAGTCTTCGCGCAGGGCGTCGAAGGCTGGGTAGAGCAGCAGCACACCGAGGGGGATCTGGAAGTAGGTGTAGAGGATGATCAAGCCGGTCTTGGAGTACAGGTTGAAGTCCTGAATGATCCCGGCTTGCTTGAGCATGATCGTGATGCTGCCGTTGAACCCCAGCAGGATGATGAACGCGAAGGCCAGGGGCACGCCGGCAAAGTTGCTGGTCATGTTAGCGAAGGCGGTGACGAAGTTGCGCAGCGGCGAATCCACCCGGCGCAGGGAGTAACTGCCCAGCGTGGCGATGATGATGCCGAAGATGCTCGAGTAGAAGCTGATCTCCAGGCTGAACTGGATGGCCTGCAGGTAGAACTTCGAACTGAAGATGCGCGTGAAGTTGTCCAGGCCCCAGCCGGTTTCTTCGGTTTGCAGGCTATTGATCAGCACCCATACCAGCGGGGCGATTTCGAACACGATAAAGAACAGCGTGAAAGGCACCAGGCACAGGAGGGCCAGCCATTTGCCGCGGGATATTGAACTCACTTCAGTAACTCCCGGCACACAGGTTTGTCGTGGGGCACGCCCAGCAGTTCGCAGACGGTGCCGCACAGCTCGGTTTGTTTCGGTGCGGCTTTGGTATCCAGGCTGAAGGCATCGCCGATGACGAACAGCGGGACTTCGCGTTCTTCCGGCAACAGGCCGTTGTGGGAGCGGTCGTTGTTCATGCCGTGGTCGGCGGTCACCAGCACCTGGTAACCGGCATCGAGCCAGCCTTGCAGGTAATCGGCGAGGAGGATGTCGGCCGAGCGTGCGCTGTTGCGGTACTGTGGTGTGTCGAGGCCGTGCTTGTGGCCGGCATCGTCGATGTTCATCGGGTGCACCACCATGAAGTCCGGCGTGTGCTTGAGCCGAAGGCTTTCGGCGTCGGCGAACAGGTGGGAATCCGGGTAGTGGTCATTCCAGTAGAAATGCCCGTGCTGGATCGCCAGCGCCTTGTCGTCGGTATGACGATCCCGTGCGGCGAGAAAGGGCGTGCGGTTATACAACTCGCTGACCCAATGGTAAGCCGCCGCCGCCGTGGTAAGACCTGCGTCGGTGGCGTAATGGAAGATGCTGCGCTGGTTGGAGAGGCGCGAGACCTGGTTGTGCACGATACCGCTGTGGATCGGTGGCACACCGGTGAGGATGCATTCATACAGCGGGCGGGACAGCGAGGGCAGTTCACATTCCAGCGTGTAGAGGGCTGCGCGTCCTGCGCCGACATAGGCCTGCAAGTGCCCCATGGCGTGCCGGGCAACCTCGAAGTTCAGGCCGTCGAGCACGACAAGGATGACAGTGTGCTTCATGGGGGAGAGCGCTCCGCAACGATTGACTTGGCTCAATTCCTCTGGAGGAACGGGGTCAAAAATGTGGGAGGGGGCTTGCCCCCGATAGCGGTGTGTCATTCAACGGATTTGTTCGCTGATCCACCGTCATCGGGGGCAAGCCCCCTCCCACATTGGATCTCCACTGGAGCTCCAATGTGGGATAAAACCCTTACTTCATCTCTACGATGACCTGCTCGTTCCACAACTGAGGCAGTTTTTTGGAAGTCGCTTCCCAGGCATCGGCATCCTTGATCGGCTGCGGGTTGGCCTTGGTGTACTGCTCGCCCGGAATCAGGTTCTTGGCAATGTCGGCCGGCAGTTTCAGGTCGGTTTCGGCACGGATCGGGCGTGCGTTGCCACGCGCCAGGTTGAGCTGGCCGGCGTCGCTGAAGATGTACTCGCGGGTCAGCTTGGCGGCGTTCGGGTGCTTGGCGTATTTGTTGATGATGGTGGTGTAGCCGGATTTCACCGAGCCGTCCGACGGGATCAGCACCACGTAGTCATCCGGGTTGGCCATCTTGGCTTTGTAGCTCAGGCCGTTGAAGTCCCAGACGATACCCACTTCGACTTCGCCTTTTTCCATGGTGGCGATGGTCGGGTTGGACAGGCCGAGACGACCTTGCTGGGCGATCTTGGTGAAGAATTGCAGGCCGGGGGCGATGTTCTTTTCATCGCCTTTATTGGCGATGGCGGCGGCGAGTACGGCGTTGGACGCCTGGGCCGCAGTGCTCACGTCACCCACCGAGACTTTGTATTTGCCGGTTTGCAGGTCAGCCCAACTGGTAGGGACTTCGGAACCGTGCAGCAGCTTCTTGTTGACGATGAACGCGATGGTGCCGGTGTAGGCCAGGGCCCAGTGACCGTCCTTGTCTTTCGCCCAATCCGGCACCGAAGCCCAGTTGGACGGTTTGTACGGCTGGGTGACTTCCTGCTTCACCGCGATGGGGCCGAAGGCGGCGCCTACGTCGCCGATGTCAGCGCTGGCGTTGTCTTTTTCGGCTTTGAACTTGGCGATTTCCTGGGCCGAACTCATGTCGGTGTCGATGTGCTTGAGGCCGTAGGTCTTGGCCAGGTCTTCCCAGGTGCCTTTCCAGTTGGCCCAGTCATCGGGCATGCCGACGCTGTTGACGGCACCTTCCGCTTTCGCGGCGGCTTCCAGAGTTTTTAGATCGGTATCAGCGGCCATGGCGGCGGTGCACATGGCAATGGTCGAGCCTAACAGTGATGCCAGGAAAAGCTGTTTCATCCGAAGCTCCTTTGGGCGTTTTCAACGCGGCGGTGTTTTCTACGGTGTTGTTGGTCTAGGTCAGAGCAATACCTGAGCCAATCTAGACGCGATGGATGACAGTTTCATGTCGATGTCGTTTTTAAAGCCTTGATGTCGCTCAGCGCAGGCTTAGCGTAGACCATGCTCAAGTGCCCGTAGGGACTGGACTTGGCCGGTGTATTGCAGGGTGTGGTGCAGGGACGGGACAGGGACTGTCATCTGTCGGTCATCAGGAGTGCCTAGGCTGGCAAGCAGTCGCGCAAGCCCATTTACCCAGCGGTTTGTGCACCTGAACAGTGCTGGTCTAGTCCAGATAGGTAACGTTGATGCGTGATGAGGCAATCAAGGCGGTGACATCCATTGGCCTGGCGCTGCAAGAGCAGATCGACCACGGCCTGTTGCCGCCTGCAAGCAAGCTGCCCGCCGAGCGCAAGCTCAGCGAGTTGTTTGGTACCACTCGAATTACGGTGCGGGAAGCCTTGTTACAGCTGGAGGCCCAAGGGCAGATTTATCGCGAGGAGCGTCGTGGCTGGTTTGTCTCGCCGCCACGCCTGGCCTACAACCTGATGCAGCGCAGTCACTTTCACGCCATGGTCAACGACCAGGGGCGGGTGGCGTCGACCGAGGTCATTTCCGCACGGCTGCAACCGGCCTCGGCTGCGGTGTGTGCGTGGTTGCAGTTGCCGGCATTGTCCAGCGTGATCCAGATTTGCCGGGGACGGCGGATTGACGGACGGCTGGTGTTGTATGTGGAGCACTACCTGAACCCGCAGTATTTCCCGGGGATTCTTGAGTGCGACCTGAATCAGTCGATGACCGAGTTGTATGCGCGCAAGTACGACTTGCACTACGGGCGGGTGCGCTTCGAGATCGTACCGACCTCATTGCCGGTGGAAGCTGCTGCAGCATTGCGCGTGTCGGTGGGCAGCCCGGGCTTGCGGATCGCCCGGGTCAATTATGACCAGCACCAGCGGTTGATCGACTGCGACCTGGAATTCTGGCGGCATGATGCGATTCATGTCGGCGTCGATGTGGTTTAGCCGTTGTGCACCGTAATCCAAATGTGGGAGGGGGCTTGCTCCCGATGAGGGTGTGTCGGTGAGTGCAGCTGTGACTGACCCACCGCTATCGGGAGCAAGTCCCCTCCCACAGGTGATGTGTCAGTCAGTTGAAATTGTTTTGATCACCTGATTCACATTGGTTTCCAGCTCGGTCACCGGGTCTGCGCCGTCGACGTCCAGCACCAGCAGCTTTGAGCCACCTGCCGTGATGGCGGCTTTTACCACATCACTCGGCTGGCGATGATGCAGCACCACCGCTACGTCATTCTCCTTTAGCTCGGCACTGAGTTTCTGCAACGCCTCAGGCGTCCAATCGGCGTCGGGCCGGGCATCGGTGCTGAGCAGTTCCAGATTCAGGCTGCTGATCAGATACGCAAAGTGATCGCTCAAGCTGACCACACTCAGGTTGTCCGCCTTGGCCAGTCGCGCTTCGCTGTCAGCGCTGAGCTTGAGCAGGCGTTGCTTGAGCGCGGCCAGGTTGGCGTCGATCTTCGCCTTGGCGCCCGGTGCCAGGCGGCTCAGGTCGGCGGCCAGGACATCGGCCATGCGCCCCAGGTTGTTGCTCGATTGCCACGGCTGGCTGTTCAAGCCGTCGGCCACGCCAGGTTGCACGGCGATCCCCGGCAAGCCGCCATCCACCGGGCGTGCGGCATCGATTTCGACGATGCGGATATTGCTGCGCCGGGCCACCGGGTAGAGCGGGTCATCGGCCCACAGCGAGCGCAGGCCGATGGCGGCGTCGGCGTCCTGGGCCAGCGTGTTCAGTGCCGGCGCGCCACGGCCGGTGAAGTACGACACCTGCCGCGAGCCCGGCAGGTTGGCCGGGGCCGCGCGCTCAAGCTGCACGTCGGTGCCCTTGAGCAGCACCTGCGCGAGGCCGTAGGTGATCGGCAGCGAGGCCAGGACTTTGACCGGTTTGGCCGCGTGAGCAGCAGGTTTGCCGACGTCGGCCGCCATCAGCGGCGTGGTGATCAAGCAAGCGATGGCCAGGGCCAGAGGCTGAAGAACGGAGCGCATTATCCAAGGTTCCCTTTAAGGCTGGGCACGGTGCCGCGCGCGATGGCGGCAAAGGCGAAGGCGATGCCGGCCACCAGGATGATCGCGGCACCGGAGGGGATGGGCAGGTCGAAGATGATCGGCAACAGGATCCCGCACAGGGTGCTGACGGTGGCGATCACCACCGAGATCCAGAAGAAGCCTTTGAGGGATTGGCTCAGCAGGCGGGCCGCCGCGGCCGGAATCACCAGCAGCGCGCCCACCAGGATGGCGCCGATGACCTTGACCGCGGCCACGGTGATCAACGTCACCAGGATCACGAACAGGTAGTCCAGGGTCTTCACCGCCACGCCACGCACCGCCGCCAACTGCGGGTTGAAGCTGGCGAGCATGATGCGGTTGTACAGCGGCAGCGCCAGGGCCATCACCAGCGAGCCGACAATTGCCAGTACCAGCAGGTCGTTGCCGTTGACCGTCAGCACCGAGCCGAACAGCACGTTTTCGAGGATATGCACGTTGATCTTGCCCGCCAGGATCAGCAGCAGGCTGGCGCCCAACGCCAGGGACACCGACAGGAACACGCCGATCAAGGTGTCTGGCGCGAGGCCCGTGCGGTTGCGCAGGTAATTGAGCAGGATGCCGAATAACAGGCAGTAACCGAACAGGCTGCCATAGGGGCCGGTATAGGGTTCACCCAGCAGAATGCCCACCGCCACGCCGGTCAGTGCGGCATGGCCGACCGCTTCGGAGAAAAACGCAAAGCGCTTGACCACCACCAGCGTGCCCAGGCCGCCCAGTACCGGGCCGATCAGCAGGCCGGCGAGCAGGGCGTTGACCACAAAACCATAGGCCAGCGCTTCCGGCAGGTAACCGGAAGAGGCCCAGCCCTGGACCATCAGGCGAAACGCTTCATAACTCATGGCGCCGGGCTCCGAGGGTGGGTCGAGAACAGGGTCAGCAGGCGGTCCGGGGTCAGCGCCTCTTTCGGCGTAGCGTCGAACAGCAGGCGGCGGTTCAGGCCGGTGACGCGGTCGGCCAGGCGGCCCACGGCTTCCAGGTCGTGCTCGATCCACAGCACGGTGATCCCGGCCAGGCGCCAGTCATTGAGCAAGCGTTCGAACACCTGGATGCCGGCCTCATCGAGGGCCGACATCGGTTCATCGAGTACCAGCAGCTGCGGTGCCGGAATCAACCCTTGGGCCAACAACACACGCTGGCGCTCACCGCCGGACAGCGCGCCCATGCGGCGCTTGCGTTTGTCCTGCATGCCGACCCGTTCCAGCGCCTCGCCAATCGCGGCGGCGTAGTGTTTGGACAAACCCAGAAACGCCGGGCGCCGCTGGCACATGGCGGCCATGAAATCGTCGACAGTCATCGGCAAGCCCCGGTCGAACTCCAGCGCCTGGGGCACATATCCGATGGTGCCGGGTGTGCCCGGCCATTGCAGGCTCAGCTGTCCCTGGTGCGGTGTTTGCCCCAGCAGGGTCTTGATCAGCGAGCTTTTGCCGCCGCCATTCGGGCCCACCAGCGCATGGATGCTGCCCGGTTGCACCTGGAAGCTCACGCCGTCGAGGATCACGGTGCGGCCCAGGGTCAGGGACACCTTGTCGAAGTCGAGGGTCGGGCCGACGCTGGCGACTTTAAGTTGTTGCGCTGCGGTCATGCCCCGGACTCCTGGATCGCCCGCACCACGGTGTTGAGGTTGCCGGTCATTTCCACTTCGTATTTTTCAGCGCTGTATTCACCGTAGGAAATATGCGACAGCGGGTACAGCTTGACCCCGGATTCACGCTGGATGGTGTCGACGTAAGTGGACGGGAAATCCATCTCCGAGAAGATCACTTTGACGTCCAGGGCGCGCAGTTCGTCGATGGTCTTCTTCAACTGGCTGGGGCTTGGCTCGATCCCGTGGGCCGGTTCGACCACGGCCGTGACTTCCAGGCCGAACTCGCGCAGCAGGTAATCGTAGGCCGCGTGCACGGTGGCGACGCGCAGGTCCGGGTTGGGCGCGCTGGTCAACTTGGCCAGGGCATCGGCACGCATCTGCCGCAGGCGTTTGCCGTAGGCGCGGGCGTTCTGGGTGTAGGTCTTGGCGTTGTCCGGGTCGAGCTTGCCCAGCTCGCGGGCGATGTTGTTGACCTGGGCAATCGATGCACTGATCGACAGGAACGTGTGCGGGTTGACCACCTTGCCGGCACCGCGCGCGGCGTTACCGGTGGCCGCCAGCAGCGGCACATTGGCGTTGGCTTCGATCACCGGGATGTCCGGACGCTCGCTGGTGGCGATCATGCGGTCGGCGAAATCGTCATGGCCGACGCCGTTGAGCACGATCACATCCAGGGTGCCGATGCGCTTGATGTCTTCGGCGCGTGGCTCATAGGCGTGGGGGTTGAAACCGGCCGGGATCAGCGGCACCACTTCGGCCTTGTCGCCGACGATATTGGCCACGTAGCTGTAATACGGGTGCAGGGTGATGCCGATACGCAGGCGTTTGGCCGCCTCGGCATGGGCGAGGGGAGCGAGTATCAGGCTGAACAGGCCAACCAGAAACACGCGCAACAGGGGAGATGAAATAGACATGGGCAATCGGTCTTCTCGTTCAGTGACGGTGCTGGCGGGTGACGCCAGCATCGAATTGCGCGACCACCTGCTGCCAGCCGGCTGCGATCAGCGCCTGGTCAGTGAGGTCGGTGGGGGCGGCCAGGTCTTTGCTGCGGTTGAGCCAGATGTCCGGCTCGGCGCCTTGCACGCGCATGAGCAGCGAGCCACTGGTGGTTGGCGCCTGGCTCAGTCCCAAGTAGGCCGAACTCGCCAGCAGCTGCCAGCGATGGTCGCCGCGGCTGACCGAACTGGCGTCGTGGGCAAACGGCGCAAAGCCTTCTTCGGCCAGTTGCTCGGGGCCAGGCAGGGCGCTTTGCTCTTGCTGCAGCAAGTGGATTTCATCCAGCGTTACCCGCAGGTCGGCGTAGATGCCTTGTTCGGCGGCGCTCAGGTCGCGGCGGGCATCCAGTTGATGGCTGGGCACCGCCGCGACGGCCTGGGATTCACCGTGCAGCGCCACCACGGTTCCCGCCACCGCGAGGATGATCAGGCACAGCAGCAGGACGTAGAGGGTTTCGTGGCCGGCACCGGCAGGGCGTACAACCTGTGTGGTACTCATTGAGCCGGGATATCCGCTTGGTCGATTTCCACCACGTGACCGGGGCCGGCATCAAACAGCACATAGAACTCGGACGCGGGCTTCTTGAAGGTCAGGGTCGAGTCCTGGCCAAGCTTGCCGGGCAGCAGGATGGTTTCGTCGTAGCCGATCACATCCAGGGTCACGCCGGGGGCGCCGCTGCCATCGGAGAAACCGCCTTTGCACTGGATCTGCTCGCCGGGGATTTCCTTGCATTCGCACATCGGGTTGTGGGCGAAGGCTGTAGTACTGAAACCGGCGCACAGCAACAGCGCGGCGCGGGACAGGCGCTTGAACGTCATGGTTTAACTCCTTGCTTGTTCAGCCAGGCAATGGTGGCTGGCGAGGCCTGGCTCAGCGGGATGGAACCCTGGTGCATGGTGCCGTCCCAGCCTTCCATGGTGACCCACAGTTCGGCGTCGACGGGTGTGCGTTCCGGCACGGGCAGGCCGGCACCCATGCGGTACGGGGTGCCGAAGAAAATCACCCCGGCGGCACGCAGGCTGCGCGGTTTGCCGATACGCAGGTACGTGGCCTTGACCTGGTCGGCGCAGGTGTCGCAGAGCGCGGCGTTGAAGAACTTCATCGGGCCGGCCGGGTTGGGGCGTGGGCCTTCGTTGCGGAATTCGGCCAGCGTGAGGCTCCAGGGTCCGACCTGCACGTCGCCGGCCACACGCTCGCCGATACCGGTGTCACCGCGAAACAGCGCGGCATCGGCGAAGTACTTGGGCATGAAGCCCAGCGGTACCAGTAACAGCAGGACATTGATGTGGAAACGCCATTTCAGCCAGAAGGCCCGCAACGGCGAAGGCGGTGTAGCGGTAGCGACCTTGCTCATCGGTTGGCCTCCGAGGTTTCAGCCTGCATGGCCGGGATGGGCGCCGACGCACGTTGCGTCTTGGCTTCGCGCTTGAGGGCGTTGAGGGTGGCCAGGGCAGTGCGCTTGGTCCAGATCAGCAAGCCGCTCAGGACCATCATGCTCAGCACCAGGCCGAAGAACGCCCAGATCAGCTTGATCCAGATGCCACCGAAGTCGCCGGTGTGCAGGGGGCGCATGGATTCGGTGACGAACTCCAGCTTGGTGCGGTCGGACAGCAGGTGCGACGAGGCGATTTCACCGTCATACGGGTTGATCTGCGCAGTCTGGAACATCAGTGGGTACCAGCCCCGCCCGCCGATTTGCAGGTGACTGTAGGCATTGAGCGGCAGGCTCACGAAACTCGCCTCCAAGCCCGGGATACGTTGGGTGGCGATCGCGATCGCCTCATCCACGGGAATCATCGGTGCAGGCACGCCCGGGGCTGAGGTTGGGACTTTTTCGCGGGCGATCACCGGGACGATGGGCTCGCTGGAGATGGAGATCTGGTTGTCACCCAGGATTGCCTGGATCAGGAACCAGGTGCCGGTGATGGAAATCACCGCAATAAACCAGATCGACCAGATACCGCTCAGGCGGTGGAAGTCGCCCCAGAAAATCCGCGCGCCGTGGCGGATACGCAGGGTCGGCTTGAAAAAGCCTTTCCAGAAGCGCTTGTACACCACCAGCCCGGTGACCAGTGAGGCCAGCAACGGCAAACCGAGCAGCGACACCAGGTACCAGCCCCAGCTGAAGCCATTGGTAAACGGCACCAGCCACCAGCCATGCAGGGCGCGGGTGAACTGACGGAAGTCGAACGACGGGCTGATGCCCTGGATCGCTCCGGTGTACGGGTTGACGTAGACCTCTACCGAGCGACCGTCGGGGTAGCTGAGGCCGACACTCAGGGCAAAGTGCGATTCGTCCGGACGACTGAGAGACTGCACGATTACCTGGGGTTCGGCACGCTTGATGGCGCTGATCACCTGGTCGTAGCTCAGCGGCTCGGCATCACCCGACGGCTTGCTCGCACGGATATCCGGGTTGGCCAGCCACATGATTTCCTGGCTGACCACCGCCAGGGTGCCGGTGACGCAGACAATCAGTACAAAGAACCAGATGGGCAAGGCCAGCCAGCTATGCACGAGAAACCAGAGTTTTGAGCGTGACTTCTTCGACATGTGAATGAGGGTCTTGATCAGAGGAGGGCGAGGGAGGCCCGGAAAAGGCCGGTCGTAGCTTTTGCTGACGCGACAGGCTGTATCTAAATTAAGACGGATGAGAATGAGAAATCCCCAAGGTGGATATGAAAGAAAATGTTTCAGGTTCACATTCAGGGGGTATTTACGTCTCGATTGAACACGAAACATGCTCCAATCCATCACCCAGGCGCCATTAGCGCCTGAAAACCCGGCGGGTGAGCGTGGACGGCGCGCTGGCCAAGGGGTTGACCTCCAAGGACGTGATCATGGCGCTGATCGGCAAGATCGGCGCGTCGGGAGCAACCGGCTATGCCATCGAGTTTCGCGACTCCACCCTCGATGCACTGAGCGTCGAGGCGCGCATGACCATTTGCAACATCACTGGTTCAGCGCAGGAAGGCCAGCACTTCGTCCAGCAGCAACTCAGGGGCTTCTTCGGCAATGTAATGGCCGGCCGGCAGGGACTTGCCACGTACGTCGGTGGCGACTTTCTGCCATTCCTTAAGCGGTTCGAAACAGCGGCCGACGGTGCCTTCGGCGCCCCACATCACCAGCAGGGGCAGGTTCAGGTGATTGCCGGCGTCGATATCCGCCTGGTCGTACTCAAGGTCGATGCCCGCGGAGGCGCGGTAGTCTTCACAGATGCCGGCGGCGCTGCCCGGTAGCGTCAGGCAACGCAGGTACTCAGCGAAAGCCTCATCGGTGAACGGCTTGAGCCCGGCGCTGCGACTGCCCATCACACTGCGCAGGTAGAGTTCCGGGTTGCTCTCGATCAGCGCTTCGGGCAGCGGTGCCGGGCGGATCAGGAAGAACCAGTGCCAGTAGGCGCGGGCGAAGGCTTCGTCGGTCTGCGCATACATCGCCAGGGTCGGCGCAATATCCAGCAGGACCATGCGCTGCACTGCCTGCGGATGGTCCAGGGCCAGGCGATGGGCGACGCGGGCGCCACGGTCGTGGGCCAGTACGGAGAACTGCGCGAAGCCCAGGGCTTGCATCAGTTCGACGCCGTCGCGGGCCATTTCCCGCTTTGAATAGTTGGCGTGATGGTCAGTGGCCGGCGGCTTGCTGCTGTCGCCATAACCGCGCAGGTCGGCGGCGACCACGGTGAAGTGTTCGGCCAACTGTTCGGCGACTTTGTGCCAGATGACGTGGGTTTGCGGGTGCCCGTGCAGCAGGAGCAGGCCGGGACCTGTACCGCCTTTGCGGTAGCTGATGTCCACGCCATTGACGTGGCACTGGTCTTTCTGGAATCCGGCGAACATGGAATGACTCCTTGTGATGAGTGCCTGCATCCTGGAATCACTCGGCGTTGAGGGCAAGGGCAAGGGCGAAGGCGTGGACGGGAGCCGGCGAACCGGCTCCGATGCTCAGCCTTGCTTGAACATCGCCTCGGCGCGCTCGCGGATCTGCGCTTCGGTGAGGTCTTCCTTGCGGCTGGCGAGGAACCAGAGGTGGCCGAACGGATCCTTCACGCTCGCGGAGCGGTCGCCGTAGAACTGATCCTTCGGCTCGGATACCACGGTGGCACCTGCTGCAACGGCTTGTTTGAATTGTGCGTCGACGTCGTTGACATACAGGTGCAACCCGACACTGGTGTGTTCATCTGGATTGCGCAGGGCCATTTCATCGCACGGCGAGCCCAGCATGATCGCCGAGTCGCCTATGCGCAGCTCGGCATGGCCGACCTTGCCGTCAGGCATATCCAGGCGCATGACCTGCGTGGCGCCAAAGGCTTTTTTGTAAAATTCGATAGCGTCGGCGGCTCTGTCGATACCCAGATAAGGCGTGATGCTGTGATAACCCTCGGGGATAGGTTTAACGCTCATATCGTTCTCCTTGATTGTGGTTGTGGAGGCCCGGCCTTTTCACTATAGGTCACGCCAATCAAGGGCTCTGCTGGCACCGACGAGGGGGCTTTCAGCTGGGCTCGAGCAATTGAGCCCCCGACCCGCGCTCACCGAGTTGGTCATCCGGGTTGCGCAACGGGCACGCGTCCAGCGACAAGCACCCACAACCAATGCAGCCATTGAGCTTGTCCCGCAGCAGTATCAGCTTATTGATGCGTTCATCCAGGTCTTCCCGCCACAGCGCCGACAAACGCTCCCAATCCTGAGCGTTGGGCGTGCGCCCATCCGGCAGCGTCTGCAACGCCTCGCCAATCGTCGCCAACGGAATCCCCAGGCGCTGGGCGATCTTGATCACCACCACCCGGCGCAGTACATCCCTTGGATAGCGCCGTTGATTGCCGGCATTGCGCTGACTCTTGATCAGCCCCTTGGCTTCGTAGAAGTGCAGGGCCGTAACGGCCACGCCGCTGCGGGCCGCCAGTTGGCCGACGGTGAGCTCCTTGGTAACCATGAAAACCCCGATTAAATGCTTGACCTTGACTTAACTAGAGGTTTTACCCTGCATGGTATCGACTCGCAAGATTTTGCCTACAGATAAAGGAGAGTGTTCATGCAGGTGTCAGAGAAAAATCGCAGTTTCACTCAACTGATCGAGTTTCACATCGAACCCCAGCAACAAGTGGCGCTGGTGGCGGCCTTGTCGACCCAAAGCGAACGCCTGGCCCAGGGCCATGGCGGCTTTATCAATGCGAGTGTGCAGGTCAGCGAAGACGGGCGGCGGGTGCTCAATTACCTGCAATGGCGCTCCCGCGAGGACGGCGAAGCGGCGTTCCAATGCTTTGAGCACGGCGAGGAAGATTTCTGGACGCTGATCCGCGCCCACCAGGCGACGGCCGTGACCTTTGGTTCGTTCCAGGTGCTGCGCAGTTTCGAGCGCAGCCATGACAACGCATTGCACTGCCGGCTAAATGGATAGGTGCAGCATGCGTTCACCCTGCACGTTTTCCCCCGGCCGGCGCTTGTTCACCGCCAACTCGCCGATCTTGATCAGGCGCGTGCGCGTGACGTTGCGGCTCAGGCCCAGCAGGTTGGCGGTGTGCACCTGGTTGTAATGGCTGAAGCGGTAGGCGGCGCGCAATAGCGCGTCTTCGACCTTTTCATGCAGGGCGCCGGCCTGTTCTTCGAACAGCTTTTGAAACGCGCGCTCCAGCAAGGCCTCGGCGCTGTTGTCGGTGCCGTGCTGGCTGTCGTCCTGGCGCTCGATGCGCATGTTCGACAGGCGCAGGTCGTCGCGTTCGATCACGCCGTTACGGCAGATCAGCAGGGTGTGGTGAATCACGTTTTCCAGCTCGCGGATATTGCCCGGCCAGCTGTAGCTTTTGAGCTTGTGTTCGGCCTCGCGGCTGATGGTGATCGGGCCGTAGCCCAGGCGTTGGCTGTAGGCTTCGATAAAGTGTCGGGTCAGCGGCAGGATATCGCCGGGGCGCTCGCGCAGCGGGCTGAGCTCGAGGCTGACCACGTCGAGGCGGTAGTAGAGGTCTTCGCGGAAATGCCCGGCGTTGATGGCCTTTTCCAGTTGCACGTTGGTCGCGGCCAGTACACGCACATCAATCGCAATGCTCTTACGCGAGCCCAGGCGCACCACTTCGCGCTCCTGTAGGACGCGCAGCAGCTTGACCTGGATGGGCATTGGCAAATCGCCGATTTCATCGAGGAACAAGGTTCCACCGTCCGCCTCTTCGAACCAGCCGGCCTTGGCACTCAGGGCGCCGGTAAACGCGCCTTTTTCATGGCCGAACAGCTCGGCTTCCACCAGGGATTCGGAGAACGCCCCGCAGTTCACCGCCACGAACGGCCGGTTACGCCGCGCACTGAGGTTGTGGATATGGCGCGCCACCAGCTCTTTACCGGTCCCGGTCTCGCCGATGATCAGCACGCTGGCTTCGCTGGGCGCCACTTGCTGGATATGGTCGAGCAGCGCCTTGGATTTCGGGTCTTCGAAGACCTGGGCCGTGGCGCGGATCGACGTCGCGAGGGCGGGCGAGGGCGGTAAGGTTAAAAGCTGCATGGGCACCTCTTGTTATGAGTAGAACGTCGGAATCGGCAGGGATTGGTTCAACGCCCAGTCCCCCAGTTCGTGGAGCTTGTAATCCACCGGGTCGTGCAGGGTTTGTGTGCGCAGGTTGCGCCAATGGCGATCCAGGCGCAGGGACGCGTGGGTGGAGCGCGCGCCGGTGACTTCAAACAGGCGGCTGCACAGGTCCAGGCCTTGGCGGGTGGCGGCGACCTTGGCGGTAGCGATGGCGATGGCCAGTTGGCCGCGTTCGTTTTCGCTGAGGTTGGGGCCTTTTGCCCACGCCTGGTCGAGCAGCTCAGCCGCGCGTTCCACCAACAGGCGCACACCCTCCAGGGCCACCCAGAATTCGCCGTAGTGATGCAGCACGTAAGGGTCCTGGCGCACGTCTTCGGCTGAGGATTTGTGCCAGGAACGGGTTTCGGTGAGCGTGTAGTTGCGCGCTTCTTCGAAGGCGCCTTCGGCGATGCCGAGGAACATATGGGTGAAGGTCAGCTGGGCGATCAGCGGGCGCAGGCAGGCAAAAGGCGTGCTCAGCGGGCCCGGGTCGAGCAGCAATTCCGACTCCTCGACGCGCACCCGTTCGAAGCTGGCGCTGCCGCTGTCGGTCTGGCGCTGGCCGATATTGTTCCAGTCGTTGTGCAGGGTGATGCCACTGCGTCCGCTGGGGATGGCGGCGATCAGCAGCTTGCCGCCGGCGCTTTCATCCACCGCGGAGGCAATCAGCATTTCCGAGTCGCTGGCGCCGGAGCAGAAGCTTTTTTTGCCCGAGAACTCGCGCCAGCCGCCGAAGTCCTTGACCACCGTGCGTGTGTCCAACGGGTTGAGGGCGTTGCCCCAGAACCAGTTTTTGCGCGCGGTCTGTTCGAACCAGGGTTGCCATTGGTCCGGGCGCGAGAACAGGCGCACGGTGGCGAGCATCAGGTGATGAAAGCCGAAGACGTGGGCAATGGAGCTGTCGACCTTGGCGAACTCGCGCACGATGGCCAGGGTGTCACTCCAGCGTGCTCCGAGGCCGCCGTATTGAGTGGGAATGCTCAGGGCCAGCAGGCCGCTTTGGCGCAGGGCGTCACGTTCGGTCTTGGGGGTGCCACCGCGCTCGTCGCGTTCGACGGCGGTGAGGGCGAATTCGGCGGCCAGCAGTCTGGCGGTCTGCAACGGTGATGGCAGGACGCTATGGGGTTTGGCTGTCACGGGGTTTCCTCTTTATAAGCGGGAACGACCAACGCCGCTCCCGCCGCTGCGCCGATCAGGCCTTGGCTGGCAGAACATCGTTGGCAATCATTTCGCCGAACGGGCCAGTGAGGTTGGTGATGCCACGTCCGGCCAGGCTGGCATAAGGTTCCGGCAGCAGCGGGAACACCAGCTCGGCAAAGCGATAGGCTTCTTCCAGATGCGGGTAGCCGGAGAAGATGAAGCTCTCGATGCCCAGGTCGGCGTATTCCTTGATGCGTTCGGCCACTTGCTGTGGGTTGCCCACCAGTGCGGTACCGGCACCGCCGCGCACCAGGCCGACACCGGCCCACAGGTTGGGGGCGATTTCCAGGTTGTCACGGCGCCCGTCATGCAAGGCCGCCATGCGCCGCTGGCCTTCGGAATCAAAGCGCGAAAAGGATTTTTGTGCGGCGGCGATGGTGTCGTCGCTGATGTGCTCGATCAGCTTGTCGGCGGCTTTCCACGCGTCCTCTTCGGTCTCGCGCACGATCACATGCAGACGGATGCCGAACTTCACCGTACGGCCGTGACGGGCAGCGCGTTCACGCACATCCGCGAGTTTTTCGGCGACGGCGGCCGGCGGCTCGCCCCAGGTCAGGTATACATCCACCTGTTCGGCGGCGAGGTCGTGCGCGGCATCGGAGGAACCGCCGAAGTACAGCGGTGGATAAGGCTTTTGCACCGGCGGGTAAAGCGCCTTGGCGTTCTGCACACGCAGGTGTTTGCCTTCGAAATCCACTGACTCGCCCTGCAACACGCGGCGCCAGATTTGTAGGAATTCGTCGGAGACTTCGTAGCGTTCGCTGTGGTCGAGGAAGCTGCCGTCGCCGCGGTTCTCGTCGGGATCGCCGCCGGTGACCACATTGATCAGCAAGCGGCCGTTGGACAGGCGATCCAGGGTCGCCGCCATGCGGGCAGAAACGGTCGGCGAGATGATGCCCGGACGAATCGCCACCAGGTAACGCAGGCGTTCGGTCAGCGGCACCAGCGCCGAGGCGATGACCCAGGAGTCTTCGCACGAGCGGCCGGTAGGAATCAACACGCCGTAGTAACCCAGGCTGTCAGCCGCCTGCGCGACTTGCTTCAGATAATTGAGGGTGACCGGCCGTGCACCTTGGGTGGTGCCCAGGTAATGACCGTCGCCATGTGTCGGCAGAAACCAGAAAACATCCATGACCAATCCTTAAGCGATTTTCAGCAGAGAGGGGGAGTGCGCAGCAAACAACGGAGCTGCGCGTTCTGCCGCAAGGCGTATACGGCCCTTCAGGGGCTCACTGGTTATTTGGTAGTTGGTGAAATCGGCCTCGGTGGCGTACACGCCGATCGGCAGGGTCAGGGCCTGGAAGAAGCTGAACAGCGGACGCAGTTGATGGTCGAGAACCAGCGCGTGGCGTTCGCTGCCGCCGGTGGCTGCGAGTAATACAGGTGTGTCGATCAGGGCGTTGAGGCCAACCAGGTCGAACAGGTGCTTGAGCAGGCCGGGGTAGGACCCGCGATAGACCGGTGCGGCGACGATCAGCAGGTCGGCCTGTTCGATGGCCACCAGTTGGGCCTCGACCTCGGCGGGCAACTCATCGCGTGACAGTGCACCACCCAGGGGCCTGGCAATGTCGCCCAGTTCGATCAGGGTGGTCTGGATCGGCAGCAAAGTCGCCAGTTCAGCCACTACGGCTTGGGTCAGCACGAGGGTACGGGACGGGCGCCAGGTTCCGCCGGAGAGGGCAACGACATTCAGGGGACGGGTCATGAACAGTTCCTTTATCAACAGTGGTTCATAGCAAGTGGAGTGCAACGTGTTGAGCAAGAGCTGTACCAACGGGTGCAGGCCTTGATCGGCGTGGGTTGCAGGTGCACTGCTGAAAAATGCTGCTGTTGTCTGACTGGTGATTTGTTGAATGGCTGTTGCCTGGTAAACAGTTGCGTGGCGAACAGTGCGGGTTCGGTGTAAGCCATTTATAGAGGGTTACATTTATTCCGTAAATGAACGTATTTCCATATTTATAGATCATAAAGAAATATATGGGGCTCGCTATAGAGGGGGCGTCGGCGGTTGATAGCGACTATCACGGACGGTGATTTTTCACTGTGCAGGGTCGGGAGTAGCCTGTGTTCATTGACTCGAAACCTTCTTTGCAGGGCTACCGCCATGAACCGATTTCTCGCTGTTTGCTTATTGATTGTCAGCGCCGTACTCGCCGGCTGTGCGAGCCATCCATCGCCAGAATTGCGTCCCTACACGGCCGAAGAGAGCAAGCAACTGGCCCTGGAAGCGCTGAGCCGTCGAGGCTTGTCGTTTGATGAATATCAACAGCAGCGCGCTGCACTGACCGGCCAGCCACAGAAGCCCTTCGGGTTTGATCGCCAGGGCGAAATGAACGCCGAGCGCAACGTGGTTTTGCATGGTCGTCCCAGTTGAGTCGGCACTGCGCAGCAAAAAGCCCGAGGCTTCCCTTAAAGGAACCTCGGGCTTTTTGTTTGCCATGGCACGACTTCAGCCTGTTAAGCTGAATTTCAGGAGCGTTCCTACGCACATTTACTTAAAGTTGTCCTTCTTTAATGGCATTTGATCCGGTAAACCTGACGACCTCTGTTCCGGCCGATGCCCCTGAGACGCTGCTCTCGGGAACCTGCTCTGCGAGTCTTAACTGTCATGAATAAACGTCCGCTGTATTTCGACTACGCCGCCACCACCCCGGTGGACGAGCGCGTCATCCAGGTGATGGTCGAGTGTCTGGGCTTCAACGCCAATTTCGGTAACCCCGCGTCCAGTTCCCACGCGTTCGGCCAAGCGGCGCGGCAAACGGTTGAGCAGGCGCGTCGCCAGGTGGCCGAGTTGGTGGGCGCACAGCCTGAACAGATCGTCTGGACCTCAGGCGCCACTGAATCCAACAACCTCGCGATCAAGGGCGTTGCCCAGGCGCGTGGTGTGGCGGGCGGGCATATCATCACCAGCCAGATCGAACACAAGGCCACGCTGGATACCGCGCGGCAGTTGCAGGAAGCCGGTGTGGCCGTGACCTACCTGGTGCCGGACGCCGACGGGCTGATCAGCGCCGACGCCGTCAGCGAGGCATTGCGTGAAGACACCTTTCTGGTGTCGCTGATGCTGGTGAATAATGAGTTGGGCACCCTCAATGACATCCCGGCCATCGGCGCGCGCGTCCGTGAGCATGGCGCGTTGTTGCATGTCGACGCGGCGCAGGGCGCGGGCAAGGTGGCGATCGACCTGGCGCAGTGGCCGGTGGATTTGATGTCGTTTTCCGCGCACAAGCTGTATGGCCCCAAGGGTATTGGCGCGCTGTATGTCGGACCCCGGGCGCAACAGAAAGTGTTGGCACAGATTCATGGCGGCGGTCACGAGGGGGGCTTGCGCTCCGGTACCCTGGCCACCCATCAGATTGCGGGCATGGGCGCGGCATTCGCCCTGGCAGCGGCGTCTTTTGCGCAGGAGAAGGCCGTCATTGTGGCCTTGCGTCAGCGCCTGCTGGAGCAGTTGGATACGCTCGGTGGCGTGCGCCTCAATGGCAGCCCTGCGCAGCGCATTCCTCACACCCTCAGCCTTACGTTCAGCGAAGGTGAATTTGACACTGCTGCGTTGAGTGCGGGCATCGCCTTTTCGGCGACCTCGGCATGTAACTCCGCCAGCAATGCGCCTTCCCACGTGCTGCTTGCGTTGGGCCTTGACGCACGTTCTGCCGCCCGCACCATACGCTTGAGCCTGGGCCGGTTTACCACCGAGCAGGACATCGACCAGGCCGTGCAATTGATCAAGGCCGCACTGGCCAGCGCACCGGCGTTCTGGGCCGTCTGATTTTTACATAACAATTATTAGTGGTTAGCAGGAGACACAATGAGTACGCAGCCCTTGACCCATGGAACGGTTCCCCAGCGCCTGGCGCACACCCGCGAACTGATGAGCCGCGAGGGCATTCACGCCCTGCTGGTGCCATCGGCTGACCCGCATTTGTCCGAATATTTGCCGGGTTACTGGCAGGGGCGTCAATGGTTGTCGGGGTTCCATGGCTCGGTAGGCACGCTGATTGTCACTGCGGATTTCGCCGGTGTCTGGGCCGATAGCCGTTACTGGGAACAGGCGACCAAGGAGCTCAAGGGCAGTGGCATTGAATTGGTCAAGCTGCAACCGGGCCAGCCCGGGCCGCTGGAGTGGCTGGCCGAGCAGACGCCGGAAGGTGGCGTGGTGGCGGTGGACGGTGCGGTGATGGCTGTCGCTTCGGCGCGCACCTTGGGCGCCAAGCTGGCAGAGCGCGGCGCGCGCCTGCGTACCGATATCGACGTACTCGATGCTGTTTGGAAAAACCGTCCGAGCCTGCCGAGCCAGCCGATTTATCAGCATCTGCCACCGCAAGCGACCGTCAGCCGTGGCGATAAACTTGCCGCACTGCGCGCCAGTTTGAAGGAGAAGGGCGCCGACTGGCACTTCATCGCCACCCTGGATGACATCGCCTGGCTGTTCAACCTGCGCGGCGGCGATGTCTCGTTTAATCCGGTGTTTGTTTCGTTTGCATTGATCAATCAACAACAGGCCACTTTGTTTGTGGCGCTGAGTAAAGTTGATGCAGACTTGCGCGCGGTGCTTGCGCAGGATGGCGTGACGTTGCGCGACTACAGCGACGTGGCGGATGCGCTGCGTGCGGTGCCATCGGGTGCCAGCTTGCACGTTGACCCCGCCCGCGTTACTGCCGGTTTGCTGGAAAACCTGGATGCTGGCGTCAAGCTGATCGAAGGGCTGAACCCGACCACACTGGCCAAATCCCGCAAGAGCCTGGCGGACGCGGAGCATATCCGCCGAGCCATGGAGCAGGACGGCGCGGCCCTGTGCGAATTCTTCGCCTGGCTGGACAGTGCGCTCGGTCGTGAACGCATCACTGAATTGACCATCGATGAACACCTGACGGCTGCGCGCACCCGTCGCCCCGATTATGTGTCGCTGAGTTTCAATACCATCGCGGCATTCAATGCCAACGGGGCCATGCCGCATTACCATGCCACCGAAGAAGAGCATGCGGTGATCGAGGGCGATGGCTTGCTGCTGATCGACTCGGGCGGCCAGTACCTGGGGGGCACCACGGATATCACACGGATGGTGCCTATCGGTACGCCGAGCGAGGAACAGAAACGTGACTGCACCCGTGTGCTGAAGGGTGTTATTGCCCTGTCCCGTGCACACTTTCCCAAAGGCATTCTATCGCCGCTGCTGGATTCCATTGCCCGCGCGCCGATCTGGGCTGAAGGCGTGGACTACGGCCACGGTACCGGGCACGGCGTAGGTTATTTCCTCAATGTGCATGAGGGCCCACAAGTGATTGCCTACCAGGCCGCCACTGCGCCGCAAACCGCGATGCAGCCAGGGATGATCACCTCCATCGAGCCGGGCACCTACCGCCCTGGCCGCTGGGGTGTGCGTATCGAGAACCTGGTATTGAACCGCGAGGCAGGCAAGACCGAGTTTGGTGAGTTCCTCTCGTTTGAAACCCTGACCTTGTGCCCGATCGACACCCGTTGCCTGGAGCCGTCGCTGCTCACAGCGGATGAGCGCGAGTGGTTCAACGCGTATCACGCCCAGGTGCGTGAACGCCTGAGCCCGCTGCTCAGCGGCGCTGCGTTGCAGTGGTTGCAGGTGCGCACGACGGCTATTTGACTCGTTGCGAATCGTCGTAGAACAGATCACGAGCTGCAATAATTTAGTTGCAGCGCCGCGAAGGGGGGCAGGCATTTATATGAGCAGTCGCGGCTGACTGCTCGGGGGGATCACTTACAGATGACGATCATGCTGCGGCTGGTGTAGCCGGCAGGGTTGAGGCCGAAGGGGTAGTCCCCTGGCTCCTCGGAGTTGTCACCTGACTTGGCGATAACCCGGTAGCCCTTGGCGCCGCAAGAGTTGGTTGCACTGGTGTAGCACTGGTCCCAGGAAGAAGACAGGCCGGAACAGTTGATATGCAGCCCTTTTTTGCCGCGTTTTACTTCTGTCTTGGTAGTCGCGGCACAGCCAGCAATGGCCACGACCATTAACAGTATCAAAATTCGCTTCATTCCCATCCTTAATAGCCACTTCGCAATGTTCGAAGCCGGCTCTACTCGCTCTCGAGTGTAGCGTTCGCGCTGTCCCTGTCGAAAACTCCATGAATGACATTCGTTTGCAGTTTAAACATGGCCTAAATACGTGGCAAATACCAGAGCAACTTTCAAAGATGATTCAATCCGCCGGAACCAGCGGCTTTGAGTCATTGCGCATGGTCAGTGTCGCGCCTACCGAGGCTAGGATAATGCAACTTATGGCCAGCCATTGCGGTAGGGATAAGTGCTCCTGAAGGAAGAAAAGTCCTGAAAGTGCGCCGAAAGCAGGCTCAATGCTCATGAGCGTTCCGAAGGTGCGGGCGGGGAGGCGTGTCAGCGCGACCATCTCCAGGGTGTAAGGCAAGGCAGTGGACAGAATCGCGACACCGATGGCGATCGGAATCAATGCTGGGGTCAGTAATGCGGTGCCAGCATGGACGATGCCGATGGGCGCAACAAACAGGGCCGCGATCATCACACCCAGGGCGGCGGTCTGGACGCCGTTGTCGTTACCCGCTTTTTGTCCGAACAGAATGTAGAGTGCCCAGCAAACACCCGCACCCAACGCATAGGCCGCGCCGACCAGGTCGATTCCGCTGCTGGCTTCCCCCGTGGGAATCAACAGGAGTAGGCCGACGATCGCGAGGGCTATCCACAGGAAGTCTACCGCTCGGCGCGACGCGTAGATTGCGACGGCGAGCGGTCCGGTGAATTCAAGGGCTACGGCAATGCCCAAGGGAACGCTACGCAAGGACATATAGAAGAGGAAGTTCATGCCGCCCAGAGCCATGCCATAGACGATCACGGTGCGCAGGGATTTTGCGGTCAGCTTGGCGCGCCATGGTCGCAATATGAGCAACATGATCACGCTGGCGAAGATCAGGCGCAGGGTTGTGGTGCCTTGTGCTCCGACAATCGGGAACATGCTCTTGGCCAGTGAGGCCCCGGACTGGATGGAGGCCATAGCGATCAACAGCAGGCCGACCGGAAACAATGCCGAGGCCAAACTGCGGGGGGAGGTGGTCATTGGGGTGTTCGTCCGAGGTCATATTCGAGAAGCAGGGGCCGCTATGATGCTTAACTGTTCGAATTTGAGCAATATATTGCTCAAGTGACGAGGTTGACCTTCTATATATAGAGGGATTTAAAGGTTAGTAGGCACTTTGATAGAAAAACCAAATTAAGTGTTGACGGCAGATTCTGGAAGTCTATAATTCGCCCACTTCCGGCGCAGTCGAAACGTAAAACTCCTTGGTAAACAAAGAGTTATGCAGGATTAGACAGCGACTTGCTTCGGTTCATCGAAGCCCAGAAGAAGTTGATGGGGTCGTGTTGTTTGACGCTATTAACGATTCGATCTTCTCGGTCGAAAGTGGAGAAAAAGAGGTGTTGACAGCAGCGTGTAACGCTGTAGAATTCGCCTCCCGCTAACGAGAGATCGGAAGCGCAAGTGGTTGAAGTTGTTGAAGAAATCTTCGAAAGCTTCTGAAAATAATCACTTGA